>JBIINW010000216.1:0-4435 GCA_044337245.1 Sediminibacterium sp. | reverse complement strand
CATTATAATAACTAAACTTCTGTAGTTCATATCCACAATGCCGGCAACAATGGGAGCAAATGTTCGAACGATTGGTATAAAGCGGGCAATTACAATAGCACCGCCGCCATGTTTTTCATAAAAATCATGCGCTTGGGTTAGGTATCTTTTTTTAAAGAGCATGTTATCTTTCCAGTCGTACATCGCATGACCCACTTTTTTTCCAAACCAGAAGCCCACAAAATTGCCAATAATTCCTGCAGCAGAAATCAGCAGGGCGATTACTAGTAAATCTATCAGTTCACTACCCGGACCAATTACTGCCCTAGCAATATCACTACTATAAATGCCGGCAACAAAAAGTAGGCTATCACCCGGTAGAAAAAAACCGGCAAAGAGACCTGTTTCGGCAAATACTACAAATACTATCAACCACAGTCCGCCATGTTCTATATAAAACTGAGGCTGTAAAAGTTGAGTCCAATGAAATTCAGCAGCAAGCAAGATTGGCAATAGCATGGGGATGTTTGATTGGGTATTATAGGGTATCTGGGATTTCTTGAGCAGGTCCTAATTCATTTTCCCATTTACTTACAACGGTGGTGGCCAGGGTATTTCCCAGCACGTTGGTAGCTGTGCGAAACATATCGCAGAAATGGTCGATAGGCAAAATTAGGGCAATGCCTTCGGGCGGTATGTTAAACATGGCACAAGTGGCGGTAACAATAACCAGGGATGCGCGGGGAACTCCGGCAATGCCTTTACTGGTAAGCATCAGCACGAGCAACATGGTTAACTGCGTGCCCATATCGAGGTGAATGTTATTGGCCTGTGCAATGGCCAAACTGGCAAAAGTCATATACATCATACTTCCATCCAGATTAAACGAATAGCCAAGGGGAAGGATAAAAGATACAATTTTATTCTTGCAGCCAAATTTTTCCAATTCTTCGGTGAGCTTGGGAAAAACGGCTTCACTGCTGGTGGTGCTGAAAGCGATGATAAGGGGCGAAGCAATTCGGCGCAATAATTCGGGTAATCTTTTTCTTAGGATTAAATACCCAACTGAAAGCATTATTACCCAAAGAATGGCAATACCAATTAAAAAGTAAAGCATGTATTTGCCATAAAATACAAATACTTCCAATCCTTTGGATGCAATCACTGCTGCTATGGCCCCAAATACGCCCAGGGGGGCAACATTCATTACATAGCCTACCATTTTTAGGATAACATGGGATACGGCATCCAGTGCTTTTACAATTACCTTGGCTTTGTCGCCCATAGAGGCTGCCGCAACGCCAAAGAAAATACTGAAAATAACCAGCTGCAAAATTTCATTGGTAGCCATGGCTTCTATCACACTCCGCGGAACGATGTGCTCTACAAATTGCTGTAAGCTAAACTGTTGGGTATTGCTTACTAGTTTTCCGGCTTCCGTTTTATCTAGTTCTACATTCGAGAAACCAGCTCCCGGCTGAAAGAAATTCACCAATACCATACCCAACAGCAAACTAATCAGGGAAGCTCCAATAAACCAGAGCATGGCTTTGCCGCCTACCCTTCCAACGGCTTTCAAATCGCCTAGCTTGGCGATACCCACCACCAGGGTAGAAAAAACCAAGGGGGCAATAATCATTTGTACCATCCGGATAAAGACGGTGGTTAATAATTTGATGTTTTTTGAGAAAGACTCAATAAACGCAGGGGAAGCCTGGGTATGCACTATATACCCCAATAGGGCTCCGGCAAACATGGCAATTAGGATGTATAAAGTGAGTCGGTTAGACTTTTGCATATGCCAAACAGATTATTTCGCAATATAAGGATTCCACGTTAAACCCTTCCCTTATCCCCATTTCAAAATCTTTTATAGCGGAAAACAAAGAATTGCCTATTTTTCCACTAGTTTTTATTGAAAATCTTAACTAAGCATTTATGAGTTTATTCAGCAGAAAAAAATCGTTGGATGTTCTGATGGCGCAGGCCGGGGACTCCGAAAAAGGATTAAAAAGAACCCTGGGTGCGGGTAGTTTGATTGCCCTAGGTATTGGAGCCATTATTGGTGCGGGACTATTTGTAAGAACTGCCGCAGCTGCCGGAGAACATGCCGGACCAGCCGTTACCTTATCCTTTATTGTAGCCGCTATTGGTTGTGCCTTTGCCGGATTGTGTTATGCAGAATTCGCATCCATGATTCCCATTGCCGGTAGTGCTTATACCTATGCCTATGCCACCATGGGTGAACTGATTGCTTGGATTATTGGTTGGGCATTGATTTTGGAATATGCATTGGGTGCTGCCACTGTTTCTATCGCTTGGAGTGAGTTTTTAAATAAACTATTAGAACAATACCATCTGGGGTCAATCCCCTATGAATGGAGCCACTCCCCTTTCGAAAAGGCTTTGGATATTAACAATGTAATGCATGTGGGTATTATGAACGTACCTGCCTTGTTTATTTTATTACTACTTTCTTTGTTGCTCATCAAGGGTACCCAAGAATCGGCACTGGTTAACTCCGTAATCGTTATTGTGAAAGTGGCTATCGTTATTTTGTTCATTTTTATTGGCTGGAAATACATTAACCCTGCCAACCATACCCCCTTTCTGATTCCTGCAGATGCTGCTCCCGCCCTTAAACCAGATGGAACTTTTTACGATTACAGCAAATTTTGGAACCATGGATTATATGGAGTTTTAACAGGTGCAGGAATTGTATTTTTTGCATTTATCGGTTTCGATGCGGTATCCACGGCTGCACAGGAGGCCAAGAATCCTCGGAAAGATATGCCTATCGGCATTTTAGGTTCCTTGGTTGTATGTACCATTCTATATGTGCTTTTTTCATGGGTATTAACCGGCGTTGCCCCTTATACTGATTTTGTTAAGTCTGGTAAAGAAGCTTCCGTTGCCTATGCCATTGAAACCTACATGAAGGATCAGCTTTGGCTGGCCAAGGTAGTAACTATTGCCATTCTTGCCGGTTTCTCTTCGGTAATATTGGTAATGTTGATGGGTCAGAGCCGGGTATTTTATACGATGGCTACGGATGGTTTGTTACCCAAGATGTTCTCCGATTTACATCCCAAATACAGAACCCCTTACAAATCGAATATGATTTTATTCATATTTGTAGGCGCATTTGCGGCATTTGTACCTTCCAAAGTAGCCGGCGACCTTACTAGTATTGGAACTCTTTTCGCCTTTATCTTGGTTTGTGTAGGTATTTGGGTAATGCGGGTTAATGATCCAGGCAGAGAACGACCCTTCAAAACACCGCTTGTTCCCCTGGTACCAATATTGGGGATGGTAGTTTGTGCTGCGATGATTTTTGGACTTCCAAAAGAAACGCAATTAAGTGCACTGGGATGGATGGTGTTGGGATTGCTGGTGTATTTTGGCTACAGCAAAGCCAACAGCAAATTAAAAGAATAGTCAATTCCATATTAACCAATCTTACAACAGCCGGATTCACAAAGGATTCGGCTGTTGTGTTTCAAAGGGTTGGTTTCTAACATTGCAAAGCTTAATTTTGCAATCCCGGTGAGGCTACCGGATCAAAACAAATACTATGGGAAGGATTTTTGAGGTTAGAAAAGCTACCATGTTTGCCCGGTGGGATCGCATGGCGAAACAATTCACCCGCATTGGGAAGGAAATTGTAATTGCTGTAAAAGCCGCAGGCCCCGACCCTGCTACCAATCCAGCTTTGCGAAGATGTTTTCAAAATGCGCGAAGTGTGGGTATGCCTAAAGACCGGGTAGAAGCCGCCATTAAGCGGGCTACCGGAAAAGATACCACCAACTACGAGGAAATTTTATATGAGGGCTACGGACCGCATGGGGTAGCCATCTTGGTAGAAACCGCCACCGATAATCACGTTAGAACAGTAGCTAACGTGAAAAGTCATTTCAATAAGGGCAACGGTGCAATGGGAACTACCGGAAGTGTAAGCTTTCAGTTTAAGAAAATGGGGGTATTTAAACTAAAACCCGAGGGACTGAATACAGAAGAACTGGAATTTGAATTGATAGATGTAGGGCTAGATGAAATGGGGGAAAGTGTGGATGAGCAGGGAAATGCGATTATCGTTCTTCGCTGCCAGTTTGTTGATTTTGGCAAATTGCAAAAGGGTTTAGAAGACAAAGGAATTTCCCCTATCAGTGCCGAGCTGGAATGGATTCCTGAAAATACAGTGCCTGTTAATGATGAGCAGGCAGAAGAGATTAGCAAGCTGATAGAGCGGCTCGAGCAAGACGATGACGTGAATAAGGTATTCCATAATATGGGTTAATATAAACCCGCTAATTTTTATCGGTGGAGCATTCCACAACACAAGTCGCTGAACACATCAAGCGCCGGTTGATTTTTTTCGACGGGGATTGTAATCTTTGCCAATATGCGGTTCAATTTATTATACAACGCGACAAAAAAGGGCGATACTGTTACGCTT
>JBIINW010000063.1:0-13173 GCA_044337245.1 Sediminibacterium sp. | reverse complement strand
TTTTCACTTTGGCAACATAATAAAAAAAGAAAGGCTTAAAAAGGGCTTGTCGCAACAAGAACTCGCCAATCTTAGCGGTACCAGTAAAACCTATATCTCCAGAATTGAAAATAATGCGCTTGAACCCGAATTATCTACCCTATACAAAATTGTTGCAATTGGACTAGGGAAGCGGATGTCAGTTCAAATTAAATGAGAGGGATGTTTCCGATTGGTTGGCCTAGGCGGATTGTCGGTTTGTAATTACATTCCTTTACGATAGCGCAAAGGGAGCCCATTGGCCTGCTACGCTAAAAAGAAAAGCGCTCAAATAGCAGATCACTGCTATCAATAGAAGACTTACTGGCAGAAGACCTTGCGGATAACAAAAAAACGATTCCACCGCGCTTAGGTGTATCTTTGCTACAGTTCGCTAACCATGAAACGCGTTTGTATTTTTAGCCTGTTCTGGCTTCTTTCCTATTCATTATTTGCCCAGCATCCATTGCGGGCAGACAGCTTTCCAATAAGTATACTGAATGAAATTGTAGTTACCGGAACCAAAACCCTCAAGCGCAAAACGGAATCCCCGGTTATTGTAAATATCCTTACTGCTAAAACCCTCAACAATGTGCAGGCCTGCAACCTGTCGGAAGGACTAAAATTTCAACCGGGGCTGCGAATAGAAACAAACTGCCAAACCTGCAACTATACGCAACTGCGAATGAATGGGCTGCAGGGAGGTTATTCGCAGATACTTGTGAACGGCAGGCCCATATTCAGTGCGCTGATGGGTTTATATGGGATGGAACAACTGCCTGTAAACATGATAGAAAGAGTAGAAGTAGTTCGCGGGGGTGGCTCCTCTTTATATGGTTCCAGTGCCATTGGCGGAACCGTGAATATCATCACCCGCCTTCCCTCGAAAAATGGCTACCAATTAAACAATTTTATACAGCAAACAGGTAAGCATACCAGCGACATAAACCTAAATGCCAATGCCAGTGTAGTGTCGGATAATCGGAAGGTAGGGCTCACCGTATTTATGCACAACAGAAACCGTGGCTATTTAGATGTGAATGGAGATCAATTTTCAGAGGCGCCGCTGTTACTGAATCGTTCTGTTGGGTTCTCCTCATTTTTTAAGCCATCTGAAAGTGAAAAAATAGAGTTCTCGTTGAGTTACCTGAATGAATACCGTCGCGGCGGAGAAATGGTGAATAAACCCGTTCATCTAACTGCTCAGGCAGAAGAACGCCGCCACCGAATAGGTATGGGTAATGTTGACTACCAACTGAATTTTAACCAACAACAATCATCGTTGATTGTATATGGAGCTTTTCAGGTTACGGACAGAACACACTATACAGGGATTTTTCCAGACAGTGCCGCCGCAATCAGCGGGCATTTGTTGAACCCCCCTTATGGAATTTCTGATGCCGCCTCTTGGCAGGCAGGATTTCAACTCAACCATACTATTCCCAATTTTTTCGGGCGAAGAAATGTACTTACTATTGGAAGCGAATACCTAACTGATCGCATCCACGATAACATCCCCCGCTATAATTACTTGATTCGTCAGCAGACCAAAAATTGGGGGAGTTTTTTTCAGAGCGACTGGGATTTTGCTGAGGGCTTTACTTTGTTGTCTGGACTACGGATAGATTATCACAATCTGCTCGATCATGCAGTGATTAGTCCTAGAATCGCTTTACTATATGGTGGAGTTCGCAATACGCAGTTTCGGTTAAGTTATGGTACAGGCTTTCGGGCACCCCAGGCTTTTGATACGGATTTACACATAGCTTTTGCGGGTGGAGGTGTTTCGCGGGTAAGGCTAGATCCACAATTGAGTGAAGAACAATCACAGAGTTGGAGCGGCTCGGTAAATTACGACAAAGCAGTAGAAAAATGGGTAGCTGGTTTTACGGTGGAAGGATTTTATACCCGGTTACAAAATGCCTTCGTGTTAGAACACCAGGGTTCGGATGCCTTTGGGGAAGTTTTTGAAAAGTCTAACGGTCGTGTAGCAGCAGTAAAAGGGATAACCCTCGAACTGCGGGGGAATTATAATAGTCGGTGGCAAATGGAAGCAGGTTATACATTGCAACGCAGTAGTTTTGGAGAGGCGGTGGAATATTTTCAAGGCCTGCCACCCGAGCGCATATTTTTGCGCACACCGAATAGCTATGGTTATCTTACTCTTACCCACAACCCTAACAAAAAATGGAGTATCAACACCAATGCGGTATATACAGGCAGTATGCAGGTACCTCATATAGGTGGGGCGGAGAACAATCCCACAGATCGCCTTATCCAAACCCCACCATTTATTGAAATGAATGTTCGCATAGCCAGAAATTTTGCCTTACCCAAATGGAAAAGTAAACTAGAAATTTATACCGGCTGTAAGAATCTCTTCAACGCTTATCAGGAGGATTTTGATTTGGGAAAAAACCGTGACAGTAATTTCATGTATGGCCCTAACATGCCCCGTACTTTTTTTATCGGCTTTAGCCTACGCTCCGAATAAAGGCTACTATCCCCTATACTTTCTGTAATAACTATACTCTGTAAAAATAATTGGTGTGACCTTATAAACACCTGCTATTTCTAAATGATTCTAACGGAAATTCCTGATTTAATATAACAGAAATATCAAAGGATACAAAAGTATACACTATAAATATATACTTTTGTAAAAACCACTGGTATGAAAAATTTATCACTAAAAATGGATGATGACATTTACCTGGAAACGGAACGCATAACTTCCCGGCTAAAAAAAGCCCGTAATCGTTATATTAACGAGGCAGTGGATTTATACAATCAGTTTAACAGAAGAAAACTATTGAAAAAACAACTGGTAAAAGAATCGGCTCTTACCGCGCCCGATTCAATGGAAGCTTTACATGAATTTGAAAAAATAATCAATGTTAGGTAAGCAATATGATATCTGGCTAGCAAATTTACATCCACGCATGGGTACCGAACCCGGTAAAAACCGGCCCGTAGTAATTGTTCAAACCGACTTACTCAATGATTCCCATCCATCTACCCTTATTTGTCCGATTACATCAAATGTGAATACGGAAATTGATTTGCTGCGCGTGCACATTAAAAAAGGTCAGCTCCCCTTATCCTCGGATGTTTTAGTAGATCAGATACGAGCAATTGACAATAATCGATTGATTCAAAAAATTGGGAAACTTAACTCCCAACAAATTCAGCAACTGAAAAGAAATATCCGCATATTGCTAGATTTGTAATAGAAGGGAAAGCAATTAAAGGAAAATATGCTAGTAACGCAAATATTGCTTGCCTGCCGTGCAGTTCCTCCCTGTCGTTCGGAAACTACACGGGAAACTTACCACACAAATGCTCACCTGCCGTGCAGTTCCTTAATGTTCATTATCCTAAGTTCATTCTCCGAAAAGTCTTCCGCCGTAAAAGGATACTTTGCGGTTTGGAATGAAAATGCCCTTCGCAAAAGGAGCTCTTCACTTAACAGATGCTCACTCCGACATAACTTACCAAAAGTTCCTAACTTTTGGTAAGTACCTCGCTCTCTTCGATTCAACTTTCCAAAAGGCTTGAACTTTTGGAAAGTACTTTCTACCCCTCACTCGCACTCTCACTCTGTTTTTACTTGTTACAAAGGCGCGCAAGCTCTCTCCCTTACGGGTAGATTTTTTTCCAATCCTGCTGCATATCAACCACCAGCCAGCCATAGTTGGGTGCTTCAGTAAGGGCCCTATCAAGGTGGCCGATAGCAGATTTGCGGTCGTAGGCCCATTCGCGGGTTGAGTCGGTATGGTGCACTAGGATGCTCATGCGGGGGTAGCCATTGGCTGTACTGGTATATTGCAACATTTCGAAATCACCATCCGAATTTCCGGCAGCAAATACAGGTATTTTTCCAATACTTCGCTGGATACCTACCGGCTTACCGGCTTTGTCGTCGTTAAAAGTTAGTTCGGGTAATTTTATCAGGGAAGATTTACCATCGATAAACTCGTATCGATAGCCCCCCACTGAGCCAACCACTTGATGGGGAGGTATGCCATACACTTCCTCAGCCCAGGCGCGCATAAAATCTACTCCGCCCCCCGAAACAATAAATGTGGTGTACCCATGCTTACGCAAGTATTGCATCAGCTCCAGCATGGGTTGATAGATCATAGCACTAAACCGCTTTTGGGTAGTCGGGTGCTGGGAATTGGCCATCCAGTCTTTTACCGCCTGAGTAAACTGCTCGGTGGTTAGTCCTGCATGGCTAGCCGCCATAATAGCCCCCAACGACTTTTCGCCTCCCGCCATAGCCGCTTTCATATCCCCGGCTAATATGGCTTTAAATGGTTGCTGTTGCTTCCATTCGGGATGCTGGGGTGCCGTTTTGTTTATCTGATAAATGGCAAAAGCCAGCTGAAAATACATTGGCTGCTCACCCCACAGGGTGCCATCATTATCGAAACAGGCAATCCGGTCGGCCGCCGGAATAAAATCAGCAGAGCCCTCAGTGGTGGTTTTTTTTACAAAGTCTATAATGGACTGTTTGGTTGCCCCCTCCTGCCACGAAGCAAGAACAGCGGAGCTGTCTGCAATAGCCAGGGAGGTATTTTTATCGGATGGGTTGGTAGTAGTACAGCCGTATACTAAGAGAAAAAAGGCGGATACAATAAGGTAGCTCAATGGCGATTTCATGCGAATAGAAGTTTTTTCAAATCTATGACTAGTAGCTTGAAAAAAGAAGGCTATTATGTTCTAAGAATTAGAAATTTATAAATTGTAACAAAAAAGGAGGAGACGAGAGACTGCATGCATTGGAATGATATGCTATTAACTCAAAAATTGCGCACCTGCCGTGCAGTTCCTCCCTGCCGCTCGGAAACTACCCGGGAAGCTTACCACACACATCCTCCTTCCGTGCAGTTCCTTTTCGCCAAAGGAATAAATGAGATATGATATTACCATGTGTAAAGCCCAGGCGCATTGCACGCATTGGAATGATATGCTATTAACTCAAATATTGCTCACCTGCCGTGCAGTTCCTCCCTGTCGCTCGGAAACTACACGGGAAACTCCAGGCGCATTGCACGCATTGGAATGATATGCTATTAACTCAAATATTGCTCACCTGCCGTGCAGTTCCTCCCTGTCGCTCGGAAACTACACGGAAAACTTTCCACACATCCCTTTCTTATAATGGCGCTCAGGGGTGGGAACAAATGATTATTTTGTTAATTCTCATTTTCCTAAATGTAGGCACTAAAAATGTGGTACTTTGTAACCCTAAATATTTTAAACCATGTCAATCAACAATTTACCCGAAGAAGGGCAAACAATTAATCCAGCTGAAAACCAAGAAGGTAGTAACCTAGTGGATTCCATCAAAGATCAGGCTGAAAGCCTACAAGCACAGGCAGAAGAAAAATTAGAAGAATTCAAAGAGCAAGCGGAAGAAAAATTGGGAGAATTTAAGGAACAGGCTGAAGAAAAAATCGAAGAGCTAAAAGACGTAGCCGGTAATTTGTGGAATAAGGTTACCAATATGTTCGACGGCAAGGAAGAAGAAAAAAAAGACTAGTGTTCAACAAATAAAAAGCCGGTAATGCCGGCTTTTTATTGTACCCCAAAAGAACACTTCCCCAATGAAAATTTTCTAAAATGATACGAAATATTGCATCCCGATTATCATACCCCGAAGGATAATGCCCAATACATTCATTATCCTAAGTTAAAAAAGATGAAGGATTGGATGTATTTAACCGGCTGATAAGTTGATGCTTGCCTTCCGTGCAGTTGATCCCTGTCGCTCGGAAACTAAATATTGCTCACCTGCCGTGCAGTTCCTCCCTGTCGCTCGGAAACTACACGGGAAAATGGGTATATAAAAACAGCAGCGCAAATATCCCTTGCGCTGCTGTTTATATTAATCCTGATTGCGAATTTTATAACGCCGGCTTTTTACCCAGCACATCTTCAATGGTAAGGAAATTTACATTTCCCAGATTAAGTTTTAGGATGCCGGCTTCAATCTTTGCACGGTCACCCACAATTACAACCAACATGTTATCCGACACCACAAACTGATTTGCTGCAGCCATAACCTCTTGTTGAGTAACCGCCAACACTTTTCCTACATAATTATTATAATATCCATCGGGCAACTGATACAAAATCTGTGAACCCAATGTTCCTGCGAGATCGATATTGGTTTCGAATAGCCGTGCATATCCCAAGGCATTGTAATTCTTCCCCCGGGATAGTTCATCTGCAGGTATTGGTGTACGAATTTTATCAAACTCATTAATGAATTCACCCAGCGCAGGCCCAGTAACATCTGTTTGAACTGAGGAGGATGCCGCGAAAGGACTGGGCGTGTTCCAAAAACTGAAACTAGATGAGGCGCCATACGCATATCCATGTTTTTCGCGCAAATTAGAATTTAGACGGGAAGTAAAGGAGCCGCCCAATATAGTATTCATTACATTCACTGCATAATAGGAAGGGTCATTTCTGGCTGGACCAAGCCGGCCAATTGATATAACCGATTGCGCTGCGCCTGGCTTATCAATCACATAAATACTTCTTCCCTTCACCTGGGCAGGAACCGGCCTTGCCTTATTGGTTACTTTTCCTTTTGGATAAGCAGCAAAATATTTTTCCAGCAGGGGTTGAATGGATTGCTTGGTTACATCCCCAGCAACAATCAAGGTAGAATTGCCTGTAACGAAATTAGTGGTATGAAATGCAACCAGATCTTCCCGAACATAGGAACGAATTGTACGATCATTCGCAAAACGTCCATAGGGACTGGCTTCCGTAAACATCAACTGATTAAAGGCGCGTTGTGCAATAGTAGAGGGGTCGTCGTAATTCTGAAGAAGTGCATTCAGTCGCAACTTCTTTAAACGGTCTAATTCAGAATTTGCAAATGTAGGTTTCAGAATTATGGTACTCATCAGTGCTAATGCATCTTGTAGGCGAGCAACAGGTGCTGTGCAATTTACTTCAGCAGAAAAGGGACGGCTACCCGTTCCAATTTGTGCTCCCAGTAACTCAATCTCATCTGCCAGCTGAAGAGCAGTAAAATTTCCGGCTCCTTCATCAAGTACATCCATGGCAAAAGAAGCGAGTCCTTCCTTGCCAACAGGGTCATCAAAATTACCAGTTTGAATCAACAGGTTCACCTGCACCATGGGTACATTGTGTTTTTCCATCAAAACCACTTTCAGTCCGTTGGATAAAGTAAATCGAACGGGTACAGGCAAGGATAGATTCTTTACTTGAGACAAGGCTGGGGGACCACTACGGTCGGGTGTTTGAGAGAAACCACCTACTAACCAGGGGGTAAATAATACCAGTAAAAATATTTTTTTCATAACCTTATTTTTTAGAAGCTGCTAAATCTTTTTTTCCTTCTGGAACGATACTCATAACTATACGTGCATTAGAGCGGAGGTATTTTCGGGCTGCGGCAGAAATATCAGACGGATCAACCGACTTATACCGCTGCAAATCTTCGTTGAAATAATCGGGATTACCGGTATAAAAAAAGTACTCATTTAACTGATTCGCCTTACCGCTGAATCCACCGGAACGTTCGATTTGAGTAAGGAAGCGAGACTCATATTGGTTAACCACACGAGCAAGTTCTCTGTCGGTAGCACTTTCGCTTGTAATCTTATCGATTTCTTCCTGCACAATTTTCTCAATTTGACTCAAACCAATTCCGGGGCGGGCAGTTACGGCGATGTAAAATTCGCCGGAAAATTTGCTGGAATTTTGATAAGCGGAAACATTTTGTGCAATCTGAAGATCATATACCAGTCGCTTGTATAGCCGAGAATTTTTTCCTCCCCCTAGTAAGGAGCCCAACAATTCCATTTCGGCGCTACCGGGTTGAAAGTTAGCAGGTGATAGCCAAACCATTTGAAGACGCGGCAGTTGCACTTTGTCTTCCATCACCACCCGCTTCTCTTCTGTTAATACAGCGGCAACCGGTTGTGGGGGTAATACGGTTTTACCTGCGGGTACATCACTAAACCATTTTTCTACTGCTTTGCGTGCTTGTACTAAATCAATATCACCCGCAATACAAAGAGAGGCATTACCGGGTATATAATATTGTGTAAAAAAATCAGCTACATCCTGTCTGCTAGCAGCTGTAAGATCTGCCATAGAGCCGATTACGGGCCAGGAATAAGGATGATCTTTCGGGTATAACAGGGCAGGTAATTCCAGATTAGCCGCACCATACGGCCGATTCTCATACGATTGACGGCGTTCATTTTTCACCACATCTCGCTGACCATCTACAGTAGAATCCGTGAGGGAAGCCAATAAAAAACCCATACGATCTGATTCTAGAAATAAAGCCAGATCCAATGCATTGGCGGGAAGGTCTTCATAATAATTGGTACGATCTTCGGTAGTGGAGCCATTGTTATTGGCACCGGCAGCCTCCAGCCATTCATCAAACTTACCTTCGGGCACATTCTTCGATCCTTCAAATAGAATGTGTTCAAATAAATGGGCAAAACCGGTGCGTCCGGGCTTTTCGCTTCCCGAGCCAACAAAATACCAAACATTTACACTGATACGGGGAATGGTTTTATCCTGGTGCAAAATCACATTCAGTCCGTTCGGCAGGGTAAACTGCTCGTAGGTTACTTTAATCTTTTGCGCACTCGAAGAAAGGGCACATAATAGCAAGAATATAACTGAATACAGTTTCATAAGATAAACGAATTAAGGTAAAAAAGTTTATGTACGATAGTATAAATATAAGAGAATAAAAGCAAAGAAACTTTAGCCTTACAGGCCCTGCGTATTTATTGGAAATATTACTGTAAAAGAATACTTTTGGAAGCACCCCTAGCGGATAAGGGAAATATACTTTTTAATTAACCGGAAGCATGAAACATCCACTCTACCAAGTTGACGCATTTACAGACACCATTTTTGGTGGAAACCCGGCTTGTGTTGTACCGCTAGAAAACTGGTTACCCGATAACATACTGTTGAAAATAGCCAAAGAAAATGCAGTTGCAGAAACAGCCTTTTTTGTAGATAATGGAGAGAAAATTCATTTGCGCTGGTTTACCCCTGAAATTGAGATGGATCTTTGTGGGCATGCAACTCTGGCTACTGCACATTGCTTGCATACCATAATGCACTACCCTAAAAATGAAATTGTTTTCGAAACCCTTAGTGGTGATTTAAGGGTAACCATCGAGCAGGAGCTGTATAAAATGGATTTCCCATCCAGAATGCCGGTAGAAAGCAATGTGCCCCCAGAAATTTTGAAATCCCTAAATATTCAACCGAAGGAAATTATTAAATCCCGGGATTATATGCTGGTGTATGAAAATGAAACTGAAATCAGGCATATCAACATTAACCGAACCCTATTCGACCAAATCAATCTGGGTGCGGGAGGCGTAATTGTAACAGCACCTGGAGATACATGTGATTTTGTTTCTCGGTTCTTTACACCACAAGCTTCTATTTTAGAAGATCCCGTTACAGGTTCCGCCCATTGTTCGTTAATTCCATTTTGGGCAAATAGGCTGAATAAAACTGAACTGGAAGCGCATCAGGTCTCAGAAAGGATGGGCAAATTGTATTGTGAATATAGGGGTGACCGTGTTACTATTAGCGGACAGGCAAAAACATACTCAATAGGTTGCTTATTTTCGGAATAGTGGTGCTTGCTGTTATTGGAAATAAGGTCAGATTGGGCTGTTTGTAAAATATGTAATTTTGCACACCCGAATGTGCAAACTCAAAAATAATGCTATAACTAGCAGATAATCAAATAATTAAGCAGTATTAATTGTAATAACTGTTCTATATAATCAATTGATAGTCAATATTCCTTTTCCTCTATCAATAACTTCAATAAATACCTACCCTTTTATAAAAGCAAACCTACAGTAAGAAAAGGTAGCGATTACCGAACTTACCTACTTTATCACTGTTTGCAAAAGAGAACATGCATTCAAATAAAGCAACTACCCTAAAAAGAAAGGTACCTTGGTAGCTACAAGTGATCTAACACACTGAATTACAAGGGCAACTTACACAAATTACTAGAACCTAGGGTATCACCAATTTGTTTAACTATTTCTATAAATGGCACAGCTTAGCATGAACAGCAAAGACAATTGTATATTAACAGTAGGTTACCCCTAAACCTTTTATACACTTGAAGTGTAATAGTTAAAAAATAAACAATTATGAAAATGAAATTCTTAATGATGCTCCTGATTGGAGGCATTGTTTCTGCATCTGCACAAACAACGGTAGTTGATATAGCCGTTGGTTCTAAAGATCATTCAACGCTGGTAGCTGCCGTTAAAGAAGCTGGTTTAGTAGCAACTTTACAAAGTGCTGGTCCTTTTACTGTATTTGCCCCAACTAACGAAGCATTTGCTAAATTACCAAAAGGAACTGTTGAAACTCTTTTAAAGCCTGAGAACAAAGCAACTTTGACCAAAATTTTAACTTACCATGTATTTGCTGGTAAATTAGATGCTGCTGCTGTTGTAAAAGCAATCACTGATGGAAAAGGAAAAGCTACTTTAACAACTGTAAGCGGTGGTACTTTAACTGCTTCATTAAAAGATGGTAAAGTAATCTTAACAGATGAAATTGGCGGTACTTCTACAGTTGTAGCTACTGATTTAAAAGCTGGAAACGGAATCGTACACGTTATTGATACTGTTGTATTGCCTAAATAGGTAAGGAATAAAATATAAAGTATGGGTCATACAGTAACATGTATGACCCATACTTTTTTGTAAAGTTCAAATTGAAATACGGACTCGCACACTATTAATTACCTGCAAGGAACGATTCATTAAAAAGAAAATACAAACTATGTTACAGCATATTTTCCCCCAAGTTGCACAAATTCCAAATGAATGGCAATTGCAGAAGTTGATTGAACAACGAGAATATCTAGTAAATGGTGAACTTAGGATTTGGGAAGGCCCTATGAATGAGGTAGTGTCGCCCGTATCCATTGATAATGGAAATAGTATTGAGAAAAATATTATCGGTACAACACCGCTGCTAACTCAAAAAGAATCATTAGAAGCGTTGGATGCAGCCGTACTTGCGTATAATAACGGCACAGGTGAATGGCCGACTATGAGTATTACCCAACGAATAGCACATATTGAACAGTTTCTGGTTGAAATGAAAAAACAACGGGCACTTGTAGTGAAGTTATTGATGTGGGAAATTGGCAAAAATTTGCCGGACAGTGAAAAAGAATTTGATAGAACCTGTATCTATATAGAAGATACGATTAGGGAATTAAAAAAACTCGATCATAACTATTCAAATTTTGCAGTTGAAGAAGGCGTAATTGCACAAACCAGGCGGGTACCACTTGGTGTAGCCCTATGTATGGGTCCCTACAATTACCCTTTAAATGAAACATTTACCACCCTAATACCGGCCTTACTCATGGGCAACACTGTGGTATTTAAACCGGCTAAATATGGCGTACTTTTTATAAAGCCACTACTACCCATTTTTAAAGCTTGTTTTCCAAAAGGCGTTATCAATGTGATATATGGAAAAGGAAGAGAAACGGTAGGTGCATTAATGGAGACGGGAAAAATAGATGTATTCGCATTTATCGGAACCAATAAAGGAGCCAATGATCTTAAGAAACTTCATCCCAAACCCAATCGCCTTAGAAGTGTTTTAGGGTTAGATGCAAAAAATCCAGCCATTATTTTACCGGATGCGGATATGGATAATGCGGTTGCCGAATGTGTGGCAGGCTCGCTATCCTTCAATGGGCAACGTTGCACTGCCTTGAAAATAATTTTTGTGCAAGAAGATATGGTAGCATCATTCATCCAAAAATTTACGGAGGGTGTATCCAAATTAAAATGTGGCATGCCCTGGGAGAAAGACGTAAAAATCACCCCCTTACCAGAACCCGGTAAAACTGCTTATTTAACTGAACTGCTAAACGACGCAAAACAATTTGGCGCAACTGTTGTGAATGAAAATGGTGGCGAAGTGAATGATACTTTTTTTTACCCGGCAGTAATTTACCCCGTTACTGCACAGATGCGGATTTACTCAGAAGAACAGTTTGGTCCGATAGTTCCCATAGTTTCATACAAAAATATAGAAGAAGTAATCGATTATGTTATTCAATCGAACTTTGGACAACAAGCGAGTATATTCGGAAAAAACTCAGCAATCATTGGTCATTTGATGGATGAATTAGCCAATCAGGTAGGGCGTATCAACATCAATGCACAATGTCAGCGTGGACCAGATTCGTTTCCTTTTAATGGAAGAAAAGACAGTGCCGAGGGAACCTTGAGTGTGCATGATGCTTTAAGAGCATTTAGTATTCGCTTATTGATCAGTACAAAAGACAATGCCACTAATAAAGAAATTGTGCAAACGATTGTAAGAGAACATCAAAGCAATTATTTGCGGTTAGATTATATTTTTTGATGGGTTATCATACAAAAAATGCTAAAGTTATCCCTCAACCAAGTATTTATTCATTATTTTTTCGCCCTCATTAATTGGTTTTACTGCAAAATGTTGACCCTCTTTTTTTAATTTGATTTATTAGTGGTAAGCAGTAGGATAAGTTGGGCCAAGTAACAGGCTGCTTTATAATTTTTTCGAGGACTGCGAGGGCTGCTTTTTATATATGTAGAAAGCAATTTTAATTTTTCTTCAACTGCTGCTTCTCACCCATTATCGGATAATGGTGATGGAGCCAGTAATTACGGGGGTACCGTTTCTCAAATTAATCATGTAATAATAGGTAGCTACAGGTAATGAAGCTCCTTTATATTTTCCGTCCCATGGCATGCTAGAGGTGGTGCCAGAGAATACCTGTTGACCGCTTCTATTAAAAATCTGAATAGTAGCATAAGGGTACCATTCTAAGTCCTTAACTATCCAAACATCATTAATTCCATCCCCATTGGGAGAAAATGCATTGGCAATATTTTGTTGTGTGATAATGGGTTTAATTTTAAATACAAATCCCCCTAAAGAGGCCGTACCAAAGGGAGTAGTTAGCTCGACTGAGCCTGTTGCTCCGCTTCCAACTATTGCGATAATGGTGGAGGATGAAACAACGGTAAAGGAAACTACAGGAACATTGCCTAAACTTAGGTCAGTTGTACCGGTGAA
>JBIINW010000215.1:0-4498 GCA_044337245.1 Sediminibacterium sp. | reverse complement strand
GCGCAACTGCCGATAATATATCTAACTAAAAACGCCCTTGCTGCTTATTTCAACGACCCCTCTGCTACCGTTACCCTTGATCTGTCGGTTGCTTTTGTTAATCGGGTAAGAAAAGGGAAAAATATTGCTGGCTTTATCAATAATCAGGCAGCCAATACAGTAATAATCGGGGCGCATTACGACCATTTAGGCTATGGGGAAGACAAAACCGCGCTGGATACCGGTCGGGTGATTCATAATGGAGCCGACGATAACGCCAGCGGTACCGCAGCATTGATTGAATTAGCCCGCATGCTAAAAAAATCGGCTCCTGCCGGAAACAATTACCTGATTCTTAATTTCTCGGGCGAGGAACTGGGCTTATTGGGCAGCAAATATTGGCTGGAATATCCCACTAAAACCATCTCGACAAACTATATGATTAATATGGATATGGTAGGCAGGTACGACACCGCCCGCAAACTTACTGTTGGCGGATATGGAACTTCTCCGGTTTGGGCAGAAGTAGTACCAACTACCTCGGCACCCCTCGTAACCCATTACGACAGCACCGGTAGCGGCCCCAGCGATCATGCCAGCTTTTACCGAAAAGATATTCCGGTATTATTTCTGTTTACAGGCAGCCATTCAGATTATCACAAAGCTACCGACGACTGGGAAAAAATAAACTATACCGGACAGGAAGAAATTGTACGTTGGGTTTATCGGTTGATAGAAGCTACCAACACAAAAGGAAAGCTCCCCTTCAATAAAACACGCGAACCTCAAATGGGCAGAAGCAGTGGCTTTTCTGTAAGCCTTGGCGTGATTCCAGATTATGGCTATACCGGAACCGGTATGCGCATAGACGGGGTTAGCCCGGGCAAGCTTGCAGAAAAAATAGGATTACAAGCAGGCGATGTGTTGCTGCAACTGGGCGAATATTCGTTTGTAGATGTATCTGCCTATATGCAATCTTTGAGCAAGTTTAAAAAAGGCGATAAAACTACCCTTCGCTATAAAAGAGGTGCGGAAGAGCGGAAAGTGGAAGTTCAATTTTAATACAAGCATATGAAGCTGAAGCTGGACACAGAGGGGATGAATGAAGACTTTTTTGCCAGCACCCGATTGCTGGGAATTACGGCTCCGCTTAAATGTTATCAGTTTTGTCTTTTACTAAATCAGCAGTTGGGATATCGGTTTCGACTAAATGCCGAGCACGAAATCCCTATGAGAAGAAAAGAACGCACCTATTATTTTTCTGTTTACCAGTCAGCCGAGCCCAATAGCTCTTTAATGCATTATCTTTATCACAATCATTACGACGGAGAGTATTTACTTCCCGAATTCCGGCACATGGATTTTTTGTGGCTGATGAAAGGCGACCTGGCCTCCGATGAGGCAGTTAGCTGGATTCGGCAAGTGGTAAAGTCGATACCCGAAGTTCAATTAATTGTTGAGTTGCCAATTGAGCAGGTAAAAAACAAGAGTAACATGATTTTATAATCTTCCTTAATCTAACTTATACGCACATGCAATCAAATGATCTACCCGATGGCTGGGCGCTTCAGCAAAATGAATTATATCGTAAGATAGTTTTTAGCAGCTTTGCACAAGCTTTTCAGTTTATTACAAAAATGGCAGCATTGGCAGAAGCGCTGAATCACCATCCCCGCTGGGCCCAAAACTATACCCAAGTAGAAGTTTGGCTTACTACGCATGATGCCGCCAATACCGTAACTGAAAAGGATATTGAGTTGGCAACCAGTATCAACCAACTGCCCCTGTAAATCACGCCAATACTTGGATACATTTTTCCCCTGCTGCTGTTATTCTGCCTATAGGCTCATTACAACAATGTATGCCTGCTGATTGCAGCAGAGATAATACCTGCTCCAGCGCATCGGCACTTACCGCAATCAACAATCCCCCATTGGTTTGGGGATCAGGTAAAACAGTAAAGGCTTCCATCACATTCACCCCCGGGCCAAAAGCCACTTTTTTTTGATAAGCATTCCAGTTTCGGTAAGTAGCATCCGGCACGATACGCTCACTCAGGTAAGCCGGAACAGAGGAAAGAATAGGCACTTTTGAGTAATACAATTCAGCACCCAA
This sequence comes from Sediminibacterium sp., assembly GCA_044337245.1. Lineage (GTDB taxonomy): Bacteria > Bacteroidota > Bacteroidia > Chitinophagales > Chitinophagaceae > Sediminibacterium. Next base: position 2,404 of record JBIINW010000215.1, on the reverse strand, counting down.
CCCACTTCCTTCGGCCATTTCAATTAGATGCCCCATCAGTCCAAATCCGGTAACATCGGTTAACGCATGCACGCCCGGTATTTTACCCAACTCATACCCAACCGAATTGAGCATTCCGAGTTGGAGGTGAAAATCGTCTATATGCTCCAGCTTAATTACCCCTCTTTTTTCGGCAGTAGATAAAATGCCCACCCCCAGCGGCTTGGTTAATAGCAGGTAGTCGCCGGCCTGAGCGGTATTATTTTTCTTCATATCGGCAAGCGTAACCCGCCCCGAAACCGCGAGTCCGAATACGGGTTCTGTGCTGTCTATGCTATGTCCACCCGCCAAAGGGATACCCGCTTCGCTGCAGGTTTCTCTGGCGCCAGCCATCACTTCTCTGGCCAACTCTGGGCCTAATTTTTCTAGGGGCCAGGCTAGAATAGCCAATGCCAGTAAGGGTTTCCCGCCCATAGCATACACATCACTGATGGCGTTGGCGGCGGCAATTTTGCCAAATAAAAAGGCATCATCCACAATCGGGGTAAAAAAGTCGGTGGTGCTGATTAATCCGGTGCCATCCCCCAAATCGTAAACGGCCGCATCATCACTGCTTTCGTTGCCAACCAGCAATTCCTTACATTGATTGGTAGTGCGACTGTTTTGTAAAATACTTTCTAAAGCCGCCGGTGCCATTTTACACCCGCAACCTGCCGCCGAAGAAAATTGAGTAAGCCGAATTGTATCCATAATAATTTTTTACTGCAGCCATTGTGCCTGCGTGAGACATTGTGTTAATCCTTTTTCGTCTTTGATCACCAATTCGCCGGCATCATTAACTGCAATTGGCATACCGGTTAGCACTTTTCCGTTCACAACAAAATTAACCCATTGGCTTTTTTTATATAAGTGCTGGTTGTAAGCTTCTAGTATTTCCGCCTCTTGTTGGTTTACCCATTGCTGATAACGCCGTTCTAATAAAACAAACAACTCTTTTGCCAGCTCAACGGGTTGGTGAACATTTCCGGTAATTTGTTGCAATGAAACGGGTTGTCCTGCCCCCTCCTCAAAATGTGATTGATTGATATTCAGTCCTATTCCAATAATTGCCCAGTTCCACAAATTCCCCCTCCAGGTATTTTCAATCAAAATTCCGCCTGCCTTTCTGTCACGCCAGTAAAGGTCGTTCGGCCATTTAATACGGGTTTCTTCTCCGGCATATTGGCTCAAAAAATCGTAGCAAGCAACCGAAACCCATTGGTTAAGCCCAGGCAAAGACCTGTTTTTTTGCAGGGAAGTGTTTATTACTACCGACATCAGTATGTTTTTACCCGGTTCGCTGGCCCACCGTTTACCCATTCGCCCCTTTCCTTCTAGCTGATGGTGAGCGAAATACACCGTACCATGGTCGGCCATTTTGGTGTCTATTTGGTTTTTGGCATACCTATTGGTACTATCTACTTCCGGTAAAATGATGAACGGCGTGCCAATAGGACTTTTAACGTGGGCAGGTAGCAAAGAAGTAGTATTTTTGTAAAGGTAGCTATTGGGCTTTCAGTTTTTCTGTAACCTGGGAAGAATTATTCGCTGAGCCCAAAATCAACCGATATTCATTAACAAAACATAGAAATTTATTGGAAACGCTTTCAGTATTAAATAGCCGAAAAAAAAATACGATCACCCGGCTCAACCGCAACTCAAAAATCATTAAGTCGATTATACGAGCCATTCAGAATAAAAAGGGCGATAAAGTGGTAAGCCTCGATTTGAGAAAAATTCCTGAAGCCTCTGCTGATTTTTTTATTGTTTGTGAAGCCTCCAGTACCACCCAAGTAAAAGCCATTTGCGATGAAGTGGAATTTCAGGTGAAGCAGGATTGCGATGAAATGCCCTATAAGCATGAGGGTCGCCAGGCTTTACAATGGGTGCTGATTGATTATGTGAATGTAGTGGTGCATGTAATGCATCCCGACGCAAGAAAATTTTATAAACTGGAAGAAATGTGGAGCGATGCTTCTGCATTAGATCATACCGAATAATCATCGATTCCTATACCTCCTTTAAAATAGTAAAGTTACCGTACTTATATGCCACAAGAAACCAAAACACCCAAACCCGGATCGCCCGATAGTCAAAAGAAGGGGCCGAAGTTTAATATATACATGATTTATATCATTGCATTTATTGCACTGGTAATCGCCAGTTTTGGCAAGTTTTCTCCCGACTTGATTGAGGTTACTCAGCAGGAATTCGAAACCAACATGCTGGTGAAAGGAGATGTTGCGAAAATTGATCTGGTAAAAAACAAAGATCGGGTTCGGGTATATTTATATCCGGATAGCCTGAAAAAAGAATATTATGTTACCCGGCTGAAAAAATCTGTAACCACCACAAAAGCAAAAGAGCCCTTGTTCGAGTTTAAGGT
>JBIINW010000051.1:0-15410 GCA_044337245.1 Sediminibacterium sp. | reverse complement strand
TAAAAAACAAAGATCGGGTTCGGGTATATTTATATCCGGATAGCCTGAAAAAAGAATATTATGTTACCCGGCTGAAAAAATCTGTAACCACCACAAAAGCAAAAGAGCCCTTGTTCGAGTTTAAGGTGATTGACTGGAAGTCGTTTAATGAAAGCATCGTAAAAATTACTACCGAAAAGGGTCTTCCTGAGGTTAAACAACAGATAGTAGAAGATCAGGATTGGACGGGCCCTCTATTCAATACCATTTTCTCTTTATTGTTAATTGTGGGTGTTTGGGTGTTAATGATGAGAAAAATGGGAGGCCAGGGAGGAGCAGGAGGCCCGGGTGGCATTTTCAGCATAGGCAAATCAAAAGCTACCCTGTTTGATAAAGGTGCAAAAGTGAATATCACCTTTGCCGATGTGGCTGGATTGGATGAGGCTAAGGTAGAAGTGATGGAAATTGTAGATTTTCTAAAGAACCCTAAAAAATATACTGCCCTCGGCGGAAAGATTCCCAAGGGTGCATTATTAGTAGGCCCCCCCGGTACCGGTAAAACCCTATTGGCAAAAGCCATGGCGGGTGAAGCACAGGTTCCTTTCTTCAGCTTAAGCGGAAGCGACTTTGTGGAAATGTTTGTGGGCGTTGGTGCCAGCCGAGTACGCGACCTGTTTAAGCAGGCTCGTGAAAAAGCCCCTTGTATCATATTTATAGATGAAATTGATGCTATCGGAAGAGCACGCGGAAGAAACGCCATCATGAGCAATGATGAAAGAGAAAATACCCTCAACCAATTACTGGTTGAAATGGACGGATTTGGCGGGGATACCGGCATCATCATTCTGGCAGCTACTAATCGCCCGGATGTATTAGACTCAGCCCTGCTGCGCCCCGGTCGTTTCGATCGTCAGATTTCTATTGATAAGCCTGATGTTAAAGGAAGAGAAACTATTTTCAAAGTTCATCTGCTTCCGATTAAAATTTCTGAAAAGCTCGACTTACATCGTTTGGCCGAATTAACACCCGGATTTGCCGGCGCCGATATCGCCAACGTATGCAATGAAGCAGCACTGATAGCCGCCAGAAAAGGAAAGACCTCTGTAGAGATGATTGACTTTCAGGATGCGATTGACCGCGTAATTGGCGGACTGGAAAAGAAAAACAAAATCATCGCACCGCACGAAAAAGAAATCATTGCTTACCACGAAGCAGGTCACGCAGTATGTGGATGGTTTTTAGAACATGCGTATCCGCTGTTGAAAGTTACCATCGTTCCCCGAGGTACGGCAGCATTGGGATACGCGCAGTATACCCCCACAGAACAATATCTGTATAATACCGATCAGCTAAACGACCAGATTTGTATGACCTTGGGCGGAAGAGCTGCCGAGCAGGTATTCTTTGGAAAAATTTCTACCGGCGCTGCCAACGATTTGCAACAAATTACCCGCATAGCCTATAGTATGGTAACTGCATATGGTATGAACAAACATGTGGGTAACGTAAGCTTCTACGACCCTACTCAGGAAAACACTTTCACCAAGCCCTATAGCGAAGAAACCGGAAAAATGATTGACGAGGAAGTTCGTTCAATTATTGATGCCGCTTACCAAAGAACCATTCAGTTGCTGCAAGAAAAGAAGCACGAAGTGGAAGTGTTGGCAAAAGAATTGCTGAGCAAAGAAGTGCTGCATAAAAGTGATGTAGAATTTTTGATCGGCAAAAGACCTTTTGAAGAAAAAAAGCCGATAACTATAGAACCCGAAATGAAGAACGATGAGGTGGTAGGTGAGCATACGATTGGTCCGGGCCAACCCAATACCGACGAAAACGCTACTATAGTATAAGTTATGGGCAGCAACGCCAGAGATACCATATTGAAAAAAATAAAACAGGCACTGAAGCAACCGGTGCCTGTTCCCTTTCCTGCTACTCTGCCCCTGCCTCCCTATCCGGCCCTGCAGCAAGAGCCAGCCCTTGAGTTTGCCGAAAAATTTACCAATTTGCAAGGTCGATTTTCTTATTGTAGCAGTGAAGCAGAATTGGTAGCTCAGCTGAATGCACTCGCAGAGAAGCGAAAATGGGAAAAAATATTTTGCAGAGAAACTGCCCTACAGGAAATGTTGCAGACAAGTGGATTTCCGGGTACTTATCACCCCACATTAGCAGATTGTGATGCGGCCATCACAGGATGTGAATACCTGGTTGCCCGAACGGGATCTATATTATTAAGCAGCGCCGGCGAAAGCGGAAGAACCGTAAGCGTATATGCCCCTATTCATATTTGTATTGCCTATACCCATCAAGTGGTGGAAGATATTGCTGATGGTCTGGAAAAAGTGCTGCTGCAAAATCCAACCTATCCCTCTTTGCTTACCCTGGCCACAGGCCCCAGTCGCACCGCGGACATTGAAAAAACATTGGTGGTAGGGGTACATGGACCTAAAGAAGTATTTTGCTTTTTAATTGACCAGTAATCTACTGATATGAGCCAACCTTCTTCCACGCTATTATTTGTTTACGGATCTCTGCGCAGCGGGTTTCATCATCCTGCGTATGCGTATATCAGCCGATACTTTGTATTGATGGGGTTGGCCACCACCAGCGGAATCTTATATGATATGGGCGAATACCCTGCTGCCAAACCAGCCAACAGCGATCAGGTTATTCAGGGAGAGCTCTATCAAATTCATCAGCCCGATGAATGGGAATGGGCCATCGCTCAGCTGGACGATTATGAAGGGGTACAAGCCGATGAAGATGGCCCCGCTTTGTATGAAAGAAAACTGGCATCGGTAACCCATAACGGGCAAACTTATTCAGCTTGGATGTATTGGTTTGCGGGCGATGTTACCGGAAAACCAATAGTGCCCGGGGGAGATGTGCTGCAATACCTACAACAAAAAAATCAATAACTACATGGTGCCTGCTCCGGGAAAAAAAATATACTTTATCTCCGATTTCCATCTGGGCGCCCCCAACGCAGCTAAAAGTTTAGTGCGCGAAAAAAAAATAGTAGCCTTTCTTAAAGAAATCGAGTCGGATGTAGACAGCCTCTTTATATTGGGTGATATTTTCGACTTCTGGTTCGAATATAAAAAGGTAGTTCCTAAAGGGTTTACCCGCTTGCTGGGAAGTCTTGCAGCACTCAGCGACAAAGGAATTCCCATTCATGTATTTACCGGCAATCACGATCTATGGATGCACGGATATTTTGAAGAAGAGTTAGGCGTAAAAGTGTATCACCAACCAAAAGTATTTCAATGGAATCAGCATACTTTTTTAATTGGTCATGGTGATGGTCTCGGGCCGGGCGATTACGGGTATAAAAGACTAAAGAAAATTTTTCGCAATCCGTTTTGTCAATGGTTATTTGCCAAAGTGCACCCAGATTGGGCAATTGCTCTTGCCAACTATTTCAGCCGCGCCAGCCGGGAAGCAACTGGCACTGCCGATCAGCAGTTTTTGGGAGCCGATCAGGAATGGCTTATACAGTATTGTTACCGAAAGCTGGAGGAAAAGCCCATTGATTATTTTTTATTCGGCCACCGACATTTTCCTATAGACTATGCATTGAACGAAAAAAGTCGCTACATAAATGTGGGGGATTGGATTCAACATTTTTCTTACGCTGTTTATAATGGAGCCACACTGGAGTTGGTAACCCGCCCTACTTCCTCTCAATCCTGATGTATGAACCCTTTTTTGCAACAGACTGTCTTGAGCAACTCGATCGGCGATTACCTGCGCGTATTAGCAGTTATAGCCATTGCCTTTTTACTGAAAAGATTTATCTCCCTTTTTTTGGCCAATTGGTTGTACCGCATTTTATCAAAGAAAGCTGGAAATGATGCAAGACAGTCGTTTCTGAATTTGGTGTTGCAGCCCCTCCAAGTATTTATCATTTTACTAGTTTCATTTGCCGCCCTTGATAAGCTGAACTTTCCGCAGCTTTTGCAAATGAAGATTTACCGCACTACTACCAAAGATTTAGTAGAGTCGGTATTTATTGGCCTGCTGATTGTTGTCTTTATCTGGTTATGTCGCCGTGGCATCGATTTTATTGCGCTGATTTTTGAAGAAAAGGCCAATCAAACGTCCGACTTGTCGGATAATCAGCTGGTCATCTTCTTTAAAGATTTTTTTAAAGTAATGCTCGTGCTTATCGGTATCCTGTTGGTATTGCGATTTTCTTTTAACAAAGAAATTGGCACGCTGTTAACCGGACTTAGCCTTGTAGGGGCCGCAATAGCCCTGGCTGCGAGGGAAAGCATGGAAAACCTAATCGCCTCTTTTATCATTTTTTTCGATAAGCCTTTTGTAACTGGTGAGCTGGTTAAAGTAGGGATGTTTACTGGCACGGTAGAAAAAATAGGGTTGCGCAGCACTCGCATTCGAACACTCGAAAAATCGCTGATAACAGTTCCCAACAAACAGATGGTTGATACTATTATAGATAATATTTCTATGCGCACGCAGCGTAAAGGCGAAGTTCGGATTGAAATAGATTTGTCTACATCCGTAAATCAATTGCGCGATTTTACGCAGGCCTTACCCGAAAAAATAATGGCTACTGGTGCCGAATCCTGTTCCGTGTTTTTGGCTGAAACTGGCAAAAATGCACATATAGTACAGGTTGAATATTTTACTGCAACCGATGAAACCATAGAAGCATTTAATGTAGGAAGGGAAAAAATAAATTGGCTGATACTAGATGAGCTAGCACAGCATCAAATTACATTGGCTGCAGCGAATAACCAACTTTCAATTCGGATGCAAAGTAAACAGTAGTTTTTACTTACTGAAGCTTGGCAACAATGTTGGCGAGTTCTTTTTCTACATTTCCGGTTTGTCCATATTCCACTACCCTACCCATCTCTTTACCATTTTGTAAAATAATAAATGTGGGAACCATTGTAATGTTCCAGATGGTATGCCAGTTGTTCGGAGCTGTTTTTTGTCTGTCAACCCCTACCAGCGTTATACGGTTATCCGGAAAGCCGCTTTTGTCTACCAGCCGATAAAAAACAGGAAGGATATTTTGGCTATCATGGCACCAAGTGCCTCCAAAAATAAGTACCGTAAACAAGTCTTTTTGCTGGCTAAATATTTTTACGGCTCCTGCATCGGCCGAACCATATTTTCTGTTTTCCGTCATCCAGGTAAAGGCCTTTTCTTTTTCTAATATATTTCTGGTAAGCACGCCTTTCATAACCACGGTTTCGGTGTCGGCCACAACAGTGTACTTGGGTTGTTGGGGAATACTTTTTGAAGAGCAGGAAAATATGCTTACGATTAATGCGACAACAAGCATACTAAATAATAAGCGCTTCAAATTCATAAAAATGGTATAGAGATGAGTGAATTCCAGCGTAAACTTACAACTGACTTTGTAGTTCTAACAAAAAAGATTTAAATCGACCGAGTGATTGAACCAGTTGAAATTGTTTGTCAATATCTTTTTTATTTGCCTGCAGATAATTCTTGGCCCCATCGATGGAAAATTTTCGCTGTCGCAATAAAAAATAAATCAACTGCAAGTTTTTTATGTCCTCTACCCGAAATAGCCGATCACCCTTTCGGGTTTTGCGGGGTTGCAGAATATCAAACTCGTTTTCCCAAAAACGAAGCAGCGAAGTGTTTACTTTAAACCATCCGGCAACTTCACTAATGGAGTAATACAATTTTTCGTTCAGCTTCTCTTCGGAAGGAACTTCAATTAAATCTACTTCAGAGTCCATCTCCCGAAACGACTTCCTCCCTCGCTTGCTTCCCGAAATAGGCGGTGCGCTTCGAGCTCTTTTTTTGGTGGCAACCGGCTCTTCTATTTCATGAACAGCTGGCGGTTTTGCGATGGCTCGTTTAGGGGTAGTTTCGGGTGCCACCTCCGCCAGTTGCTGAGCGGGAGCCGGTCGTGTTTTTTTGGCCGGAGGGGTGGGTTGTTGCACCGGAAAGCCAAATAAATCTAACTGTTCTGCTTTTTGTTGCATAAATAAAAGTACAACAACTGAAAACAAAAAAACGACACTTATGCGAAAGGTGGAAAACAAGGCGAAATATGTGGGCAGCTGAATAAGTTATTGAAATGCTCACCGACTGCTTGTACTTTTGCAGGGATGAGAATTGCAGTAACCGCGATTTTTTTAAACAGTGGCCCTCTTGAGGGTTATGGGCACTATTCTAATGAATTGTTGCGCAGATTGGTGCACAATTGTCCGCAACATGAGTTTTTGTTTTTATACGACCGCCCCCTGAATGAGCCGCCTATCCAGCATCCCCGAATTGTGCATCGTGTTATAGGCCCCACTACCCGGCAACCTGTATCGCTTGCCTATTGGTATCATTGTAAAGCCACCCGAGCAGTAAGTAATTGGAAAGCCGATGTTTGGTTGCAGCCCTATGGGTTTGCCGGTTTTTATAGCAAAGTGCCCCAGTTGGTAATCGTGCACGACCTGGCACCCCTTCATTTGCCTAAAGCGATTCCCTGGTATCATCGCTGGCATTATCGCTTGTTTACCCAACGAGCCCTGCTAAAAGCCGCTTTGCTGGCAACCGTTTCTGATACCACTCGGCAAGATGTTCAACAAATATTTCCTGCTTTGCAAGCAGCCTCCATTGCTGTATTGCCCGGAGCTGCCCGGGAAATCTTTCATCCAGAGGAATGGGAAGCCAAACGAGATACGAAAGACAAGTTTACAGACGGATGCGAATATTTTTTGGTTTCCGGCAGCATCCATCCCCGAAAAAATTTACATACCCTGCTGAAAGCATTTTCTTTGTTTAAAAAATGGCAACAAAGCAATATGAAACTGGTAATTGCCGGAAGATGGGCCTGGCAAACGAGTGAAACCAAAGAAAAAATCAGCACGTATAAATACCGAAACGATCTGGTGATTACCGGGTATATTCCAGAAGAATCCCTTGCCAAGATTACAGCGGCTGCCTATGCTATGGTGTATCCTTCGTTGCTGGAGGGATTTGGACTTCCGTTGCTGGAAGCCATGCAAAGCGGAGTGCCAGTAATTGCGAGTGATCAGCCGGCTTTGCGGGAAACCGGTGGAATAGCAGCCTGCTATTTTGATTCGAATAATCCGGAGTCGCTGGCCGAGCAAATGAAAAAAGTATACCGCGATGAAGCATGGAAAAATCAACTCATCCAGAACGGTATTCAACAGGCGGCCCGCTTCAGCTGGAACGCTACTGCAGAAGCACTGGAAAAATGCCTGCTAACAGCTGCCGGCACCAAAAGAAAAGGATAAAAGCCTAAGGAATAATCGCAAACCTTGTACTTTTGTTATCAATTTTATGCATCATGCCGCAATCAACCATACAAATAAATATTGACCTCGACGAGAACAAGGTTCCCCAGTCAATCAGTTGGAAAGCCTCTGATAGTTCTGCGGATTTTGACAATCCGGCCAAATCGTTGATGGTATCCTTTTGGGATGGGGCTGATAAGTCGGCCCTTCGTATCGACTTGTGGACGAAAGAAATGATGGTAGATGAAATGGCCGACTTTTTTTATCAGAATATGATGGGAATGGCAGACACCTATTTGCGCGCAACCCGTTTAGAAGATCAGGCCAATGATATGAAGGAGTTTGCACGCCAGTTTTACAAAAAATTCAGAGAGTCACAAATTGCCGAAAACAAATAAAACGAAATGTATGGGTTTGGAACAACAGGTAATGGAGCAAATGAAAGAAGCCATGAAAAGCAAAAACGAGGCTATGCTTCGGGGATTGCGTGCTATTAAGGCAGAAATTATAAAAGCGAAAACAGAGCCCGGGGCCAATGGCGTAATTACGGAAGATATCGAACTAAAGATGTTGCAGAAAATGATGAAATCGAGGAAAGACTCTCTAGAAATCTATCAACAGCAAAATCGCTCCGATCTGGCTCAAAAAGAAATGGAAGAAATAGCCATCATAGAAAAGTTTCTTCCTGCTCAATTGTCTGAAGAAGCATTAACAGAAGCGCTAAAGCAAATCATCGCTCAAACAGGCGCAGCGGGTGTGCAGGATCTGGGAAAAGTGATGGGGGTGGCTTCTAAGCAGTTTGCCGGTCAGGCCGATGGCAAGCTAATAGCCGCTTTGGTAAAACAATTATTAACTAACGGATAAGGCTATGTTGATAGACGGGCTATTGGCAATTGTGTTGTTATGGGCACTGTTTAAGGGATACAGAAAAGGGCTGGTAGTTGGATTGTTTTCCTTCGCCGCCCTGTTTATTGGTTTAGCAGCAGCCGTAAAACTCTCCGCTTGGGCGGCTCGAGAATTAGAACACCGTACCAACTGGCATTCCCACTGGCTCCCCTTTTTGGCATTTTTAGGCGTTATGGTGGCGGTTATTCTGTTGGTTAGAATGGGGGCGGCCCTGCTGGAAACTGCTATGGAAACGCTGCTGGTAGGCTGGGTGAACAAAATAGGGGGTATACTCATGTATCTTTTGCTATATGGAACCCTGTTTAGTGTAGTACTCTTTTATTTTGAAAAAATTCAACTGGTGGCCCCCTCGGTAATTTCAGAATCGAAAAGCTATCCCTATATTCACAAGGCTGGACCCGTTGCCATGGAGTGGCTGGGGAAATTGGTGCCGTTCTTTAAAGGCATGTTCGAAGAATTATCCCGGTATTTTGAAAAAATTCCGATATCGGGTTAGAAAAACGCACCCACGCTTTTCATATACAGCAGTACAAGGGTTAAGGAATGAATATCTCTGTTGATTATACCTTTTATTGTACTAAAAAGCAGTATTTTCGTTTCAACCACGCATAAGCAGGGTAAGTGGAGAACGAGAAATCATTTAGACCAGGTAAACATGAAATACGAGATTAAAGAAAATAATAAGTTTACTTATGTAGAAGAAGGGGAAGGAGAACCCCTGATACTTTTACATGGCCTGTTTGGTGCATTAAGCAATTTCACCGATTTAATTGAGCATTTTCGGCATCGGTACAAAGTGATTATTCCTTTACTGCCCCTGTTTGATTTAGACATATTTCACACCACCGTAGGCGGGTTAGCCAAGCATGTACACAAGTTTATTGAGGCGCAGGGATACGAGGGAATTCACTTACTGGGAAATTCATTGGGCGGACATGTAGCACTGGTGCATATTTTAAAGCATCCCGAAAAAATTGCTTCCCTAACATTAACGGGCAGTAGCGGGCTATTTGAAAATGGAATGGGCGATTCGTATCCCAAGCGGGGCGATTATGAATATATCCGCAAAAAAACAGAAATCACCTTCTATGATCCTGCTATGGCCACCAAGGAATTAGTAGATGAAGTGTTTGAAATCACCAATAACCGGATTAAAGTAATTAAGATTATTTCGCTGGCGAAAAGTGCTATCCGAAACAATCTGGGAGAAGAACTCACGCAAATTCAGCAACCTACCCTGTTAATCTGGGGTAACAACGATATCATTACCCCTCCATTTGTAGCGCAAGAGTTTAACAAATTGATTAAAAACAGCGAATTGCATTTTGTAGACCACTGTGGGCATGCCCCTATGATGGAAGTGCCGACTGCCTTTAATGAAATTCTAGAAAATTTTCTGCAGAAACTTACAAATAAAGCAACCACCCATTAACAAAAACGAATGGGTTTTGTATAGATAGTATGATAGTTAGTCAAATAATCCAGACAGGGTTTCCGGTTGTTCATTTGTCTGATACTGTTCCCGAGGTATTGGATTTGATGGATAGCTACGAAGTGTTTCATCTTCCCGTTGTTGAGAAGGGAGTGTATATTGGATTAATCAGCAAATTGGTGTTGGAAGAAGCTTCGGATGAGCAGCTAGTAAACTCCCTTTCTCCCTTCTTTACCCCCGAATATTGCAACGACCAGGTATTTTTTTTCGATGCCCTGCAACTGATCGTAGCGCACTCGCTTAGCCTCTTGCCCGTAATTCAATCAGATACTTTTGTAGGCGTTATCACTGCGAAAGAAATGCTGCGGGTAGTAGCCGGGTTTTTGAATACCCAAGATAAATGTGGGGTTATTGTTATTGAGTCCGATCCATTGCGATTTTCACTTGGTGAAGTAAATCGGTTGATTGAATCCAACGACCTCAGCATACTCCATTTTAGTTCCCGGCGCGAATCCGGCTTGCTGATCGCAACCTTGCGTGTGAGTAAAATGGAAATTGCCACTGCCGTAGCCACCCTCCAACAGCATGGATATGTGGTGAGATATTATTTTGGAAACGGGGAAGAAGATCATGAGGTGCATGAAAACTATCAGCATCTGCTTGCTTACCTGAATATTTAACCGGGTAAGTGGAATATGCGCCATGATTATATCCCAATCATTTACTGTTGAAGTGTTCCCGGGGCGAAATGTATTCCGCACTTTATTCACTGCATGTATCATCTGCTGCATTGCTGCGGCAACACCTGCACAGGGTAAGCGCATATTGGCTGAAGCCAACTTAAATAAAATTGATACTGCTGCCCCATTGGCCAACCTGCAAATTGCAGAAGTGATTATTACCGGCAATGCTAAAACGCGCCCCTTTATTATTTTGAGGGAAGTTCCCTTTCGGAAAGGAGACTCGCTCTCCTTTGAAAAACTCCAGCAGCAGCTGAAATTGGCGAAAGAGCAACTGATGAATACTGCCTTGTTTGTGGATGTAGATGTTTTTATCAGCACTCGCATTCAAACTACGCAGCAGCGACAGGCAGTAATTACCATTGCTGTAAAAGAAAGATGGTATCTTTTTCCGGTTCCCTATTTTAAACTGGTGGACCGAAACTTTAATCAATGGTGGGTAGAACAAAACCGGAGCCTCGAGCGGGTGAACTATGGATTGAAATTTATTCAGAATAATTTTACAGGAAGAAACGACAACCTAGATATCTGGTTAATTACCGGGTACAACAATCAGATAAGTTTTCGATACCAGCTTCCGTTTTTCGATAAGAAACTGAAAAGCGGATTAAATATAGGATTTGCTTATGCTACACAAAAAGAACTCAATTACGCAACTTCAGACAATAAGCAACAATTTTTTAGGAAAGACTCTGTGATGCGAGAGACAGTTCGTTTTGATATAACCTATTCTTATCGACCAGATGTTAGGCAACGGCACTATTTTCGATTAGCCTATAATAAGGAGCACATAGCAGATACCATCCTACAACTAAATCCTAACTATCTTCCCAATAATGCCACCCGCATTCAATTTGTAGATGTTAACTATCAATTTAAGTATTACAATGTTGATTATATCCCCTATCCCACTCGCGGATGGATGGTAGATGCGAATTTGTATGCCCGGGTACTTCATAAAAATGCTGATTTGTGGCAGGCTTCAGCCCGATTGGCTTATGTGATACCGGTTACACCCGGCATTCGGTTTATACATCTGGAGGGGATTGGTGTTGCAAGGTCTCCAACCAATAATATTTTTATCAATCAGCGCATGATTGGATATGGCTACACGCAAATGCGCGGACTCGAATACAATGTGGTAGATGGTTCTGCAGCCGGAATACTCAAAACAACCTTCCATCAACGAGCGCTTTCGTTGATTCTGCAAAATCCGGCGAGTAGTAAATCGCACGACAAAATCCCTATTCGAATATTTGTAAAAGCCTATGCGGATGTTGGATATGGCTATAACCGATTTGCTCAGGGCTCAAATACACTTAATAATAGCCTCCTCAGAAGCTGGGGGGTAGGGATTGATATTGTTTCCGTCTATGATTTTGTATTTAAAATCGAATACAGCATGAATCAACTGGGCCGGGATGGTGTATATTTACATAGCAGAAATGATTTTTGAGTAGATGCCGTTACCCCGCTACACTTTCTACAGCTGAAAGTAGAAGTTAAGCCAAAATATTCTTTTCATGAAAGTTGCCATTTATAGCAGAGGACTGGATACAGAACAGGGGGCGCACCTAGATATCTTGCTGGAAGCACTTACCCGCTTCGATGTTTACATTCTAATTTACCAACCGCTTTTGTTACAGTTCAACCAGGTTACCGTTCGGTTTCCAGCGCTTGTACCCTTTGTAACTTCTGCAGACCTGCCGGAAGAGTTAGATTGTCTTATCAGCTTGGGCGGCGATGGAACCTTGCTCGATACGGTTACGCTGGTGCGGAATAAAAAAATACCTGTACTCGGTATCAACTTCGGTCGACTGGGCTTTTTAGCAGGCATTAGTCGCGATGAGCTTTCCTCCGCAGTAGATGCGCTTGTGAACCGCACTTTTATCATCGACAAAAGAACGCTGATACACCTCGATTCTGATAAAAACCTGTTTGGTGATGCACCCTTTGGGCTCAATGAATTTGCTATTCATAAGCGAGATACCTCCCCTATGATAAAAGTGCACGCCTACCTGAATGGAGAGTTTTTGAATACCTATTGGGCGGATGGTTTGATTGTTTCTACCCCTACCGGTTCAACCGGCTACAATATGAGCTGCAATGGCCCTATCCTTTTTCCGGAGTCTTCGAGTTTTGTAATAACCCCGGTGGCCCCCCATAATCTGAATGTACGGTCTATTATAGTGCCAGACACCAGTATTATTTCATTTGAAATAGAAAGCAGAGCCGATATGTTTATCTGTGCCCTGGATGCCAGAAGAGAGATTGTAGACAAATCGATTCAATTGGCCGTAAAAAAGGAGACTTTTGGTGTAAATCTGGTGCGATTGAACGAAAATAGCTTCCTTTCTACCCTGCGAACTAAGCTGGCATGGGGGCTTGATAAAAGAAATTAACATTTATGATAACGATTTTTGCTGTTTTTTTACAACAAATACCGTCCCTTCTTATATCCAATGCTTAGAAAACACCTAATCATATTGCTTTTGGGCCTAGGCTTTTTATCTGCTAATGCGCAGGTAACGAATAGTTTTGTGCACCAGGGAGAAATTGGCATATATACGGGGGTGGGGCATTATTTTGGTGACCTCAACTCCAATGCCAACATCAATCGACCCAAGCTGGCGGCTGGTTTTTTCTTTCGCAAACAGTTAGGGGGATACATTTCTTTGCGGCTTACAGGCGAATACCTGCAGCTAGGGTACTCGGATATCTACAGCAAAAATCAGGTGCAGCAAATTCGCAACCTCAGCTTTAATTCAGATGTTTGGGAAGCTTCTATTTCCGGTGAATTCAACTTTTTTAATTTTCGGCCCGGCATAGAAGGCTATTCATTTACCCCCTATTTGGGCTTGGGAATTGGTGCTTTTTCTTACGACCCCTATGCATATATGGCCGGTGAAAAATATTATCTCCGCCCCCTGGGTACGGAAGGGCAGGGCAGCAGCCTGTATCCCGATTTACAGATTTATAACCCTATTGCTATTTGTGTTCCCTTTACTGTAGGGGTTAAGTATGCCCTGGATGCAAGGGTAAATGTATTTGCTGAATTCACGTACCGGTTTACCAATACAGATTATCTAGACGATGTAAGCGGGGTATTTGCACCCGATGCTTTTCCTGCCTTGCCCGACGGATCCCCCTCACCAGCCTTCTTATTACAGGATAGAAGCTACGAAACCGGTGTTACGATTGGAACTAAGGGTCGCCAACGGGGTAATAGCGTTCAACCAGATTCCTATGCCAGCTTAAAAGTAGGGGTGGCGTTTAATCTCGAAACCTACCGCTGCCCTCCACCTCCCCGAGGTCGCTAAAGCAAACAAAAAAGCCGTTGGATAGCTATTTTCAGTAATAATATCCCTTCAACCACTTGATTTTGTTAACTTTGTCCCCTTAAACTTTCGAGTGTATGGATCAGGGGCTTATCAGCCAAATTAACCTGCAACGCCTGCCTAGGCACATTGCTATCATTATGGATGGGAATGGGAGATGGGCAGAAGAGAAGGGGAAGGATCGGCTGTATGGGCATTACCATGGCGTTGAAAGTGTGCGAAACATTGTGGAAGGTGCAGCAGAACTGGGCATCCAATTTCTTACGTTGTATGCGTTTAGTACAGAAAATTGGGACAGACCCCCGCTAGAAGTAGAGGGCTTAATGCACCTTTTGGTAGAAACTATCCGAAAAGAGGTGCCCACTCTAAACAAGAACAACATCCGGCTGCACGTAATTGGCGACCTCGAGTTGCTCCCCGTTCAGGCACGGCAAGAAATGCAAGAAGCGCTAGACCTTACAGCTGCCAATAATGGATTGCAATTGATTATGGCCCTGAGCTATAGCAGCCGATGGGAACTGGTACAAGCCGCCAAATCCATAGCCGCAGCAGTGGAGGCAGGAAAGCTCACCTCTTCGCAAATAACCCAGGATACCTTTCGGGAACACCTTGCTACCCGGGATTTTCCCGACCCGGAACTGATGATCAGAACCAGCGGGGAATACCGAATCAGCAACTTTTTGTTGTATCAGCTTGCCTACGCAGAACTCTATTTTACCCCTACCCGATGGCCGGATTTTAGAAAAAATAATTTGTATGAGGCAATCATAGACTTTCAAAACAGAGAGCGCCGTTTTGGCAAAACCGGACAACAAATTCAGCAGGAGGCACCCATTGTATAATATTTCTAAGCATAATCACACGAATAGGGGGGGTTTTAACAAACACTTTTCATTATTCCCGTTAATTTGCCCCGCCTTATAAACTTAACTAACTGAAGCTATGTGCACCGGAGGAGCGTTCGGGTACATGACAAAACATAAACGGATGCCCAAAGTGTTAAAATTTTTATTGCCAGCTCTCTTTCTAACGCTTGGCAGCATTCCGGGATGGAGTCAGGAAACTACAGAGAAAGACACGTCCATTACCAACATTAATGCCGACCTTCTGAATATCTTCAATCAGAAAACCCCTAAACGGTATAAAATTTCCGCAGTGAAAGTAGTCGGAAACCGGTTTTTCGACGAAAACCTGCTGATGTCCATCGCCAATATTAATCTCGGAGACGAAGTGACTATTCCGGGAGGCGATAATTTTTCTAAAGCCATCAATAAACTCTGGGGGCAAAAGTATTTCAGTAATGTTGAAATTTTTATCACCAAGCTGGAAGGGAAAAACATCGAAATAGAAATTGCCGTAACAGAAAGAGCCCGCCTTTCTAAATTCACATTTAAGGGCGTTAGAAAAGGGGAAACCGATGATTTATCCGGTAAAACAGGACTGGTTCCCAACCGGGTTGTTACGGAAGACATGAAAATTTCCGCTGCTGAAGCGATTAAAAAGTATTATGCAGATAAGGGATATCTCGATTCAAGGGTTCGTATTGTTGAAAAGCAGGATTCTGCCCTCGACAACACATTGGCACTCGAATTTTTGATTGACAAAGGCCCCAAAGTAAAAATCAACAACATCAATTTCGGAGGGAATACAGTAGAAGATACGAAACTGAAAGGTCAGTTCAAGGATACCAAAGAAAAATCACGCCTTACCCTTTTCCCGTTGCAGGATAAAGGACAAATTGTGATTCCAAAAA
>JBIINW010000214.1:0-4539 GCA_044337245.1 Sediminibacterium sp. | reverse complement strand
CAGAGGCTCACAGGCTCACGCTGTTTTTCAAATCTATCAGCTTTCTATTTTATATTAAATAAGCTGCTTCTTTAATCAATATTCAAGGTATTGTCATCCGGAATTCTATCTATCAATTTATTGTATGGATCAATTCCTGCCTTAACTGGTTTACCTTTTACGCGTATTGTGATTGTTCTTTGTCCCGGCGTTAATTTGTATTTCTGGAGGTAAATGGGATTTACTTGTTTTCTGCCATTTTTATCTGTTGACTCTTCAGCAAATACACCGATATCTATATAATCATTCATTTTGGCAACGCTTTCTTTCCCGCTACTGTCTGCATAAAACTTATTCGAATTCACTTGAATTGTTACATCATAACTGTCTTTTCCGGCATTTACAGATTTTGCGCTGATGATTTTATTATCATACAAAGTGATTTTCTTCCAGGTATCTTCTAAATAATATTTAACAGAGTCTGGCGTATGCTTATAAATAAATGCATACAAATCTGTACTTCCTGCAAACGGTGGGTTTTCTTTTAAAGCAAAACTATCCCTGAATTCATGTAAAGCAGTATTTAGCTTATCTACACCTATTAAATCTTGCAAGCCATATAATATTAAACTTCCTTTTTGGTACCATTGATAAGAGCGATTGCAATTGATAAATGTATTCTCTTTTTTCGACTCGTTGGCTCTTCCCGACAAATACCCGTCTAGTTCTTCTTTCAAGAACCGCTTCATGTTATCTTTTCCATATTTGCGTTCTGTTAATATCAGCGCAGTATATTCAGCCAAAGCTTCTGAAATTAAATTCGAGCCCCTGGTTTTATTGGGTACAACCTGATGACCCCACCACTGATGTGCTAATTCATGTGCAGTAACATAATACACATAATCGAAGGAATTCGGATCACTAAAATCAGCTACCCAACCAAAGCTTTCCGCAAAGGGTACTGTGTTCGGAAAACTTTGCGCAAATCCTGCATAGCGGGGAAACTCCATCAATCGCATTTGTCTGTATTGAAAATCGCCATAGCTTTTAGAGAAATACTCTAAACCATCTTTGTAGGCTTCTTTAAATCGATTCAGATTGAATTTGTGCTTTGTGTCATGAAATATTTCTATATCAATCTTCTTTCCATTAGATAATACAACGGCATCTTTCAACACATCGTATTTGGCGGATAGGATGCTAAAAAAATAATCTATTGGCGTATCTTGAATATACTGAAAGTATTTTCTTCCATTGTTTTCCCATGTTTTTTGTAAATATCCGGGTGCAATTGCCAATTGGTCTTTAGTAGTACTAACTGTTGCTTCAAAATGGATTAGATCGGCATCGTCGTTAAAGAGCATAGTGGCCTTGCCTTCAGGGTCATTTTGATCTGGATATTCATCTTCCTTTTTGGGTAATTTGTATTTTTTTCGATCTTCATCTCCACTCAATTCTCCATTAACATCATAACCAAAAGATGGAATGCCCCCCGAATAAAATGTGCCATTGTATAAAATTTCCCTTGAATAACCGCTGTTCGGAAATCCTTTATTGCTTATTTCGGAATAGACTTCTAATAATGCTGTATCCCCGGGTTGCATGGGTTCGGGTAATCCATAAATTCTGTAATTGGCAGTATCTTTTCCTTTTTTCAAAAAATTGAATGCCGAATGGCTATATGCCAGTGGTGATCTATATTCTAAAGGTTTACCATTATAAATTATTCGATAATTTACATTGGCATCTGCCAATAAATGAAGGGAATCTATTTTGGAACCATTTTTATTTTTAATGGAAACCTTTGCATAAATCTGAACCATTCTTTTTTCTGGAAATATATCTGCATTCAGTAATACTTGAGTTACCTTTGGTTGAAGATTTTTTTCGTACTTCTTTAAAGTCGTTTCATACAGTGCCTGATTGGATTTGGATTTTGATTCACTTGTATAATTATTAATGTAACTCACATTATAATAGATAAAGGCACCCGATCCAATCCAAGCAACAAAAAATAAGGTTACCAATAATCTTGGGGTTCCTCTAAACCTACTAGCAGCAATCTTCCATCTTTCTATAAAATCACCTGCAATTCCTCGTTGGTAAAATAAGTAGGCAATTACAGTTAGCAAGCAACCTAGGCTCAACCAATAAAAATTAAACCATAATTGCGGTTCCATAAAATGTCCAATTCCATTCATATCGCTCCAGCGATAACCTGGCGTATAAAAATAAAAGAATAGATTATAGTCCATCCTTCCAAATGATCTGAGTAAGAACAAACTAATCCAAATCATCATGGATACTCCATGACCTCCAAATTTATTATTCACAAATAAGTGAACCGCAAATGATAATAGTATCATTTGAATAAATCCTGGCAGTGTTAAAACATACAATTCTATAAAGTATACCCAGAAGTTAATATCTGAATGGCCTTTTAATAGTTGAACAATAACACCTAATACCATCGGTATAGTAACTAGAATAAGGGCAATGCCTACCATGCTACAAAACTTAGAAAACAAGAAAACTACATTCGATACAGGCATTGCATCATTGATAATATTGAATCGAGTTGTTTTTTCTCTATGTATGGTTTCGCCAGAGTAAAATAATAAAATGATAAATATAAAAATGTTGTAATCGTAACTTTTATAATCCATTAAAAAAATGGTCAATGGTCTATCGGGAACACTGTACAATGTATTTCCTATCCAAAAATCAATAATTAAAAACACCAATCCACCCAATAAAATTGCTTTAAAATAATTGTCACGAATTATATTTACAAACTCAATTTTAGTTAGTCTCCACCAAACTCTTCGCATATATCCCTGAGAAAAATCTTGTAACACACTTTTTAGTGGCTGCCCAATAGGGGCTTTCTCTTCGATTTGCTTCTTCTTACTTTGTTTAGTTGTTTCAGCATTCAAAAATGCAGTGAAACTAAAACGCCAATATGCGAATGCGGTAATAAGTATGGAAATACCTATCCAAATCAAACGATTTAATAAAAATACTTTTGTAAACGGCAATACCAAGTTATTTTTTTCATACGGTGTTAGGTAACGCGTTTCTAAGGTAAAAGTATTGATCATAAAAGGGTCTAACAATTTAACCAATTCTCTTTTTTCTAAATCCCTCAATAAAAAATTCGACAACAGATATCCGATTAATAGAAGAATACTTGCACTATAAACAACTTTTACATTTCTGGTTACTGCTACCAGTGCAAAGAAAATAGAGGATGCCAATAGTAAATTTCCTATTCCATATAAGAATACAGGCTCCATGTAGTTCCATAATCCATAATCCCCAATTCTTTCTGCAGGTACTTGTCCCATAAAAGGTCCTAAATAAGCACCTAGTAAGCATCCCCAATTAAAAGCGGTTCCAATAATTACCACATAAAAAAAAGATCCAAAAAATCTTCCCCAAAAATAGCCGCCCTTGGTAATTGGGTAGCTGAACAAATACTGACGGGTTTGGTGTTCAATATCTCTGTAAAGCGGAACACCCATTATGGCAGAGCAAACCAACATCATTAATAAACTAAAAGTAATGGTACCATCTGCAATTGTCCAGGGTGCATTGTGAAATACTTTTTCTGAGGCTGGGGATGACCCCGTTGCAATTGAAAGAAAGCCAATTAGAAAAAAAATGAAAAAATATATATACGAAGCCGGTCTTTTCGATCGATAAGCCAACTCGAATTTAAAAATTTGCCAAAACATATAGCTAATGTTTAAAGTTTCTTAAATAGTTACCATATCCATTTTAGATGCAATCTGATGGAAGTATACATCTTCCAAAGCAGGGGTAGCTGGTTTAAAATCATTTCCAGGATTGGTGTCGCTGAAAATACGAACACTTAACATTCCGCTTTTCATCTGAACACTAATTACTTGATACTCATCTTTTAATTGCTGAATCGTGGCTTTATCTGCAGATCGAGTGTAAATTTTTCCTTCTAATTCATTTACCGCTTCATCTGGTTGATCGTTACGCAGTAACTCACCTTTACAAATGATGGCAAAATCGCTGCAAAGCGTTCTTACATCTTCTACTATATGGGTTGATAGAATTACAATTGTATTATTGCCTATTTCACTTAATAAATTGTAAAAACGATTCCTTTCGGCTGGGTCTAATCCTGCAGTAGGTTCATCTACAATAATTAACTTAGGATTGCCCAACAAAGCTTGCGCAATACCAAAACGTTGTTTCATACCACCCGAATAGGTACCCAAGCCTTTTTTTCTATCCGCATATAAGTTTACCCTGTTTAATAAATTGTCTACTGTTTCCTTTCTTTCTTTGGCATTGCTGATTCCTTTTAAACAAGCAATATGATCCAGCATTTGTTCGGAACTAATTTTTGGATACACCCCAAAATCTTGCGGCAAGTATCCCAAAATTTTACGCACTGCTTCTTTTTCTTTCAGTACATCTAAATCATCCAAAAAAATACTACCGCTATCCGCCTCTTGTAATGTTGCTATCGTTCGCATCAAGGATGATTTTCCCGCTCCATTTGGCCCTAATAAACCAAACATG
>JBIINW010000050.1:0-15549 GCA_044337245.1 Sediminibacterium sp. | reverse complement strand
CATTTCCAGCACATTGGATATAAATTCCTTTCACCAGGCTATCATTTTTTGCAGCCTTAATCATACGCACCATATCATACAAAGAAGGAATGTCGTTTTCCGTTTTATTCATAAATGCAGAAAAAGGATCATCCTTACTTTGCTCGGGAAAATTAGTAGAAAGGTCAAGTACCAAAACTGCCTTAGCATCGATGGTAGATTTGTCGTCTGATGAGGCCAAGGCAACAATCCCAATCAGCAGAAAAAATCCCATTACGGTAAAAATGATGAGCGCCAGCAAGGAGGCAAAGAAAATCTTAAAGAAACTTTTCATGTTGTTGAAATAATTAAAAAATAGAAATTACCGATACACTAAACAAGTAAAGGTACCATAACCCATCCAACCTACCCCATAAATTACTTACTTTCGAGCGAATTTCGGGTAAAAATGGCTAGCTGGGTTCTGGGCCGTGAAAGTACAGGACTTAGCTACCCAAATAAATATAAATTATATGAATCGTGCCTATTTGCTGATAGGTGGTAATACGCAAGATCCACTGCAACAGCTGTATCGGGCCGAACGGCTGATTGCAGAACGCTGCGGCGAGCTCCTACTGATGAGCCGTATTTACCGAACTGCTGCCTGGGGCCCTATTCCACAGGCCGACTTTTTTAACAGGGCACTGTTGGTGGCCACTTCACTTTCACCAACCCAATTATTGCACGCCCTGTTGCAAATTGAAACAGAAATGGGAAGAATTCGTATAGAAAAAATGGGGCCACGTCTGATAGATATCGACATTTTGTTATTAGATGATTTACAAGTTGCCAATCAAGAACTTATCATCCCCCATCCCCTTCTGGCAGCCCGCAGATTTGCACTGCAACCCCTTACCGAAATTGCCCCTCAATTGCTGCATCCGGTATTGGGCAAAACCATCGAAACCCTCCTGAATGAATGTACCGACACGGGAGATGTGCAAAAAAAATAAAGTAAACAAAGGGATTGCTAATTAATTTTACCAGATTGCATGAAACATCATTTTATTACGGTTGAAGGAAATATAGGTGCAGGAAAAACCACCTTGAGTCATTTACTGGCCAAACATTACAATGCCCGCTTGGTATTGGAAGAATTTGCCGACAACCCTTTTCTCGCGAAATTTTATGAGCAGCCGAAACAATATGCTTTTCCGGTTGAGTTATTTTTTATGGCGGAGCGATATAAGCAGTTGAAAGATATGGTGCACAGCAAAGACCTGTTTCAAAGCATCACCGTGTCGGATTATCTGTTTACCAAGTGTCTCTTGTTTGCTAAAGTAAATCTTCCAGAAGAGGAATTTCGGTTGTACCAAAAATTGTTCGATATTATCCATCAGCAGCTGGTATTTCCCGACATCATCATTTATTTGCATGCCCCTGTTCAAAAATTACAACAGAATATACGGAAAAGAAATCGTTCCTACGAATTGAATATCCCAGATGAATACCTGTTTAGCTTACAGGAAACCTATACCAGCTATATCAAACAACATAATATCACCACTATTTTTATTGATGCCAGCAATGCCGATTTTTTGGGTGATCCCCGGCACTTGCAGGTAGTGATTGATGCACTGGAAAAAGATATAGAGAGGGGACAACATTATTTTAGTTTGCCTGAATAGGAGATTTTTGCTGAATGAATGATTTTAAAACATACCCATGACCAAACAGGGAAACGATCCCATTGCAGCCCTTCGCATCAAAGAGTTTAAACACCTGATGATTGGCAGGTTTTTATTCATCATGGGTTTGCGTATGATGGGCACCTTGGTAGGATGGTGGATTTACGAATTAACCAACGACCCATTCGCCATCGGCCTGATTGGATTGGCAGAAGTTATTCCCGCCGTTTCATTATCGCTATATGCGGGCCATATTATCGACATCAGTGAAAAGCGCAAGCTGTTATTACGCGGGGTAGTTGCCTATTTATTATGTGCCATTGTGCTTACCGCATTATCAACCCGATACTCCTATCAACAGCTGAGTGAAAACAGCATTGCTTTTTGTATTTATGTGGTAATTTTTTTCACCGGCATCTTCCGCTCCTTTACTGGTCCTTCTTTCGGCACGATGATTGGCAGCATCATTCCCAAAGAATTGCTGGCGAATGCAACCACCTGGAATCAGGGTATTTGGTTGTCGGCCTCGGTGATTGGTCATGCACTGGTAGGTTTTTTAATTGTAGGATTAGGCAATACCGGCGCTTTACTCATCATCTGCACATTAGTAATCACGGGACTCGCCTATCTATTCCAACTAAAATTGAAACCACCCCTCAACGAAAAAGGAGAAAAGAAAACCCTGGAAAGTGTGAAAGAAGGATTGCGTTTTGTTTTTTCTACCAAGGAAGTACTTGGTGCCCTCTCCCTCGATTTATTCGCAGTGTTATTTGGCGGTGCGGTTGCCATGATTCCTGTTTTTGCTAAGGATATTTTAAAGACTGGTCCTGTAGGCTTTGGCTGGCTAAATGCCGCAGCAGATATAGGTTCTATTCTGGTTGTAATAGGCTTAACCTTATTCCCCTTAAAAAAACAACAGGGTAAAAAATTACTGTTTGCTGTTGCCGGATTTGGCATTTGCATTATTCTGTTCGGTATCTCCCAATGGTACTGGCTTTCGTTTACCGTATTGTTATTAAGTGGGTTGCTGGATGGCATAAGCATGGTAATTCGTGGAACAATTTTACAACTTAAAACACCCGATCACATGCGGGGCAGGGTAATGAGCGTGAACTCTATGTTCATTAATAGCAGCAACGAACTCGGACAATTTGAAAGTGGCGTAGCTTCTAAGTTGATGGGGGTAGTACCTTCGGTGGTATTTGGGGGCAGCATGACTTTACTGGTAGTGGTAATCACCTGGATTAAAGCACCCAGTTTGCGAAAGATGGAATATTAGCGGGGCTTAGGGGAGCTGTTGTTGTAATTTTTCCAATACAAAATAAACGGCCGGACAAAACTCACTGTTTTTGAGTGTAATTGCTGGACGCTTGAATAGCACGTCCTCGTCTGTGTAGGGAAATCGGCGACAATCTGAGGGGCGTTCTTCGTAAATGTTACATGCATTGTTTTCCCCTAAAAAGGGACAAGGCGTAGATCGCAACACGTAATCGCCCTCGGTATCCAACATCAGGTATTCATCAATAAAAGCTCCTTCCTTCATGCGCAGGTGTTTGCTGATGCGTTTGATATCGGGTGTTTTAAAGCGGGGAGAATAATTTTTACAACAGCCGGCACAGGACAAACAGGATACTTTTTCAAATGCCTCATCATGTAAATCGGGCAATAAGCGGAGGATATCGTTGCGGTTCCCTTTTTGCAAGAGGCGCTGGTACGCTTTACGGTTATCTGCACTCTTTTTTTGCCAGTTATCGAAAGAAATTTCCTCCATAAAAATTGTAATACCCTAAAAGTAAGGGAAAGCTTGTAACCCGGTAGCCGAATGAAATTATATATTAAGTGGATGCATTAAGTTCACATGCTTTCCCCATCTTCAACAAAACAACAAAATCTACCTTTAAGGATAGTAACTTTGCACTTCCGGTCAATCCGGATAGTACAAATACCTTCATATTATACTTTTTTACATGAGTAATTTCCCTTCCGCCAACGCCCCCGAATTTGAGAGTCGACATATTGGTCCACGTGAGCAAGATGCCCGTGAGATGTTACAAACCATTGGGGTTTCGGGAATAGAAGAGCTGATACAACAAACCATACCTGCTTCTATCCGCATTCAAAAAGAACTGGTAATTCCAGCGCCGCTTACTGAATTTGCCTATTTGCAGTTGATGAAGGAAATAGCTGCCAAGAATCAGGTGTTCAAAAACTTTATTGGACAAGGATATTTTGGCACCATCACGCCCAGCGTAATTCTGCGGAATGTTTTTGAAAATCCAGGATGGTATACCCAATATACACCATACCAAGCCGAGATTTCGCAGGGACGATTAGAAAGTTTGCTCAATTTTCAAACCCTGGTTACGGATCTTACTGGTTTACCGATTGCCAATGCTTCTTTGTTAGATGAAGCAACAGCTGCTGCGGAAGCAATGGCAATGATATTCCACCACATTAATAAGGGAGATGTTGCGGAAAAGCCCAAATTATTTGTGGATGAACAGGTATTTCCACAAACCTTGCAGGTATTAATTACCCGTGCAGAGCCCTTGGGTATTCAAATTGTTACCGGTGATTATACAACCGCCACTATTGATGCCGGATACTTTGGTGCCCTGCTGCAATATCCGAATAACCGGGGTGCGATTCTAAACCCTGCGGACTTTATACAAAAAGTGCATGCACAAGGTGCTTTAGTAATAGTTGCCACCGATTTATTATCCCTCACTTTATTGACCCCTCCCGGAGAATTGGGGGCTGATGTAGCTATTGGAAGTGCCCAACGATTTGGTGTTCCTATGGGGTATGGTGGTCCCCATGCTGCCTTTTTTGCCACCCAGGACACTTTCAAAAGAGGTATGCCCGGAAGATTAATTGGGGTAAGTATTGATTCCAAGGGCAACCGGGCGCTTCGTATGGCCCTGCAAACCCGCGAGCAACATATCAAACGCGAAAAAGCCACTTCCAATATTTGTACTGCCCAGGCCTTGCTGGCGAATATGGCTGCAATGTATGCCGTTTACCACGGACCGGAAGGATTAAAAGCAATAGCCGAAAGAATTCATCTCTTTGCGCATACGCTTTCGAATGCCCTAACTTCTTTAGGATATGAGCAAATCAACAACCATTATTTTGATACCCTCTGCATCCGGGGTGCTGCTCATCAATCACTTCGTGCCCAAGCTGAATCAAAAGGGGTGAACCTGCGCTACTTCGATCAGGAATTAGTTGGTATCAGTATCGATGAAACCACTTCCGCTGCTGATATCGAATTGTTAGTACAAATATTTGCTGCTGCCGCCGAAAAATCAGCTGTGGCAACTACTCCCACAAATGAAATTCAGTTGCCAAAGGAACTGGTAAGACAATCCGCTTATCTTACCCACTCTGTGTTTCATGTGCACCGCAGTGAAAGTCAGATGATGCGTTACATCAAACAATTAGAAAATAAAGATCTCTCCTTAAATACTAGCATGATTAGCTTAGGTAGTTGCACCATGAAGTTGAATGCAGCCACCGAAATGATGCCTGTTAGCTGGCCCGAATTTGGCGGACTCCATCCATTTGCACCTGCCGATCAATGCAAGGGCTATGCACAAATTATTCAGGAGCTAAACCAATATCTCTGCGAGGTTACCGGCTTTACTGCTTGTAGCTTGCAACCCAACAGCGGTGCCCAAGGCGAATATACTGGTCTGCTCACCATTCGTGCTTATCATCAGCACCATGGCAATCAACACCGCGATGTAGTATTAATACCCATCAGTGCCCATGGTACCAACCCTGCCAGCGCTGTAATGGTAGGATTTAAAGTGGTGGTAGTAAAATGCGATGATGCCGGAAATATCGACATGACCGACCTTACCCAAAAAGCCCTTCAATATAAAGATACCCTGGCCGGACTGATGGTTACCTATCCTTCTACCCATGGCGTATTTGAAGAAACCATTCGCGAAGTTTGTCAATTGATACATGATCTAGGTGGATTGGTTTATATGGATGGCGCTAATATGAATGCCCAAGTTGGACTCACCAGTCCGGGCATGATTGGTGCCGATGTTTGTCACCTCAACCTCCACAAAACATTTGCCATCCCCCATGGTGGTGGTGGCCCTGGCATGGGACCGATTTGTGTGAATGATAAATTAGCGCCCTTCCTCCCTGGCCATCCGGCATTGCCTGCAGTGGCCAACCAGTCGGGTGCAGTAAGTGCGGCTCCATATGGTTCTGCCAGCATTTTGTTGATCAGTTATGGCTATATCCGCATGTTAGGGGCAGCCGGCATTCGTCGCTCCACTGAATATGCCATTCTGAATGCCAACTATATGAAGACACGCCTAGAGCCCTACTACAAAATTTTGTACACCGGCAAACACGGCACTTGTGCACATGAGTTTATTGTTGATTTGCGTCCGTTTAAAATTTCCGCCGGCATAGAAGGTGAAGATGTAGCCAAAAGATTAATCGACTACGGATTCCATGCTCCCACCATGAGTTTCCCTGTTGCCGGAACGATCATGATTGAGCCCACTGAAAGTGAAGACAAAGCCGAGCTAGACAGATTCTGTGACGCACTCATTTCTATTCATGCCGAAATCAAGGCGATTGAAACGGGCACGGCCAATATTACCGACAATCCACTGAAAAATGCGCCGCATACCCAAGCCGAAATTTGTGCAGATGAATGGTTGCACCCCTATACCCGTCAGGAAGCTGCTTTCCCGCTCTGGTATGTAACGCAACATAAATTCTGGCCTTCCGTGGCTCGGGTTAACAATACCCATGGCGACCGCAACCTGGTTTGCACCTGCGAGCCAACTGCTGCATATGCCTAATAAAAGAATGGCTCAGAGATGTTGGTGCCTTTCTAGTAGCGCCGGGTAGCTGTATTTCTTTCGAGCAAGCGGATGATTTTGTCTTTGTGTTCAATCACCGATTGATACTGTTGTATCTGTTGATGTAACAATTGAATTACATCATCTTTAGCCGTATAAAACAATGCTTGCTCTTCGGCCAGTTCTACTTCTACCAATTCTTTACCAGTAGGGAGGGGTGGCAGTTGCATGGTCCCTTTTCCGGTTACCAGCCAAACAATACTCAATTGAGGGTAGTTATACTTTATCTTCTCTACAATATCCGACCCCACCGAACCCCGCCCCCGAAGTTGCTTAGCCAGGTATCCATTCGATAACCCACAACTCTGCTCAAAAGCATAGGCAGTAACGCCCTCCTCACGTAAAAAATACTGTAATCTTTCAATCAATCTCATAGGTATAAATTCATTAGAAAATAGGTGATTTCCGGAGGCCTTTTTGTTAGCCTACAGTCTAAATTTGATCCGGAATAACAACCACTAAATAAGTGATCGGCCAACAACCCACCAACCGAATTAGTACCTGTTTTCCACCGTATTAACCCCTAAATTATATCTCATGGAAACTACACCCAACACCCTCACCCCCCAGCTCATGGAAAAATGGCTCCACCTCATCCACCAAGCCACCGAAACCAAACTCATCACCTACCGCGAACGCATGATGTACCTATATCTTTATCTCCAAATCGAAAAACTCCTCCCCCCCAACCCATAAATCCGTGCATCCGTGGCTCCATCCGTGGCCCCATCCGTGCATCCGTGGCTAATCCGTGAAAATCCGTGCATCCGTGGCTCCTCACTTCTTCCTATCTTCACCAAAAAATACCACCATGGGAATCTCCGACATCCTCGCCCAACAAAAAGCAGAAAAATCTGCCGCCAACCTACAAGCCGGACAAGCATTTCTAACAACCAATGCCCTCCGCGAAACGGTAGTCAGTTTACCCAGCGGACTCCAATACGAAATCCTCACCCAAGGCACCGGTGAAAAACCCCTTGCCTCTCATCAAGTAACCTGCCACTACCACGGAACATTAATAGATGGAACCATATTCGATAGCTCAGTACAAAGAGGACAACCCGCCACCTTCCCCTTATCAGCAGTTATCAAAGGCTGGACGGAAGGATTACAATTGATGCCCACCGGCAGTAAATGGAGATTTTTTATACCCCCTCATTTAGGGTATGGAGACCGTCAGGTAAGTGCCCAAATAGGCGCCAATAGCACATTAGTATTTGATGTAGAATTGATCAGTTTCCGATAAAATCTAGCCCGGATTCAGTTCACTCATCTCGAGCCAGCGTAGCTCGTGGTTATCCGTTGTTTCTTGAATAGAAAGTAATTGAGCACTCAACTGTTGTAGTTCATCAAAGCTGCGATTGCCCGTGCTCATTTCCAGGGTAATGCGTTCCTTCTCTGCAGTCAACCGAGCCAGTTCCTTTTCTAACTGCTCCCATTCCCGCTTTTCCTTAAACGACATTTTTCTTTTTACCACCGCCACAGCAGGGGTTTCCTCTTTCGCTTGCACTATGGTATCCACCGACAATCCGGCCGACTTCTTCTCAGTAAGTTCTTCCCATTTCTTATCCTTCTTCTCGTTTTCTTTCAACCAGATTCTATATTGCGTATAGTTACCCGGAAAATCACGAATCTCCCCTTCCCCTTCAAATACCAACAGATGATCTACCAGTCGATCCATAAAATACCGGTCGTGCGAAACAATCAACACACATCCCGGAAAATCGTACAAAAAGCTTTCCAACACTGCCAGCGTAGGGAGGTCCAGATCATTGGTTGGCTCATCTAAAATGAGAAAATTTGGGTTAGCAAATAATACAGTTAATAATTGCAATCGCTTTTTCTCACCCCCGCTTAATGATTCTACATAAGTATATTGCTTATCGGGCGTAAATAAAAACAGCTCCAAAAATTGCGCTGCACTTAAACTACCACCAGAGGCGAGGGGAAAGTTTTCGGCAATGGTTTTTACATATTCTATCACCCGCACATTTTCTTTAAACACCAATCCCTGCTGAGAAAAATTACCAAAAACAACTGTCTCTCCTACATTAATCTTACCGCTATCGGGCGGCTCCGCCAGTTGCAGCATGTTGAGAAAGGTAGATTTACCTACCCCATTTTTTCCAATGATACCCACTCGTTCGCCTTTGCTGAAGGTATAGTCGAAGCCTTTCACCAGTTGCTTAGGGCCATAGCTTTTGTTCACTTTTTTCATCTCCACCACTTTACCCCCGAGGCGGCTCATTTTTATCTGGAGCTGCACCCGTTGGTCTTCTAATTTTTGGCCTGCTTTCGCTTCCACCTCATAAAATCTGTCTTGCCTGCTTTTACTTTTGGTGGTTCGTGCCTTGGGTTGTTTGCGCATCCACTCGAGTTCTTTACGGTAGAGGTTGCGGGCTTTGTCGATGCTGGACTGTTCACTTTCCAATCGGGCCGCTTTTTTCTCCATATAATTTTCGTAGTCGCCGCGATATACGTAAAGATTTTCTCTTTCCAGTTCCCAAATTTCTTCGGAAACGGCATCCAGAAAATAACGGTCGTGGGTAACCAGCAACAGGGTAACTCTTTCTTGATTGAGGTAATTCTCTAGCCACTCAATCATTTCAACGTCGAGGTGGTTAGTAGGTTCATCCATCATCAGCAGGGTATGCTGGTGTTCGAAACCGATATCAATTAGGGTGCGAGCCAGGGCTACCCGTTTGCGTTGACCGCCACTTAGGTCTTTCACAGATTGGTGCAGTTGGTGGATGTTGAGGCGGGTTAAAATCTGTTTCACTTTCACCTCAAATTCCCAGGCGTTGTAGGTATCCATTTGTTCGAAAAGGTCCGCCATGGCTTCGCCGTCATTCATTTCCACGGCTTCCTCATATTTGCGAATGAGGTTCATTACGGGGTGGTTGGTATGGAAAATATTATCCATCACCGTTTTCTCCTCTTCAAAATGTGGATCCTGCTCAAATAGGGCTACGGTAACATCTTTATGGATAAACACTTTACCAGAATCGGGCTGTTCGCTGCCACTGAGGATGCGCAACAGGGTAGACTTTCCAATGCCATTGCGGGCGATGATGGCAATTTTATCACCTTCATTGAGGTGAAAGGTGATATTACGAAAAAGGGGATGAATCCCGTAACTTTTGGTTAAACCCTCTACAGACACATAATGCATTCCGCAAAATTACGCCAAAGCGGCTTGCCAAACATGTAATTATTGAAATCAGTAACCAAAAGCAGGAAATAATGCGGTGCACTTTTATGGTAAATCATTTTGAATTACTTTTGTAACAGCCATGAGAAAGATAGAATTTGAAATAGTAGCCCTCTCCCACAGCGTTACCCAAACGATGTCGTATGCCGTTGTGCTGGCTGAAGTAAATGGCACCCAACGATTACCCATTGTAATTGGCGCTTTCGAAGCCCAGGCCATTGCAGTGGTGCTCGAAAACATGCAAATAGTTCGTCCGCTCACCCACGACCTGATGAAAAATTTTATGCGTGCTTGTCATGTTGATCTGCAGGAAGTAATTATCAGCGATTTGCAGGAAGGCATTTTTTATTCGAAACTGATTTGCCATTCCGAGAATGATATTATTGAAATCGACAGCCGCACCAGCGATGCCCTGGCTTTGGCGGTACGGTTTGGTTGCCCCATTTATATTTACGAAGATGTGCTTCGCAAGGCCGAGAAAAAAATTGAAGATCCTCCCGCTCGTTCGGGGCGCCCAGAACCAGAAGAGCCTGTGAAGCAAGTGGCAGGAAGCAGTAACACAGCGCTTTCGACTATGTCGCTGGATGAACTGCATCAGCTATTAAATGAAGTGCTGGAGCAGGAAGATTATATCCGGGCGATAACCATACGCGACGAAATTAACAAGCGAAAATAACCGCGGCTTATTAAGCGCACCACCAATCCATTTTCCAATGGTAGCATTCCCGCCAGGCAAAATCAATCTGGGATTATACATCACCGAAAAAAGAACCGATGGCTACCATAACCTGGAAACCATTTTTCTGCGGGTAGATTTGCGCGATGCCATTGAATGTGTTCCGGCAGCAGAACCAGATCAAACCGAGCCCGTGCGCATCACCCTGAGCGGAATACCCATAGCAGGAAATGCAACGGATAATTTATGTGTAAAAGCCTGGCACCTGCTACAGCACCATTTTCCTACCCTTCCGAAAGTGCAGATGCATGTGCACAAACATATCCCCATGGGTGCCGGAATGGGCGGTGGCAGTTCGGATGGTAGCTATATGTTACAATTACTGGCGCAACAATTTAATTTACCAGCAACACCTGAATTACTGGAAAAGTTGGCGCTGGAACTTGGAAGTGATTGTCCCTTCTTTTTAACAAATACCCCCTGCTTTGCAAAAGGAAGAGGGGAACAACTTATTCCGGTTGAAGTACCCCTAAAAGATTATTGGGTGTTGTTACTCCATCCGGGTATAGCAATCTCTACGGCACAGGCTTTTGCACATATACAACCCCAGCCGGTAACCGAATCACTTCCCCAACTGATACAATACCCTATTGCCGAATGGAAAAATCGGATACACAATCAGTTTGAAGATACCGTTTTCAAGGCTCACCCCTCACTGTTAGATTATAAGCAGCAATTGTACCATCTCGGAGCCCTATATGCCTCATTAACAGGCAGTGGTAGCACACTATATGGCATCTTTCCACCCGAATCGGCTATGCCCGAAACCTCCGCTTTGTTGGTGGAAACCCATTGGGTAAAAATATTACTATAAGGGTACTACGCTAAATGAAATGATTAAAATATATCATTTCATTAAATATTTTTCAATAAAATGAATAAATTGTTAATAATTATTCATTCAAACAGGTTGATTTTTTTGTAACTTCCCATTTCGATTGCCCGTCCATCTATTTTTCAGCCTATTAAACTGAGTTGGCATGCTATGTTCTACATCGGGCGAAGGCCTTTATAATCCCTCATTTGAACACGATTCTTGTGGAATTGGTTTTGTTGCCAGCATCAAAGGGGCCAAATCGCATCAGCATATCAGTGATGCCCTTACTGTATTAGAAAATATGGAACACCGGGGTGCTTGTGGTTGCGAAAATAATTCGGGCGATGGGGCGGGTATTATGATTCAGATTCCACACGAATTCTTTTTTGATGAATGTGCACAGGCCGGCATACACTTGCCTGAATATGGAAGATACGGCGTAGGATTTTTATTTTTCCCGCAGGAGATTCGGCTGCGCGAAGAGTGCCGCGATATTTTTAACCGTACCGCCGAAAAGCTGGGATTACCAGTTCTCAATTATCGCAAGGTTCCCGTAAACAAAACCGATATTGGACCAACCGCACTTTCCGTAGTTCCTTGCATGGAACAAGTGTTTGTAGCCTGTCCCGACCATATACAGCATGCCGACGAATTTGAACGCAAATTGTTTGTGCTCCGCAACCATGCTTCCCACCTGATTCATAATACCGTTAAGCAGGATGCAATCGGATTTTATATTGCTTCCCTCTCTTACAAAACCATAGTGTACAAAGGGCAACTCACCAGTATGCAAGTGAGAAGCTATTTTCCCGACTTAAGCGATAAGCGGATGGTGTCGGCCTTTGGTTTGGTTCATTCCCGTTTTGCAACCAACACTTTTCCATCATGGAAACTGGCACAACCCTTTCGCTATATTGCCCACAATGGTGAAATCAATACCCTGCAAGGGAACCTGAACTGGCTGCGCACCAGTGAGAAAGTATTTACTACGCCCTATTTTACCAAAGAAGAGATGGACATGCTGTTGCCCATCGTTACACCCAATCAATCTGACTCGGCCTGTTTGGATAATATGATTGAATTGCTTACCCTAACGGGCCGGCCGTTGGAGCAAGTGATGATGATGTTGATACCCGAAGCCTGGGATGGGAATGAGCAAATGGATGCAGTAAAAAAAGCTTTCTACGAATACCATGCAGTTTTGATGGAACCCTGGGATGGTCCGGCTTCCATCTCTTTTACCGATGGAAAAATTATTGGTGCCACCCTCGACAGAAATGGATTACGCCCATCGCGTTACACCGTTACCCATGATGATCGCGTAATTATGGCTTCTGAAACCGGCGTACTGCCGATAGATCCGGCGATGGTAAAAGAAAAAGGCCGCCTGCAACCCGGAAAAATGTTTGTGGTAGATATGGAGCAGGGCCGCATCATCAGCGATGAAGAATTAAAACACCGCATCTGTAGCAAGAAGCCCTACGCAGAATGGCTGAATAAATATAAAATCCGGCTAGAAGAATTACCCGAGCCACGTGTGATGTTCACCCACCTAGAAGCGGATCAAATTTTCAAATACCAAAAAGCTTTTGGCTATTCTACCGAAGATCTAGATACTATCATCGCACCGATGGCGCTAGACGGAAAAGAACCAATTGGTTCGATGGGTACCGATACCCCACTTGCGATACTAAGCGATCAGCCACAACACCTGAGTAGTTATTTTAAACAATTGTTTGCGCAGGTTACCAACCCTCCTATTGATCCTATTCGGGAAAAAATGGTGATGTCGCTGGCTGTATTCGCGGGAAGTAATGGTAACCTGTTGTTAGAAGATCCCCTCTCTTGCCACTGTGTTGCGCTAAAGCATCCGGTATTGAATAACCACGAACTAGAAAAAATACGCAGTATAGATACCGGTATTTTTCAGGCAAAAACTTTACAGACGTATTTCCGTGCGGATGGCAAACCCGGTTCGCTGAAAGCCGGGCTAGACAGGCTCTGTCGCTATGCGGTGGATGCGGTAGAAGATGGTTTTGAAGTAATCATCCTCACCGATCGAGCCATCGATTCTGAGCATGCGCCTATTCCTTCGCTACTCGCCACCAGTGCGGTACATCATCATCTAATTAGAAAAGGGTACCGCGGTAAAGTGGGCATTATTGTAGAGGCAGGAGATGTGTGGGAAGTGCATCATTTCGCGTGCCTACTGGCTTTTGGGGCAACGGCTATCAATCCCTATCTCGCACTATCTACAATCCGCGATATGAAGTTGTCGGACAAAATTAATAGTGAACTGGATGCCGACAAGCTGAAGAAAAATTATGTGAAAGCGGTTAATGAAGGATTGCTGAAAGTATTTTCTAAGATGGGTATATCTACCCTGCAATCGTATCAGGGAGCACAGATATTCGAAATCATCGGATTAAACCAACAGGTGGTTGACAATTATTTTACCGGTGCCACTTCGCGTATACAGGGAATGGGTTTAGATGAACTGGCAAAAGAAACCCTTGCCAAACATTTCTTTGCTTTTAATAAAAAAGATATTCCCAATAACCGCTTACCCGTGGGCGGAGTTTATCAATGGAAACGCAAGGGAGAATTTCACCTCTTTAATCCGCAAACGATTCATCTACTGCAGTTGAGCACACGACAGAACGATTACGAAGTATTTAAAAAATATTCTCGGCTCGTAAACGACCAAGGTGAAAAAGCCTGCACCCTGCGCAGCTTATTTCAACTGAAAAAAACTCGTCCCTCCATTTCCCTTGATGAAGTGGAACCGGCAGAAAATATTTACAAACGCTTTGCCACTGGAGCAATGTCGTTCGGCTCTATTTCTTGGGAAGCCCATACCACGCTGGCCATTGCTATGAATCGGTTGGGGGGTAAAAGCAATACCGGTGAAGGTGGGGAAGATGAGATTCGATATACACGTCTTGCCAATGGTGATTCGATGCGCTCGGCCATCAAGCAGGTAGCTTCGGCAAGATTTGGTGTTACCAGTTATTACCTCACGCAAGCCGATGAGTTGCAAATTAAAATGGCACAGGGAGCCAAGCCGGGTGAGGGCGGACAATTACCCGGACATAAAGTAGATGATTGGATTGGCAAAACCCGCCATGCCACACCCGGAGTGGGATTGATATCACCACCCCCCCACCATGATATTTATTCGATTGAAGACCTGGCTCAGTTGATATTCGATTTAAAGAATGCCAACCGTGCAGCCCGCATCAATGTGAAGCTAGTATCCAAAGCGGGTGTTGGCACCATTGCTGCTGGGGTTGCTAAAGCTAAGGCCGATGTGATTTTAATTTCGGGCAATGATGGTGGTACGGGGGCTTCTCCTATCAGCTCTATTAAACATGCGGGATTGCCCTGGGAACTGGGATTAGCAGAAACCCATCAAACCCTGGTAAAAAATAAACTCCGCAGCCGGGTGGTAGTGCAGGCAGACGGACAAATGAAAACTGCGCGCGACATTGTTATTGCCACCTTATTGGGCGCCGAAGAATGGGGCGTTGCCACTGCCGCATTGGTAGTAGAAGGTTGCATACTGATGCGTAAATGTCATTTAAATACTTGTCCCGTTGGAGTTGCCACCCAAGACCCCGAACTACGCAAACGCTTTACTGGAAATGCCGACCATGTAGTGAACTTCTTTCAAATGCTTACCCGTGAATTACGAGAGATCATGGCAGAACTGGGATACCGATCCATTGAAGAAATGGTGGGGCAGGTAGATGGTCTAGAAATGCGAGAATCAATTAGCCATTGGAAATACAGTCAACTCGATTTATCTGCCATTTTATACAAAGAGCCGGCAGAACCTAGCACCGGATTATACCACCAGGAAGCACAGGATCATGGATTAGCGGAAGTGCTAGACTGGCAATTATTGAAAGCGGCAGCTCCTGCTATTGAGCAGGGAAAACGCGTAACGGCCTCCTTCCCTATAAAAAATACCGATCGCACAGTGGGTTCGATTGTGAGCAATGAGATCAGTAAAAAATATGCGGCAGCCGGATTACCTGATGAAACCATCCATTTTAGTTTTACGGGTACTGCGGGGCAAAGTTTTGGAGCGTTTACTGCGCGCGGACTCACCCTTGAGTTAGAAGGGGATGCCAATGATTATTTTGGTAAGGGATTGAGTGGGGCAAGACTAATAGTTTATCCATCGCGGCAGGCCAGTTTTGTTCCGGAAGAAAATATATTAATTGGCAATGTGGCTTTTT
>JBIINW010000213.1:0-4561 GCA_044337245.1 Sediminibacterium sp. | reverse complement strand
AAGCAGGAATCCATCGACCGGTTACTCTGCATTGGCTGCGGCACAGTTATGCCACTCATTTATTGGAGAGTGGAACAGATTTAAGGTATATACAAGAGTTATTGGGGCATAGCAGTAGCAAGACCACTGAGATATACACACATGTAAGTACAAAGAGTTTGCAACAGATAAAAAGTCCTTTTGATGATCTATAATAAATTAATTAAATTTGAATATTCCGCTACAAACATGCGCATATCTACCAATTTTGGTTGGATATGCGCTATAGAGTAGCGGGTATAAGCTAGTTATGCGTCATACTCCCATTCCTAGCCATTTGACAAAGGCCACTTAAAATATTTTAATATTTACACATTGAACTTATTGAAATTTGTATCTGCCAGAAAACGTATGAAAAAAATTATTATTTGCCTCTTGTCATTGTGTTGTACAATCACAGGATACGGTCAATCCTTTCCCGATAGTGTTTTGACAAAGTATAATTCGTTTGGTACACAAAAGGAGAAGGGAGAATTTTTATTTGAATATCTGGAACACGTGCTGTACTTCGATGATGAAGCCTTAAAAAAAGCAATTGAACTTGCCTCGGAGTTCAAAAATCAAAACGATGAGGTGGCTGCTGACTATGCCTTTCTACTGGTTTCCATAAAGCTGACACAGGATGAAGGAAACTATATAGAGGGCTTAAACAGGTCACTCCCGATTTTGCACCGGTCTGAAGAAAGGAATGATACGATGAGTATTGCGTTCTCATTGGTATCCGTTTCTTATTGTTATGAGTACTCCCACAATTATGAGATGGCCATAGCTTATCTGAAAAAGGCTATCCCGCTAGCCGTTGCTATTGGCAACGATAAATTTACCGCGCAGATCTATAATGATATCGGAACATTTTATTCTGATATATCGATGCCTGACTCGGGGTTGGTCTACGGACAGAAGTCTGTGGCGATATGCACGAAAATAAAATTCGACACGGGTATGCCTTACGTCCTAAGCACAGTGGCCGAAAATTACATCATCAATAAAGATTACGACATTGCTCTTCCTTTCCTGCGAAAGGCTACAGCTTATGCCAAGGCGTCTTCCAACGAAAGTGCTCTAGCTTTTCTCTATAATGATTTTGCCGAGGCTTTTATTGGGACAAAGCAATATGACAGCGCATTCCATTACATCCAACAGGCTATAAACATTTATAGAGTGCGGGATACCAGGTCCGGCCTGTCCCGCTCCTATAGTTTCCTAAGTCAATGTTTTGAAGAGACCAACAAGCCTGACAGTGCCAATAAATATTTCCGGTTGGCCGTGGTTGCAAAAGATTCACTTTTCAGCAGGGAGAAAACCAAGCTTTTAGAGTCAATGAGTTTTACTGAACAGCTGCGGCAAAAGGAAATGGAAAGCGAAAGGTTAAAATCCATTGAAGAGAGAACGCATAATATTCAATATACTTTAATTGCCATTGGCATCATCAGCTTTGTGATCCTTTTTTTGTTGCTAAGTCACAGCACAATTACCAATACAAGGGTGATCACCTTTCTCAGCATATTGGCCCTGCTGGTGGTGTTTGAATTTCTCAATTTATTGTTGCATCCTTTCCTGGAACGTGTTACGCATCATTCGCCATTGCTGATGCTCCTTGCGTTGGTGTGCATTGCAGCCTTGCTTATACCGCTCCACCACAAACTGGAAAAATGGACTATACATAAGCTAGTGGAGAAAAACAAAGCGATAAGGTTAGCAAGTGCTAAGAGAACAATTGAACAATTGGAAGAGAAGGCAATAGATGTAAATGAAAGTAGCACGAACGCATAACATGGGTTTTGCAAAAAAGCGGGTTCGTGCTAAACTGAACATTCGGAATTCTAATGAACAGTAGTCCTAATATGAACATTTGTGCCTCTAATTCCGCTTCTTCGCAAAGCCCCAACCGTTATGTGTAACCCTATGACGACCGTGCATAGACAAAATGAAAAATAGAAAAATGACAACAGGAATAATAATTGGACTAATTGTAATTGCAATTGTTGCAGTGACACTTTACAAGAAAAAATCTTCATCTGGACAGACTTATCATCCTTCGACTGTTCCATCGACAGTTGACAAAACTGTTCTTGACTCAGCAGTTGGTTTTGGCTATAAGTGTATGTGGTTTGCTGTTAAGACAGACAACAAGAATAAACTTGCTGAAATTCTAAAACTTAAAAACATTTCAGACTGCAACTGGCAAGTTGGTATTGACAAAGCGTATAATGGTTCTGTATTTATTACACCGACAATTGACGGCTGGACTTTGGCTTGTGGTTGGGGGCTTCCTCACGGTGACAGTAAAGAAGGTATAGAAGAAGTGAAACATATTTTGCAGTCATTAAGCAAAGAATTTGGAGAAGCTCAATTTTTTTGCACTCATCGTGTGACAGAATACCATTGCTGGATTAAAGCCACCAACGGGCAAGTAGAAAGAGTTTATAGTTTTTTAGGTGAATCGGGTGAGAACATTGCAATAGAAGGACAGCCAACAGAATTTGAACAGACTTTAAAACTTGTAAATACTTTTTCAGACGAGGCGAAAGACGAAAATTATTTTGAGCGTGAAGACCTTGTTTGGGCAGACGAAGAACTGTTAATGCAAGTTGCAGAAAATTGGAGTATTGACCCAACAAAGTTTGACAATAGAGAAGACATTGCACCAAGTTTAGGTTTATTAGGACAACGATGAAAAGAAGGGCTACACATAACAGCACATTTGCAATAGGCGGGGTTTCGTGCTCCGCAGACAGTTTTGTGTTAGCCGCAAGTTTTGTGCTCCGCATAAACATTTGTGCTGAAAAGCCCGCCCATCGCAAATCTGCAAAACGTTATAGAAAATTATACAGATGAATACAATAGGATTTTTATCTTTTGAACCATGGTATATCTTGGAGGAAACTCCAATATCAGCTGATATATTGTATTTTGACAAGTTAATGTTCAGTTCAGCAAGCATTGAAACATCTGAATTTCTCTGTTCTAAACTTCCATTAAGACCTATTGATAAAGACTTGGTAAAGCGGAAATTGGATGAAATAGATATGTATATGAAGCATGGCTTAGTTTGCGAATATTCAGCAGATGATTTTAAAAAGGACTATTCTATTTACCATTCGATTAAAGAGGCAAGTGAATTGGGCAAATATTTAATTAATAACGACTTTGAAAATCCATATTTAAATAAAGAAAATCCCAAAGATAATTTGTTTGGTTCTCTAAGTTCATTAAGAGAAATTATTGAATTAAAATCAAGAATATTCTCAATTATAAATAACACTAAAAGTACAGACAATTATATACCAATTATAAGGGAAAAATATAGGCAAAATTTGATAACTGAAAAACTCGATATTTCGGGTGCAATAAGTGTTGTATTGAAAAGATTTCCTATTATCAATTTGGATACTAATATTAAGAAAATTATTGATTTTAAATCTGATCCTGACACAAAAATTAAATTAAGTCGTTTAAGGAATTGGGTTACTGAAATTTCTAAATCTGATATGAGTATTAAAGAAATGGAAGAGAAATTAGATTATCTTCTTTTGGAGTATTCGTATCATATGAAACTCCACAGAATTGAATTCGATTTGGGGAAAATTGAAACAATTTTAACAACTTCTTTGGCTTTCATTGAAAATTTAACCAAATTGAAGTTAAGTGAAGCTAGCAAAGTAATATTTGATTTGACTAAAACCGAAATTCGATTGTTAAAAGCGGAAAATAGTGCGCCTGGAAAAGAAGTAGCCTTTATTAATAAATTGAATAAAATAACTTCCTATAACAGCGAGTAAGCGATATTACCTTGCCGCAGGCGCAACACAAGGCAACATCGCCTACACGCAAAACGTTATGGGTAATGCCATGAAAATCCGACATACAACCAGATTCAGATCCAAAATACCATGAGGCTTGCTGAAATCATATTAGTTTTTTTAATTACCACACTTTCTTATTGCCATAGCTCGATTGGTATGAATTCATCTCAGTCTGGCGCGGATACCAGTAAATTGGCAAAAGTACTCGAAAAGGGCGGATCAGATCGCTTTTTAGCCTTATTTACTGAAATTGCTGTCGATACCTTTCATGTTTATTCTGTGCCTACATTTTATGACGACCCGAAATTTCGCGGTAAACAGATTGGAAAGGAATTTAATTATCTTTTTGCATTCGATACGGTATTGACCTATAGCTTAATTGAAGAGCGGGGCATAGATCGCTTCTATGCATGCTATAAGTTCAAGTTGGACTCAAATAATACGGGTCTCCTAATACGAATACCAAGCCAATACGCCACAACTGCTGTTGATCTATTCATTTGGGACAATAAAAAAAACCGAATAACAAATCGTGAAAGTTTGTCGGACGGGTTTGGCGATGAGGGTTGGCATTTTGTTCAGGACGCATGGATTTCAGATTTCAATCGGGATGGACTGTTTGATATTTTGAAGCGAAGGAAAGATCACGAAGTTGATATAGATGACACGACCAAAGTTTCAAGTTCAGATTCGACATCTGTTTTTTTGGCTTCGGG
>JBIINW010000049.1:0-15596 GCA_044337245.1 Sediminibacterium sp. | reverse complement strand
TTACAGCTACTAACTGCTATTACATGCGTATAAAACCCCGGCTGAGTTTTTTGCAGATTATCAATATGAATGTGGGATTCTTCGGTATCCAATATAGTTTTGGTTTGCAACAAACTGCCATCAATCCAATTTATGATTTTTTAGGTGCCCAACCCGAGCAGATACCTATACTCAATTTGGCCGGACCGGTAACCGGATTGTTGATACAACCAATCATTGGCGCATTGAGCGATAAAACCTGGCATCCACGCTGGGGAAGGCGCAAGCCCTATTTTTTTCTGGGGGCGTTGTTTTGTAGTATTTGCTTATTTATTTATCCATTCAGCAGCTCCCTATGGATGGCGGCCGGACTCTTATGGGTATTAGATGCCGCCAACAATACGGCCATGGAACCTTACCGGGCATTTATTGCCGACAAATTGCCTCCCTCACAAATGCCTACTGGGTTTTTATCACAAAGTTTTTTTACCGGGCTCGGCATTACACTGGCCAACTTGTCGCTGTATGCTTTTCAGAAAATTGACTTTTTAAAACAATCGCATGGACAAATCCCCTATTGGGTTTTTGCGTCCTTCTTTTTAGGATCTATTTGCTCCATCACTTCTGTGCTTTGGTCAACCTCTACTACCCCCGAAATTCCTCCCACCGAAGAGGAGCTGGCTGCCTTACGAGCCGAAAAGGGTGGGTTATTTGCTCCTTTTATAGAAATATTTTCGGCCATACAACATATGCCTCGCGTAATGTGGCAATTGGCATTGGTATATTTATTTCAGTGGTATGCCTTATTCTGTTATTGGCAAAACACTTCTAAAAGTATTGCCCTAAGTGTTTGGAATGCCACTCCCCAGAGTAATCCCAAACAATATGAA
The DNA here is from genome assembly GCA_044337245.1 of Sediminibacterium sp. GTDB lineage: Bacteria > Bacteroidota > Bacteroidia > Chitinophagales > Chitinophagaceae > Sediminibacterium. The sequence continues at coordinate 14,727 of JBIINW010000049.1, read as the reverse complement.
GAAGCGGTGGGCTGGGCAGGACTGGTAGGCGGATGGTCGAATATTATGACCTTTCTCTCTGCGTTTATATTGGTATACCTGGCAAAAAAATACAGTGCAAAAGCGGTACATGTTATTTGTTTGTTACTGGCGGGCATTGGGTTTATTATTTTTCCGATGATTCAGGATAAGCACCTGATTTTTTTACCGGTAACCGGATTTGGGATTGCCTGGGCAAGTATGATGGGCGTTCCTTATTTGATGGTGGTTCATAATATACCGAAAGAACGATATGGAGTATACATGGGTATCATTAATATGATGATTGTGATTCCGATGATTTTGCAGACCACTACTTTTGGATATGTTTTACAGCATTTTTTAAACAACGACCCAAGGAAAGCCATTAGTTTTGCGGGCATCTTATTACTAATTGCCAGCTTAGCCACTTTGCGGATAAAAGCGAGTAACCCAAGCGATGAGGAGTTAGAGAATCTGCCATCAGCCGGTGGGCATGGATAAATTTTTAATTGAAGGAAATAAAAAATATATGGGAATATTATGTGTTGGGGAAGCCTTGATTGATATGATATGTACCGATAAAGGGAGTGCTTTATCAGACGGCAATCATTTTTTAAAAAAGGCCGGGGGTGCCCCCACCAATGTAGCAGCAGCGATTGCTGCACTCGGGGGTGCTGTATCCATTGCTGCCAAAGTAGGCAACGATCCCTTTGGCAAACACCTGCGCGACCAGATGCTGCATTTTGGGGTAGATACCCGTTGGATGCTTAGCGACCCCAATCATTTTACCACCTTCGCATTTGTATCGCTGATGCAAAATGGAGAAAGGGATTTTGTATTTAACCGCGGCGCAGATGGCGAACTTAGTAAGGAAGATGTGAAAGAAATTCCACTGGATGAAATTTCCATTATTCATTTTGGTTCTGCCACCGGCTTTTTACCCGGTCCCTTACAAGCAGCATATCTATACCTGCTTTCCGAAGCAAGAAGAAAGGGAATTTTCACCAGCTTCGATCCGAATTATCGGCATCTGCTATTTCCAGGTGATCCGAGCCATTTTATTGCTCAATCGCGGCACTTTTTACAACACTGCGATTTTTTTAAAATGAGTGATGAAGAAGCCTTGTTGATTACCGGTTGTGCTGATTTATCAGAAGCCACCCGCGTGCTGATGGATTTATCAACTGCCGTATTTGCCATCACCCTCGGAAAAGAGGGAACCCTGCTTTGCATTAACCGAGAATCGTTTGTAATTCCCAGTATTTCCATAACCCCTATAGACACTACTGGAGCTGGAGATGCTTTTGTGGGAGCGCTTTTATTTCAACTGAGCAAATTTGGAACCAGTCAAATGAAACAACTTTCAGTTGAGCAATGGAAAGCCATTACCGCAAATGCCAATAAAGCCGGTGCCCGAACTTGCGAATTCATGGGTGCCATGGAAGCCTTCGAACACCTTACCGATAAAATTTTTCAATAGAATTCCTTACTTGTGTATCAACATCAATTACATCAAAAAATTAAAAGGGCGCTGGAAAAAAATGCCTTGCATGCAAACCCGGCTAACGTTAATTTTTATACTCGATTTGTTGCGAATGCAGCCGCTATTGAATCGCTTTTCTCCTCCATCTACCAACATCACCCTGCTTACGATTTATATTTTAACCAATTGGTTGAAACTATAGTAGATGCCCACCAAAAAAGAAGACCTGCTCTACAGCAACTGGATGAAAAAAAGTTGGAACAAGAAGGCTGGTTCCTGAGCAACCAAATCGCAGGAATGAGTTTATATGTAGATCGGTTTGCTGGCAACCTGCAAGGTATGAGCAGTAAACTCGAATACCTCAATAAGCTGGGTGTAAATTTTTTGCACCTCATGCCGGTTTTTGAGAGTCCTGCCGGAGAAAGTGATGGCGGATATGCCGTATCGGATTTTAGAAAAGTGGATGCCCGCTTTGGCAACCTAGGCGATTTGCAAAAGCTGAAGTTAGCAATGGAGGAGAAGGAAATGTATTTGATGTTGGATATTGTGTTAAACCACACTTCCCATCACCACGAATGGGCTCGCAAAGCCAAAGAAGGTGATAAGGCCTTTCAGCAATATTACTATATGTACCCTACTCGGGAAATTCCCGACCAGTTTGATGCATCCATGCCTGAGATATTTCCAGAAAGTTCACCGGGTAATTTCACGTATGTAAAAGCATGTAATCAATGGGTGATGTCGGTATTTCATTCGTATCAGTGGGACCTCAACTATACCAATCCAGCAGTTTTTGTGGCTATGCTGGATACCCTGTTTTTTTATGCCAATTTGGGAGTAGACATATTACGCATCGATGCTCCTGCATTCATTTGGAAACAGTTGGGCACTACCTGTCAAAATTTACCCCAGGCACATACACTGCTTCAATTACTAAAACAATGTTTACAGGTAGCAGCACCCGGGGTAGCATTATTGGGGGAAGCCATAGTCGCGCCCAGAGAAATTATGAAATATTTTGGGGAGGGATTATATTCAGGCCGGGAATGTGACTTTGCCTATCATGCCACGCAAATGGCATTACAATGGGATGCGCTGGCAACCGGAGATACCCGGGTAATGCTGGCAGCCCAACCCCTGCTATTACAAAAACCCAAAGGTGCTTCCTGGATAACCTACACCCGATGCCACGATGATATTGGATTAGGATACGATGACAGCATGATTGCAGCAGCCGGATTTAATTCGTATGAGCACCGAAAATTTTTAAAAGAATATTATGCAGGATCCTTGCCTGGCTCTCCTGCAACTGGAGCTTTATTTTCTGTAAACCCCAAAACACAGGATGCACGCATCAGCGGATCGCTGGCATCATTATGTGGATTGGAAAAAGCCCAAAAAGAAGGGTCTCAAACTGCCAGGGAAATGGCCATCCGCAAAATACTTCTTCTTCAGGCGCAGAGCTTTTTTATTGGAGGCATTCCGGTACTTTTTTATGGAGATGAGCAGGGATATACCAACGACTACAGCTACCTAAATGATCCTGGAAAAAGTTATGATAATCGCTGGATGCACCGCCCTGTAATTGATTGGAAAAAATGGGAGGCCGATGAAAATGCCGACGGAAAAAGCATTTTTGTTGCTACCCAACGCCTCATTCAAATTCGGAAAAAATTACCTGCTATTGCGGATACTGGAAATCTTAGCTGGCTAACGCCTCATAATATCCATGTGGCAGGTTTTATTCGGGAAAACGCTGATCAACAAGTTTACTGTCTTTTCAATTTTAATCCGCAATCTGCCTACCTAACTTGGTATGCATTTAAAGAAAAAGGGAAATCGGTTATGCGATTATATGATCACTGGACGGAACAAACGATTACAGTAGGTTCTGATCATGATTATTTTATCTTGAAACCTTACGGTTTTCATATACTGGAGGTTACCGGATAGAAAGCGTATAGTAACCGTATATCCTGATTTACCGGCCGTTAGCTTCAAAAAATCGTACCTTTATAGTTCAATTGGGTAGCTCCAGTAAATCACCCCAATCATGAACAGATTTTTCTTTGTTGCACTCCTCGGTTTATCGATTTCTTGTGGTAGAAGTCCTGACACCATTCACCCCTCAACCGAATCAATTACAGAATCCGTTTACGCTTCTGGTACAATTTCTACCACAGATCAGTATCAGGTTTTTCCCGCTGCAGCCGGGGTGATACAAAAAGTATGGGTAAAAGAGGGCGACTCGGTAAAAAAAGGCACATTATTAGCAGTGTTGGTAAATGACGTTGCAGGGTATAACCAGCAATCGGCTGCTTTAAAGGCTAATTTCGACTCACGGGAAATGAACCAGGGAAAATTAACCGATGCGCAAAGAATTGCCGATATGGCTTATCAAAAAATGAAGGTGGATTCGGCACTTTATAAGCGGCAACAAAACTTATGGGCCGAACAAATTGGCACCCGGGTAGAACTGGAGCAAAGAGAATTGGCTTGGAAAAATGCACAAACAGATTTTCAGCTGGCTTTACAAAGAATTAAAGATTTGCAAAGGCAAATAACTTTCACCGATCAGTTATCACAAAAAAATTTACAGATAGCCGGCAAGATGGAGGGAGATTATGAAGTAAGAAGTGAATCCGATGGAGTAGTATTTAGATGGTTAAAAGTTGCCGGTGAATTTGCGAACCAGCAAACACCCCTGGGAATAATCGGAAACCCGCAAAAATATGTGCTGGAAATGCAGGTAGATGAGTCGGATATTACCCATATCAAACTTGGGCTACCCGTTGCCATAACTATGGATAGTTATAAGGGAAGGGTATTTGAAGCATCGGTTACCCGAATTCTGCCGATGATGAACGAAAAAAATAAAACTTTTTTGGTGGAAGCCCGATTTACCAAAAGCCCCGAACAAATATTTCCCAATACCAGCTTCGAAGCCAATATTATTCTGAATACCAAAGACAGTGTGCTACTCGTTCCCCGCAATTATTTGCTGAACGATTCAACCGTGTTGAACAAAGCTGGTAAACCAGTACGTGTAGTTACTGGAATTAAAGACTTTTCTCGGGTTGAAATTATTTCGGGGCTTACGGCCAGTGATGAACTAATAAAGCCTAAAGAATGAGTTTTTTACTCATCATAAGAATTGCTTTTGCCCTTTTAATGGCCCGGTGGAAACAAACCCTGGTAGCGGCTATTGGCGTAGCTTTTAGTATTACCATGTTTATCACTTTGCTGGGATTTATGGGTGGACTGAATGATATGCTGGATGGTTTATTATTGAACAGAACCCCGCATATTCGATTATACAATGAAATAAAAGCTCCAGAAATACAGCCGGTAAATCTTTTACCCGGGTATCAGCAGCATTACAATTTTGTACGTTCGGTTAAACCCAAAAATGAACGACTGCAGATTTATAACATTGCTGCAGTGGAAAAAGCACTGGGGGAAGATAATCGGGTGCGGGGATTTGCACCCAAAATTACAGCACAAGTATTTTACAATGTGGGGGCTACCGACTTAAACGGATTAATCAATGGCATTGACGTTGCCGGCGAAAACAAATTATTTTTATTCAGCGACTATGTAGTGGCAGGCAATTATTCCGACCTGAATACCATACCCAATAGTATTATTCTGGGAAAAGGGGTAGCAGAAAAAACGTTCACGAACTTAGGAGACATCATACAAGTTACCACGGCCAAGGGGGAGTCGAGACAGTTGAAGGTTGTGGGCTTTTTTCAATCCGGTATTCAAGAAATAGACAAAGTACAGAGTTATGCCTCATTAAAAACTACGCAAAACCTGATGGGTGAAACGGGTAGTTATATTACGGATTTACAAGTGAAACTAAACGACCTTACCCTAGCACCTGCTATGGCAAAAGAGTATGAAAAACTGTTTTCGGTAGATGCAGTTGATATTCAAACTGCCAACTCTCAGTTTGAAACCGGTAGTAAAGTAAGAACACTTATTTCGTATGCAGTAGGCATTACGTTGCTGATTGTTGCGGGGTTCGGGATTTATAATATCTTGAATATGATGATTTATGAGAAAATGGATTCCATTGCGATTTTAAAGGCAACCGGATTTTCAGGAAAAGATGTAAATCGAATTTTTCTATGTATTGCTTTAACCATCGGTATTACTGGTGGCATCACTGGATTGATTATGGGCTTAGGCTTATCATCGGTAATAGATCAAATACCCTTTAACACACCCTCCTTACCAACCATTAAAACTTATCCGGTAAACTATAATCCTTACTTCTATATCATTGGAGGAATTTTTGCATTGATAACCACTTATTTCGCTGGTTACTTCCCATCTAGAAAAGCCAGTAAAATGGATCCTGTAACTATTATCCGAGGAAAATGAGTAATGCATCCGTTATATTAGAAGCCCGAAAAATTTCGAAATATTTTCACGATCCCCTTACGGTGCAGGTATTGAATGAAGTGAGCTTTTCGGTAAATGCCGGAGAATTTATTGCGGTTATTGGAAAATCTGGCTGTGGAAAATCAACCTTGTTGTATGTACTTTCTACCATGGATACCGATTATGAAGGAAATGTATTTTTACAAGGGGATGACCTAAAAGGCAAGAAAGATGCCGAGTTGGCGAAAATCAGGAATAACAGCATTGGCTTTGTTTTCCAGTTTCACTATCTGTTGAATGAATTTAGCGTTGTTAAAAATGTAATGCTGCCGGGTTTAAAAAAGAGTGAATATTCCGAGGAAGAAGTAGAACATAGAGCCTATGAAAAGCTTCGAATATTGGGAATTCAGAATGAAGCACTTAAAATGCCCAATCAATTATCCGGAGGACAAAAGCAGCGAGTTGCCATTGCCCGTGCACTGATTAATGATCCCTTAATAATTATGGGAGATGAGCCAACGGGTAATCTCGACAAAAAGAACAGCGATATTGTATTTAATATATTCAGCGATTTGTGTAAAGATTTTAATCAAACCCTGTTGATTGTAACCCACGATATGGAGTTTGCGCATAAAACCCAGCGAATTATTGAGATGGAAGACGGAAAAATCATTTCCGGATAAAAAAAAGTCCGGCATTCGAAAAGGCCGGACTTTTATTGGTAGGTTAATTGATTAGAACTTAATCGAAAATCCCAGGTTCAACACATAATCAGAGAAAGCTGCATCGCCATGTGTATATTTATTATTCACCGATGAGATAATTTGATCTGGTACACTTTGAGTTCTGTTTCTGGTAACTGCTATAGGCACAAAAGCAAATAGACTGGTTTTTTTGTGGGTATACACGATACCGGGTTCAGCAGAAACAATAAAACCAGGTCTTCTAAATCCATTGCTCCCGCCAATTAGATCATTCACCGGAATGGCTTCTCTGCGAACCCCACCCAGGAAAGTGAATTTTCCAACCATATAGTTTACGCCTAATCGATACATAACCTGATCAGGCACGCTCATCACATCACTTCCTCCAATAATTTGGTTGGCAGAAGGAACGCCACCGCGTGCAGTGGAAACGCCATTTTGTTCCCTTGGATTGATGAGATAATAGAAGTTCCCGTATAAACCCCAACCATTCTTCAACATATAGTAGGCATTCAATTCAGTGGTAAATCCTAAGCCACCATCTCCAATTTGTATAGACTGATCTACGGGACCAAAACGGGTAATGCCAGGAGTTGCGGTATAAAAACGATCGGCATACCGATAATCGCCGGTAGCCAGTTTAACACCGAGCCCCGCCTGAATATTCAGGTTATGGTGTTTGGCAGGATTCAGCAACCATCTGTACACCGCCAAACGTACATCCCCTATTCCGTAAGAACTAGTGCTATAGCGCTGCAATCCGCCATGCTCATAAAGGGAGGAACGCAGGTTATAAATGATGGGCACATTTGCCATCAGCGTCCAGCGGTTAGTAAGATGGTGAAACAGAGTAAGATCGAGCGAATAATTGTGATTGATTACCTCGGTACCCAATTCAACCCGCTGGGGTTGTTCTGCATATCCCACAAAATGTCGGAATGATTTAAAATAGCGGGTATTAGCGGCAAACTGCCATTTAGAAACAATGGAGTCGGCATGTTCCATGGTGCATACGGCCCCATTGCTTCTGATGGCTACACATCCCTGAGCAAATAACTCGCGGGAAGCAGAAAAAAGTATGATTAGTAAAAATATTTTTGTGCGCATAAATTTTGGTGTAGGGTTCTTGTAATTAAGGTTGCTTTTTCATGCGGAGGCGAGATGAAACTAATTGCCCCACATTTTTTCCAATTTCAGTGCTGGTTATACAGGAATTATGAAAATGTAATCCTCCATAAAACCTGGCCCAGTTATTTTCGATGGCGGCTGCACGAAAGGAGGAAAAATTTCTGCTTTTGATGCCAAATTCCAATTCCGTAGAATCGGTATAGGCAAAATTATCGCCAAATACACTGGTGAGTGCCTCGGCAGCAGAGGAGGAAATAGTAGAATGTCCGCAGGTATATTCAGGAAATGCCGGAGTTTGTAAATAGGGGCGCCAGTTCATATCAATATATTTATTGATTACGCTTTCTGGCCGTATGGTATTATAGGTATACTTTACATACCAGCATTGGATAAATGCATCAAATAATGCAATGTTTGTTATCGCATACGCATATATCGTTTCGGGTAAATCGAATCCGGCTTTTTTAGCAGCAATCCCAATTACTCCCATCCAATGCCCTGGAGGAGAAAACTTTTTGCTGCCAAACATAACATGACCGGTTACATTCATCTTAAAGGGATTATCGTCCCAGAATTCAGCTATATGCTTTTGTTCGGGGGTAAGACTATCCACTGCATTTTTTATCATCATCACCTGTTGATAATATTCGCTTTTTTTATCCGTGATATTGAAGGGAGGGGGTGCGGGTGGACAAAACAATCCGGCACTATCAATTACCATGGGGCGTATTTCTTTCCAATGAGGCTCTACAGCGGAGGCATACATTGGAGGCGTGGGTATCCAACGACCGGGAATATCTTTTACGGAATATTTTTCGGCTCCTCTTGTTTGCAGATAATTATCTTTTTTGCTCCAACGGATAATAGAGGCAGCCACACTATCGGCAAGTAACCGGGAGGCTTTTTCTACCTTCCTGGGTAACCCTTTTTTGCGAGCCGTCGCTATGATGCTATCCATATAAGATTGCATACTCCCCTCTGGAAATGTAACGGCTTCTCCCACTTTCATATAAGCCACCAAGGCTGCCAATGCGTAATCAACCTGCGAATCGGCGGCAGGCCGGGAAATGGTGGTTAATCCGTTCAATTGACCAGCAAGCGATTCGTATTGATCGGAATACCCCACCGCCATCACTTCGTAGGCAGCGATGGCAGCATAAGCATAATTACGCGATGCTACCATAGGTGGAAAATTATTTCCCATTACTACGGTATTCAGCTCATGTACGGTTTGGCTATATAAGTCGGGATTGTGCAAGTAAGCCTTGTATTCATCACTGTTATTACAGCTGATTAATAATAAGACTGCACAAAGACCCTGTAAAAGTCTTTTCATTAATAAAAAATGAGAGATAAAAAATGCAGATGCCATCAAAAATTAGGCAACGGCTCGCGGAGGGGGGTCTATTCCATTGGGCCCTTCATTGGGCAGGGATGCTGAACGAAATTGATTCCAATTTACTTGAGCACCATCACAACTAAACTGCCAAGAAAAGAGGAGATGATCTTGGGTAAAATCAGAAACATTAAATTTAATAGCAGCAGCCGATCCCGTATTTTTCTTTGGAGCACTATCGTGGGAAATAAAATCACTGGCCAATTGGGCAAAAGCATCCCTGGCATTTTTAATTTGGGTAGTCTGCAGGTTGGGTAAGCAAAGCAATTCCAGCGTATCTTGATAAAAACGTCTTTTCACGTACGAATAAGTTACCCCATTAATTTCCATGCTGCCCTCAACGCGATCGAATTGCTCATTACTAGCACCATAGGGTAAACTGGCGGGAACTTTAATATGCAATAGTTCCGACTCATCATATTGCTCCTGATCCAATGCCAATTGAAACTGCACTTCAGATTGAAGGGCAACCCAATGAGACAATAATCGATATCCTCCCCAATTGAACAGGAGAATAGCTAGCAGTAGTATGGCAGTCAGCTTTTTCAACACCTAAAATTACTGATTATTGCTTCACGGAAAATATTTTCTTTTCGGGCCCAATCCCTTTCAGGGTAAGGCTTTTCCATGGAGCAGGCAGTACCGATTTTAGCTGCACAATACCCTTTTCTGTGATATCCAGGCCTCCAAATCCCATCAATACGCTTTGCAGCACCCCACCCGCTCCGGTACCAAAATAGGGATTGGTACCACCCTTGGTTTCAGCAATAACCCGGAAGGGGGGTAACAAATTAGGCTGGTACGATTCTTTGAAAAAGCTATATGCCTTTCCGGCATCGCCCAAACGGGCATAGAGCAGAGAAAATATGGCATGCGTCATGGCAGGGGTTCCGGCAGCAGGTATGCGGGTTTCGTAATAATTCAAATCTTTCCGGATGCTTTCGGGTTGGGTAACTTCTCGCAATGGGTATGCCAATAAATTTACATCTGCCTGCTTAATGCCCTCCCCTTTATAGGTTTCATGTTCGCGCGTTACGCCCCCTTCCATTTTTAAAATGGGAATATTGGCAGCCACCAATGCCCAGTCAGGATTAGCGGGCAGGCCAAGAATCGCGGCGGCGGCTGAAGCATGCTGCAATACTGCTTTGGCAGCGGCATTGGTAAATGCGTTGTTGTTTACATTTTCTGCCCATTCATCGGCAGCTACCACATTATTGATATCATATCTTCCGGGGCCATTCCTTTCTACCCGACTGGCCCAAAAATCAGCCGTTTCTTTTAGCAATGGCCAACCTTTTTCTTTTAGCCAATCCTTATTTTGGGTAACGCAATAGTAATTCCAGGCAGCAAGGCCCACGCAGGCCGTAATATGGTGTTCAAATGGTCCGCTCAAAGCCCATACCGGCGTTTCTTCCACTCCTGTACCGGCACTTTCCCAAGGGAACATGGCCCCCTTATAGCCATGATTAAAGGCATTTCTCCGAGCTGCAGGTAGGCGCTGAAAACGATATTCCACCATACTCTTGGCCATTTCAGGTTGCATCACCAGCAAAGCAGGATACATCCATAATTCGGTATCCCAAAATACATGTCCGTTGTATCCCAATCCACTTAATCCCATGGGAGATGGACTCATATCCGTTCCTTCCCTTACAAAAGAATATAAATGGTACAGCATACTGTGCACATCTTGTTGTGCCTGCTCATCCCCGGCAATTTCTATGTCACTTTTCCATAATTCATCCCAAGCCTGCCGGTGCTTTTGAATGAGCCGATCCCGCCCCTCCAATCGGGTAAATAAAGTCATTCGCTCCGCTTCGTTCAACGGATCGTCGTGATGAGCAGAGGTAATAGAAGTTCCAGCTATAGAAAAACGGTATGTCTGCCCCGCTTCCAGTTTCTTTCCAAATTTCATCAGGTGCATATTATTGTCCCACATTTCATGAATTACCCGGGGCTCTTGCCCGTGCGGCTCGGGAAAAAGAAATGAGTTAGAGGCACATAGTTGCAGTTTGCCGGTTGGACTTTTAGCTGTAGAAGTTAATAGCTGAATTACAGCGTGGGGGCGGTCGATTTCATTATAATAATTCTGTACTTCTTTCAAAGCATCCGGTGCTTCCATCACACTGGCAGCCATTAGAGAAATATTTTGGTTTGCGGTAATGGTTACATCCATCAAAACCGTAAAGGGAAGCTGCCGGAGTGCATAATAGGTATAAGTGATAGTGGCCTTATTTCCAACCTTGCAGGTTGTTGTAAACGAAGCTTCCTTCATGTTCAGCTCCTGATTAAAATCGGTTACCCATCCAGCATCTACGCGCCTCCCATCAATGTCGAGTTGCATATTCAGCAGGTTAAAGCTTCTGAGAAAATTACTTACTCTGCCCCTGCCGTATAAATCATAAGCTCCGGCTAAAACCACTTCTTTTACTTTAAACGGCTCAGGGGAAGAAACTATGCCTAACATGCCATTGGCTACGGTAACACCGTAATAATTTCGGGCATCAATAGAAGAAGCCTTTATTTTCCAAGGATCCTGTGCGCTTACATGATAATTAATTGTAATAGAAAATGCCGCGAGAATGGTGAGTAATCGTTTCATAAATCGTAATTTGCAAATCGGTTGATATGTCAAATCTATTCATAAAAAAATTATGAAATATTTATTTTTAGCCCTTCTTTCTGCGTTTGTATTACTTGCCTGTAAAAACAACAAACAATTGTTCAGAACAATTTCGCCTGAAAAAAGTGGAATTGATTTTGTGAATCAAATTACAGAGAGCCCCAATCTAAATATTTTGAATTATGAATACCTCTATAACGGAGGGGGAATTGGTATTGGAGACTTTAACAACGACAGCTTACCGGATGTATATTTTACCGGAAATATGGTTTCTAATAAATTATACATAAATAAAGGAAATTTACATTTCGAAGATATTACTGCGGCAGCTGGAGTAGATGGAAATGCCAAATGGTGCAAAGGAGCAAGTGTAGTAGATATCAATAATGATGGTTGGCTGGATATTTATGTGTGTGCTGCTATATTACCCGATAGTAATGCGAGAAAAAATTTATTATACATCAATCAGGGACTGGATAAAAAAACAGGAAATCCAACCTTTACAGAAATGAGTGCTTCCTACGGATTGAATGATGCATCCAATACGCAGATGGCTGCCTTTTTTGATTATGATAATGATGGTGACTTAGATGTATATTTATTAGTAAATGATTTAGACGGCACATATCCCAATGAATTTAGACCCATCAGAAAAGATGGTAGTTGGCCTAATACAGACAAACTTTTTGAAAGCAAATACGACTCAGTACTACGCCATCCGGTATTTGCAGATGTTTCTACAAAATCAGGAATACTAATTGAGGGGCATGGTTTGGGAGTAAGTATTGCAGATATAAATCAAGATGGATGGAAAGATATTTATGTAAGCAATGACTACCTATCAAATAATATTTTATACATCAACAACAAAAATGGAACTTTTACAGATCATTGTGCAGACTATGTAAAGCATACCAGTAGAAATGCAATGGGTAATGATATTGCAGACATAAACAATGATGGCTTGGCCGACATTATTGAAACAGATATGATGCCTGCAGATAATTACCGCCAGAAAATGATGAATAACGATATCAAATACCAAACTTTTCAAAACTCAGAAAGGTTTGGCTACATGTATCAATATCCCAGAAATACTTTGCAACTCAACCAAGGTTTCGGCGTAAAAGCAAATGACAGTATTGATAATCCGGTGTTTAGTGAAATTGCTTATTTAAGTGGAGTAGCCCATACCGATTGGAGTTGGGCACCGTTGCTAATGGATGCAGACAATGATGGATATAGAGATTTATTAATAACCAATGGTTTGCCAAAAGACATGAGTGACATGGATTTTATGGCTTATCGAAAAAACGCGGTTGCCACTGCCAGTATGGAGGAAATACTTACACAATTACCTACTGTAAAAATCAGCAACAATATTTTTCGTAATAATGGCGATTTAACTTTTACTGATAAAACAAATGACTGGGGATGGAACGCACCTACGTATTCTGCGGGTATGGCCTATGCCGATTTTGATAGAGATGGCGACTTAGATGTGATGGTAAATAATACCAATATGCCAGTCAGTTTTTTAGAGAATACCGAAAATGAACAAAAAGACCTGTATCATTATATTAATATCAAATTGAAAGGAAATGAAAATAATATACATGGGATTGGTGCAATTATTCATGTTTATAGTAATGGGATGCATCAGAGCTATGAGAATAGTCCCTATAGAGGATACCTTTCTACCATCGAAAATATGGCGCATTTCGGATTAGGCAAATCCAACTTGGTAGATTCTATTCGAATTGAATGGCCAGAAAATATGCAGGAAACAATTATACATCCTGTTATTGATGCAACACTAATAATTGATATAAAAAATGCTAATCAAAAAGTGGTAATTGATAAATCCTCTTTATTGTATGAAAATTGGTTTACAGATATTACAAAACAAGCGGGCATCAACTTCGCTAATCGGGAGGTAGATTTTATTGATTTTGATATTCAAAGATTGATTCCACACAAACTAACACAAAACGGGCCTCCTATTGCGGTAGGCGACATAAATGGTGATGGATTAGATGATTTTATTATAGGAGGGAGCTCCCCTTTTTATGCCACTATTTTTACACAAGGGAAAAATGGAAAATTTACTTCAAAATCAATATCTAATTCAAAGGACTTCCAATATCAGGATGATGGGGGTATCTGTTTATTGGATGCAGATGGCGACAAAGACTTAGATCTATTTATCGCTTCCGGAGGTGCCGAAAATGAACCTCAATCCAAAGCTTATACAGATCATTTTTATGTAAATGATGGAAAAGGAAATTTTAGTGAATTGAACATAGCAATCACAAATAACAGGTCTTCAAAAAGTTGTATTATTGGAGCTGATTACGACAACGATGGAGATATAGATTTGTTTGTAGGTGGCAGGGTAATACCCGGAAAATATCCCTTTCCAACTAGTAGTTTTATTTATAGAAACGACAGTAAAGATGGGGAAATCATTTTTACGGATGTGACTCAACAAGTGTCTCCTGTATTACAACAAATTGGCATGGTAACAGGAGCAATATGGTCTGATGTAGATGCTGATGGCAAGTTAGATCTAATGATCACTACCGAGTGGGGTTCTATCATCACCTTACAGAACAAAAACAATCAATTTTCACGCATCAAAACAACCATAGACAATCAAACAGGTTGGTGGAATAGTATTACTGCTGCGGATATTGATAAAGATGGTGACCTAGATTATATAGTAGGCAACTATGGACAGAATGGATATTTGAAACCTAGTTCATTGTACCCTATTAAGGCATATGCGAAAGATTTTGATAAGAATACAAGTTTTGATGCGGTATTTAGCTCATTTCTACCTTCGGTTACAAATGGCCCAATTAAAGAATTCCCCATTGCAGGAAGAGATGAACTCATTCGAGAGATGAGTGTACTAAAAGAACGTTTCCCCAATTATGCTTCTTATGCAAAATCAGAAATGCAACAAATTTTTTCAGCGGAGAACACCCAAGATGCTTTACAG
>JBIINW010000212.1:0-4591 GCA_044337245.1 Sediminibacterium sp. | reverse complement strand
CTGCCGGATCGCTAACCTTTCGCCGAGCACCTTCAACTGTTTGGGGCGATAGTGCCATTTCCAATCCTGCTATAGGTAACTTTGCTGATAGAACAATCGGGAAATTTATTTTCCGTAACAACTCTCCATTACCTGTAATGACGTACAGCGAAATGCAATTTATCAAAGCAGAAGCGGCGTTTAGGAAAGGTGATCGGGCAACTGCCTATTCGGCCTATATCAATGGAATCACCGCACATTATGATTTTGTGAATAGTGCCAACACGGGGGTTAACAACTACATTCCAATCAGTGCCGCTGAAAGAAACGCCTATTTAACTTCTGCAGCCGTTAAGCAAAATCCTGGCGCACTTAATATAACAGACATTATGCAACAGAAGTTTATTGCCAACTGGGGTTGGAATTATCTGGAACAATGGTGTGATATGCGCAGATTCCATTACTATGACGTAGATCCTGCTACTAGTCTTCCCGTATTCAACGGATTCCAGACCATAACTGTATTTTCAGCCTTCAATGGAGGTCCTAATATGGCTTATCGAGTTTGGCCAACTAACTTCTCTGAATTCGACTGGAACCGGGAAGCTTTGAGAAAAATCGGGGCATTGAACCAAAATTACCACACACTTGAAATGTGGTTTAGTCAACCTTAACACCTAAAAGATGTATTGTATGAAAAAATACTTATTAAATATAGTTGCAGCAGGTGTGGTATTGTACGGTATGAGTGCCTGTACTAAGTCTGAACTCAGGGCTACAGAATACGATTTGCCTACCACACAAGCATTTGTAAGATTTGTTTTTGTATCACCCGGACTTCCTTCGGTTATGATCAAGGTAAATGACAAGAAAATAAATGGGAACTTTACTTCGGGAGCCGCTGGTATATTTCCCACCAATTCCGGCATTGCTGAATATTCCGCAGTTCCGCCCAATGGCACGTTGCGTTTATCGCAGCCAAATACAGGAACTACCAATGATTCAGTGGTTCTCTTTACAGGAAATATGACCACTATGAAGGGGATCTACTATACCACTATATTGGCCGACTCCGGTAGAACACGCTCCCTTACTTCTTATGTTGACGACCCCGGTCCACTGCCCGACAGTGCATTTACCCGCCTTCGTTTTATTAATGCCAGTGGAAAATCACCTGGACTAACCCTTATCCGAATTGATTCTTCTTCCGCTACATTGGTTACAAGAGATACTTTATTCAGAAATATTTCTTTTGGCAATGCAACTGAATTTGTTACCATCCCTACCAATCCGGTTAATGCCTTCCTTCGTTACAGGTTGGTGCAAACTTCAACTGGTGCGCTTGTAGGAGCACCCTTTACGCCATTGGTAGGAAATGCATCAAATCGCAGGGCTACCACTGTTATTTCCAGTGGCATCTGGGGTACAACCTTTGCTCCTGGCATTTCATTTCAAATTGTTAACAAGTAAACCTGACTGTCATGAAATTATTCAAAATATCATTCCTTGTTTGTGCAGCAGTTTTTCTTTTTTCTTCCTGTAAAAAAGAAGAAGCTACAGTAATGCTGCCCGATCTGGATACCTATCTTAAATCGCAGTCCAATCTAAGCACTTTCAATGCAGCCATTGAAAAGGCGAATTTATCAGATTTTAAGACTGGTCCCGGACCCTTCTCATGGCTGGCACCTACCAACGATGCGTTTACTGCTGCCGGTATCACTGCCGATTCCCTCAACCGGATGACGCAAGGTGCTGCTAGCTATTTGGTGATGTATCATATTTTATCTTCTACCACTAATCCGCCTACCGCCGTTCTAACCAATGAAATGATTGCCCAATATTCTGTATCCCGATCAACGCAACTGGGAGGAACACTTGCATTTATGGGTCAAAAGGGAAATGATTTTTTTGTAAATGGCTCAAGAATCACAAGCGGAGATAATAGGCTGAGCAATGGGGTAGTTCATGTGGTTAACCGTGTGAATACACCTCCACAGTTAAGAGGGACTGTACAGGCCATTTTGCAAAATTCGGGGCAGCATAATCTGTTTATTGCCCTCCTAAACCGGGCATCGCAGTGGGCACAGCTTAGCAGTGGTTCATTTACTGTTTTAGCCCCAACGGATGCTGCCATCACGGCCCTAGGTGCCCCCTTTAACGCTACCACAACCATTAATACAATTCCAGTTACGGATGCTACCCGCATTGTACGGTTTCACATGTTCAGTGGTGCAAGACTATTTAATAACGACTTCAAAGACGGATTTACGCCGGCTACTATGCAGGGTCCCGGAAGAAGTGTACGTGTTTCAAATAATGGTGCAGCATTAGCCGGGCCACTCAATAGCACCCCCGTTCAATTTGGCGGTACGCTCAGAGATGTATTGGGTACTAATGGTGTAGTACACTCACTGAGTGGTGTGCTGTTACCGGGTAATTAACCTATTTTACCTTTTTATCAAAAAGCTGGCAATCAATTGCCGGCTTTTTTTTAACTTTTACCACATGAAACAGTTCATCCTAATTCCTTTAGCCATCCTATCCTTGGCTGCCAGTTCTTTGCTGTTTGAACCCGATCCTATCCAGGAAAAATTAATTCTTAACCTGAAGCAGTGGTTCCAAACTTACCCGCAGGAAAAGGTTTTTATACAAATGAATCGCGTGCAGTTTACCGCTGGCGAGCAGATTTGGTTTAAAGGGTGGTGTACTTTTCAGCAAAAACCAAGCTTCCTGAGCAGACTGGCTTATGTAGACATTGTGGATGAACAGGGGAAAGTGGTTGATAAATTCATGTACCGAATAGATAGTCTTGCTTCCTGGCACGGACAAATAGATATTTCTCGCAATTGGAAGTCGGGCAACTACACCCTTCGTGGGTATACCGCCTGGATGCTCAACCAGCCAGACTATATTTTTTATCAACCCTTTTTTGTGTATGGTGAGAATGAAGTTTCGAGGGTGAAGCCAACATTACCCAAGACCTTGCAAGTAAAATTTTTTCCTGAGGGCGGACAGTGGATTGCCGGCGTAGAAAACAAAATGGCATTTGCTGTGCTGGATGAGATGGGCCTCCCTGTAAACGCGGAACTAATTATTAAAGATGCTGCTGGAAATGCAGTGGCCACTGCACCAGCTATTCATCAAGGAATGGGCATTGCCACGCTAACCCCAAAGCAAGAAGTTTATAAAGCCGAAATTCAAACACCCGGTGGGGCATCCTTCACCTATTCTCTACCACCCGTTCAACCAGAAGGAATTCAATTAACCGTTATCAATAACAGTCCTGCTAGGATGTTTGTATCTGTTCAACGTGGTAACAAGGGGGCTGAAAAAACACCGCGTGTATTGTTGATGGCACACATGAGTGGCCAACTGATCTATTCTACTTTTCTCGATTTTGAAGAGGGCCTAACCACCGCACCCATTTCTAAAAAAAACTTGCCCCCAGGGATTATGCAAATAACTATTCTAGATACGCTGGGTAATCCATTGGCAGAAAGGTTGGCGTTCGTTGAAAACTATGATATTGTTCGGCCGCAACTAGTGATTGAAAAAAAACAAAATACAAACAGATCGGAGAATAGCTGGCAGTTAATTTCCGATTTGCAAAATCAGGCTGCTTTAAGCGTATTGGTTAATGACGCAGCTATTGATAATAAGGGGGGACTTGAAAATTCAATCGCCAGTCATCTACTACTCACTTCCGATATTAAGGGATATGTGGTTGAGCCAGGTTTTTATTTTCAGAATAAATCACCAGAAACCTTACAAAAACTTGATTTGTTAATGATGGTGCACGGATGGAGAAAGTTTACCTGGAAACAGATGCTGAACAATGAAGCTCCCAATCTCCGCTTTCCCATAGAATCAAATCTTCAGTTAAAAGGAAAAGTTACGAAGTCTGACAGAACAGAAGCTGTAAAAGATGGCAAAGTTTCATTTATTATAAAAGGGGAAGACTCCACTACTTATCTGATTGATGCCTTTTTAACCGATAAAGGGGAATTCTTAGTAGACTCTGTGCAAATCAGGAATAAGGCTACTGTATCTTATATGGCTACCAACAATAAGAAAGAAAATCTGGTAGCGGATGTAACATTCTACCCTTCAGTGCTAGATACATTAAAGACCGCCGTATTTCCAAACCTGATCAATCTAGATACGATGGTATTGGCTAGCAGAAAATCTCAGCTAGCTAAACTATTATACACTCAGCTGGCACTAGTAGATACATTCTCTTCGCAGGCCCGCTACCTAGGTAATGTAACAGTTACCACTAAAAAGAGGAGTCGGATAGATTCCATCCAAAGCCAATATGTTTCTAGTTTTTTTGAGAACAGCGATCAGACGCTGGAAGTATTAAATGACCGGGGATATATAAATATCTGGCAGTTTTTGCAGCGGGAAATTCCTGGACTAAATGTGAATCCCTTTGAACCGGGAGGTGTTCAAAATGTTGTTTTCAATCGCTTTTCGGGAATGGTACTGGGGGGTATGAATGAAGATGGCAGTATGACGAGTGGAACGGATGATGGCGTTATGTTTTTTCTCAATGAAATTCCTGTACCCATTGGGATAATAGATGCATTAAATCCCGAAGAAGTTGCCCTGG
>JBIINW010000048.1:0-15736 GCA_044337245.1 Sediminibacterium sp. | reverse complement strand
TATGTGCCATTAAAACATAGGGAGCCAGCGTGGTATCTTTCCCTTTCCAGGTATATAGATAGCTGAATTGATTGAATATTTGTCTGGTTAACTGTTGATGAACCAAGGGATAGCTTTTTTCGAGAAATAGTCGGAACGCAACAAATTCGGCGGTATCAATAGGCAGGGTATCCCCTTTAGAAATTGTTTTAATTTGTATCGCATTGCTTAAATGAATAGCTGCAGAATCACCCAAAACCGGTATGGATTCTGTTGCTACATCGGATTGAGGCTTAGGGGCACGAAGGGTATTGTATACCATCACTATCAGTAAAATAGCGAACAACCCAACTACAATTTTAATCCAGCTCCGTTTCATATAGAATCCTTTGTATCAAATATACTTAAAACGAAATAACCCAATTAGCAGATGTTTTGGGGCGATTTAGTATTTTCAGGTATGAAAAAGTTATTGCTGCAATCCACTCGAATCTGTATTTTGCTATTTAGTATGCCGTTGCTGCTTTCGGCTCAGGAAGCAAAAGTTGATTCCTTACTGCGTGTGATCCTACAAGAATCGCCTGCAATTGGCTTGTCTGTAGCGGTTGTTAAAAATAATCGTATTGTATATACGCATTCCGTTGGGTTCAAAAACAGGGAGCGTGGAATTCCTTTAACCGATGACTGTCTATTTCGAATAGCATCCATTTCCAAGTCATTTTCTGCCACCAGTATTATGCAGTTATATGAGCAAGGTAAATTATCGTTAGATCAGGATGTAAGTGAATTAATTGGTTTCCCGGTGCGCAATCCGGCTTTTCCAGAAAAGGTAATCACTTTGCGATTGATGCTATCGCACCGGTCTTCTATTAATGATAGTCGGGGCTATTTTTCGTTGGATTCGATTAACCCGGCTAAGTCGGTACAATGGGCCAAATGTTATAGTAAAAATGAACCGGGTATTCGTTTTGATTACTGCAATCTCAATTACAATATGATTGGGGCAATTATTGAAAGGGTATCTGGCGAGCGATTCGATCAGTATGTAGTGAATCATATTTTGGCTCCCTTACAATTATATGGGGGATATAATTTGGATGAGTTAGATACGGCCAGGCTCGCGAGTATTTATGAGTATAGAACCGATTCTGCCCGATTTGTGCTTTCTCCCGGGGCTTATGCTTCCCGAACGAAAGAGGTTGCCCAGTATGTATTGGGATATAGTACCCCCATTTTTTCTCCTACCGGTGGGATGAAAATATCGGCAACTGATTTAGCAAAATACATGCTGATGCATAGTAGACTGGGTAAAGCAAAAGGAACGCGTATATTAAAAAGTTCAAGTGCCCAGATGATGCAAACGCCTGCCAGTGGAAGTTTGGGGTATGGATTTGCGATTGAAACGGAGGATAACATTATACCCGGTGAGATTATGCGCGGGCATACGGGCTCTGCTTATGGATTATACAGTGCGATGTTTTTTAATCCAACAAAGAAATATGGAATTGTTGTGATCAGCAATGGATGCCATCCGGGCTACACGAATGGACTCAATTCTGTTATTCGAAAATCTATACAGACTTTATACGAGCAGATTATTTTAAACAACAACTAGGCCAATTTATTTGCCTACTTGGGGAGATGTTCTTCTACAAAGTTTTTACAGTATTCCCGTATCATATTTCTAACTGCAGCAAACGCCTCGGTAATTTCTTCAGGTGTGCCAGATGCTTTAGCGGGATCGGGAAAGTTATGGTGAAAGGTGGTTGCGTGACCGGGAAGAATGGGACATTGTTCTTTGGCATGGTCGCAAACCGTTATCACGAAATCGAAGGGAATGCCCAGGTATTCGTTGATGTGGTTGGAGGTATGTTGAGATATATCAATCCCATCCGCCTGCATGGTGGCGATTGCTTTGGGGTTTACGCCATGGGTTTCAACGCCGGCGCTATATATTTCGGCCCGGTTGCCGGCAAAATGTTGTAGATATCCATGGGCGATTTGGCTTCTGCAGCTGTTTCCTGTGCAGAGTACTAATACTTTCTTCATGCGAAATGAATTTAACAACATCCGCTGCCCGGTTGGCAGGTAGGTTGATTGTTTTCTAATGGTTTTTTGGCAAATACGGTGATGCTAAAAATTCCGGTGTTGCCGGATTGAAATTCAGCAATTTGCTTTTCTGATAAATAATTTTGAAGGATATCTGCTGGGATATGAATGGGCTTTTCTTTTTGAATAGTAATTTCCTGAAAGCCCGTCTCGTGAATCAATTGAAGGTAGTCGCTTTTTTGTATAGCACCTGCAACACAGCCTGCATACATTTCGGCATCTTTTTGCAGGTTCTCTGGTAAGTCGCCCAACAATACCACATCACTGATGCTGAAGTGCCCCCCCGGCTTTAGTACGCGGAAAATATCTTTGAACACATTCTTTTTGTTAGGTACCAGATTCAGTACGCAGTTACTTACTATTACATCTGCAATTCCTGCACCCACGGGCATTTGCTCGATATCACCCTGCCTAAATTCTACATTATTAAAGCCTCGGGCATCTGCATTTATTCTGGCCCGCTCGATCATGGCGGGTGTAAAATCAATACCGATTACTTTTCCGGTTTCTCCCGTTTCGTGCCTGGCAATAAAGCAATCGTTTCCGGCACCACTTCCTAAATCAATCACCACGTCTCCTTTTTTTATGCGCGCAAATTCAGTGGGAAGTCCGCAGCCTAGTCCCAAATCAGCAGATGCATGATATCCTTCCAGCTGGGTATAGTCGTCGCTCATGATATTATATACCTCTGTAGAACATCCCCCCGCCCCGCAACAGGAAGCGGCATTCGTTGCTTTATCTTGTAAAGCGATTTCGCTGTATTTACTTTTAACTAACTCTTTCAGTTGTTCATCGGTAGACATACATAGTATTTTTTAGGGTAAGTAGATTTACTAGCAGCAGCTGTTTTGTTGGGTGGAAGGAGAAAAAAAGCTTTGCAATAGAACAGCTGCTTGATTCCATACTTTTTCATTGATACAGTAGCAAACGGATACGCCGTCTATTTCTCCTTTAATTAGTCCGGCCTCTTTCAATTCTTTTAAGTGTTGTGAAACGGTACTTTGCGATAGGGGCAGTTCATCTACGATATTTCCGCAGATACAGGATTTCTTTTTAAGAAGTAATTGGAGGATAGAAACGCGGGCAGGGTGTGCCAATGCTTTGGCAAAGACTGCCAAGGTAATCGAGGACGAACTGTATTCGGGTGATTTCATATATTAATCGTAAAATTACGATTAATATATGAAATAATCAAATTTTGCTTATTCCAACCTAAGTTACCTTATACGGAAGGGGTATTTTTAACCAGTCGAATCATCCCTATCTTATCAAAAATTTTGATAATGGGATATACGGGATCAATCTCCCACCATTTACTGGCGAAATTGGCCCGTGCGGCAGCATGGTGGTGGTTATTTTGAAAGAGTTCACCCAGCATCAGAAAATCTACCAGCAGGGTATTTTTTGATTGGTCTTTTTCTTGTGGAAAATTGCGGTAGCCATATTTATGTCCTGCCCAGTTTACCACAGCTCCCTGCACTGGCCCCATTAAAAAGTGGATGGGTAACAACAGGTATAATGCCCAATGCCCGGCAAAAACCAGGTAAAAGCCAATATATAAACCAGCGAAAAGTATGCGGGTAATCAGGTGGTCGGCTACTTTATCAATTTTTTTATATTCGGGATAATTTTTATCGAATTTGGGGTCTACAGGAAGGGTTCCTGTGGCTACTCCGTTATAAATTTTACGGGTATGCATCATCATGCTAAAAACCTCTTTAAAAAAGTGGGGGGTATGCGGATCTTTTTCGGTATCACTAAAAGCATGGTGCATCCGATGTAAAATTGCATAGGCACGGGCATTCAGATAAGAACTTCCCTGGGTAAGCCAGGTATATACATACCAGAATTTCTCCCAAAACTTGTTCATGGTAAACATTTTATGGGCAGAATACCGATGTAGATAAAAGGTTTGGCCAAATAAGGATAAATACCAATGCGACAAGAAGAATATTGTTACTACCATACAAACTGTTGAATTCAATTAGGGAGTGAAAATAATCGAAATATAAATAGTATTCGAATCTTGTGGAATCTTTATTACAATTTGTTACAAGTAGGATATTTTTTACGCATTATGCACCCATAAAGCAGCGATTTGATTCTTTAACTTTTCTTTTGATTTTTCTAATTGAATACTTGCTTCAATGTATATTCGGGATATGAGTAGTATTAACGACGCCTTTTTTCAAAAGCCGCAACCTTGGCAGCAGGAGTTATTGGTGTTGCGTAACATTTTGCAGACTGAACCCTTACAGGAATCCATAAAATGGGGGAAACCCTGCTATAGTTGGGAAGATAAAAATCTAGTAATTCTTCAGCCATTTAAAAATTATCTGGCCTTGGGTTTTTTTAAAGGGGCATTACTGATAGACACGCATCATATGCTGGTAAAGCCTGGCGAAAATACACAAGCAGGTCGCCAATTGCGGGTTGAATCGGTGGCCGACATACAACAAAAGGAATCCGCTATTCGGCAATATGTGCAACAGGCAATTTTGATTGAGCAAAAAGGGATTGAGCTGCCATCAACCGAGTCACCTACGGGAATCATTCCGGAAGAATGGGCTACCCGATTGGTAGCAACGCCTGCGTTAGCAAAAGCGTTTAATCAACTCACACCGGGCAGACAAAGAGCCTATCAGATTTATTTTTCTGCTCCGCAGCAAGCGGCCACTCGGGAACGAAGAATAGACAAGATGGTTCCCCTTATTCTCAGTGGGAAGGGCATAAATGATTGTACCTGTGGGCTATCTAAAAAAATGCCCTATTGCGATGGGTCGCATAAGCAATTAAGGGAGCAATAACCAAGAAGGCTGTTGAATAATCGAAGCGCCTATTTAATAAAAGGCCAGGTTTCAACCGTTTTCAAATATGGAAACAACGGCAATGCGTTTATCAGTTCCTGTACTTTTTCGGCTTCCAGATCTTTAAAAAGCAGCAGGGCCCCGTCTCTATTAGGGCGCAGTAAAAGATCGTACAGATATCCTTTTGCATTATATTCTTGAATAATCGCTCTTTCTTGTTGAAGCACTTCGGGGATATCGTCTAAATTAACCTCATCCTTGATGGTAATTAATACGGCTGTAATGTTCATTTTTTGTTTAATTAAGAAGTAATGACGTTATTTCCGAACAACGGGTTGATTGATATAAATAACATTACTGGCATCACTACAAGCTACCCCAATATCTAAAAATCCATCCTTATTGATATCGCCCAGTGCCATTCCATACACAACACCCTTCCCATCTCCCATGCTTATTTCTGTAAAGGAATTTCCGTCACCAACATTAAAATAGGCAGTGGTTTTTGATTGATTGTATCCAACCACAATATCAATGAATCCGTCTTTATTAAGGTCGCCAACTATAATCGCAGATGAAATTCGTTTGTCGCCCAAAGCAAATGGGGGTAGCCAACCACCTTTCGTGTCATTTAAATAGATAAAAGTTCCCTGCTTTTCATCACCCACCACCAGATCTATCCATCCATCTTTATTGATGTCGCCTGCTGCTCCTGTTCTTGCATTGTTAATGGGAGGGCCAAACTGTTTTTGTTGAGTAAGGTTGGCTTTTCCATCATTGTAAAAAATATAATTTTTTCCGCCATCCCGATGGGGAATTGCTAAGTCAATAAATCCATCATTATTAAAGTCGCCGGGAATAATAGTTGTAGAAGATTCTGAAGAAATGCTTTGGCAACTGTTAGCAGAGAAATTTCCTTTTCCATCATTTAAACAAAAGTACGAGGGCTCATTTCGGTTAGCAGCAATGATATCCGGCATACCATCGTTATTAAGATCGGCTACTGTGGCGTTTCTAGTATTCCACTTAGGGTTACCCCAATTTTGCGAAAATTTAAATATACCCTTTCCGTTATTTAGATAAATTTGTTTCTCATCCGGATTGTCGTTGCTAACCACAATATCCATATCGCCGTCTTTATCCAAATCTGCCAGTATGGTGGAATAGGTTTTGTCTGGATTGGCCCCTAGGTTAGTGCTTACCGGAAATTCGCCTTTTTGGTTGTTTAGTAGAATTTTATTGAATAAGGGCCAGTGACGACCTTTGGCTAGCACAATATCTACAAAACCATCTCCATTTAAATCAGCCAAACTAATATTGGCAGAGGTTTCTGATAATTTTTCTAATACTAGGGTAGAATCAAAGTTGCTGAGTACAACCGGTTGTACGCTGGCAGTAAAATGTTTATATCGGTTTAGGGAGGACTCAGATATTGAGAAGGATGTAAGTAAAGTGATTACGGGAATGGCGATTGAAATAACTTTCATAATAGCGACTACATTATCATTTACTTAGCCCTAAAGGTATCACATAAATTCATCTACGCACTTTCTTTCTATCTTACCCTTCAGCGAAGCTGGATGCAATAATGGTAAACTAGAAAGGTTAGTATTTGTTGGGTTGAATGCCTATTAGTAATAATTGTAAAAGAGGCTGACGCAATTCATTTATCAGGCAGTGATTATGAATTACTTATTAATGTAAGCCCACAACATCTACGCAATTGCATAAAATCCATTAACTTAATAGCTAAAATAACTATATGCATACCGTATATTATGTGGGCGACTGGGCCGTACTTACCGGACCCGTTTTTGCTGAAACGCCTTTTCATCATAGTCCTAAAGGACTCGAAATATTTAATTACGGGGTTTGGCTGAAAGAAGCGCTTGAAAAAGATCCGGCCTATCAGGTGAATTCAGTACCTGCCTGGGATTTTTATAATAATTTGGGTCCGGGTGATTATGAGAAAATTCTCGAAGACTATAGTCTGATTGTTTTTAGTGATGTAGATGCCAAATTATTTCAGCTATCCCCTAAGTTTTTTGATAGAAGTAAGTTCGGGAAAGAGGTACTCACATTTCCCGACCGAATTCGCTTATCGGTTGAACATGCGAAAGCGGGAGGTAGATATATGTTTTTGGGAGGATGGTATTCTTTTACCGGAGAACTCGGAAAAGGCGGTTGGGGAAGAACGCGCCTTGCCGAAATGTTGCCCGTAAAGTGCATGGATTATGAGGATCTGGTAGAAACTACGGAAGGATTTACTATGGAAATTACCGAAGAGGGAAAAAGAATTTGTCCATCATTGGATCTTTCAGGTTGTCCGCCAATTCTGGGATATAATAAAACCTTTGTAAAAGACAATGCAACGGTTATCGCCCGTTTTCGCGAAACCGGTGATCCTGCTATTATTATCTGGGATATCGAAAAAGGAAAAGTGCTGGCGTATACCTCCGATCCGAGCCCACACTGGGGATGCAATTTTGTTTTTTGGGATGGATATGCTGCTTTCTGGCAATCGCTTGCACAATTAGTTTTATCATGAGAAGAATCCTATTTGTAATAGTTTTCCTTCTGGCCTGCATAGGGGCGTTTGCCCAAACGCCTGATCTAATGCCCCTGCCTGCGAACTATTCACTAAATACCACATCCTGCAGAATCACGAATCATTTTTCCATTTCTATACAGGGCAATGCCGATAGTAGAATGTATTCGGAGGCTTCACGATTCTTTCAAAGACTTTCGGAGCGTACCGGAATTTTTTTTCCAACCTGGCGAGTTACGCCTTCCTCAAAATATGCCAGTGGGGGTTTACAAATTCAAGTAAGTAGAGCAGGGCAACTCGTGTTAGGTGAAGATGAGTCGTACCTGCTTCAGGTAGTTGATTCCGGCATACTCATAAAGGCGAATACAGATATAGGCGCTATACGGGCATTGGAAACTCTATTACAATTACTCGGGTCTGATACTAAGGGATATTTTTTTCGCGGAGCCAATATCGAAGATGCGCCTAGGTTTCCCTGGAGGGGATTGCTGATTTCGCAACCCTATCACTTTATGCCTATGGACGTAATTAAACGGACGCTGGATGCAATGGCGGTCGTAAAGATGAATGTATTGCATTTTTATATCAGCGACGACCAGGGATATCGCATCGAATCGAAAGTGTATCCAAGGTTACATGAGATGGCTTCGGAGGGACAATATTTTACGCATGCGCAGGTTAAAGAAATGATTGCTTACGCGCATCAGCGTGGGATTCGGGTGATTCCGGAAGTAGACCTGCCAGGGCATTCTACTGCAATCTTGTATGCCTATCCGCATGTGGCATCTATTAAGCGCGACTATACTTTACAAGATCATTGGGGTGTTTTTAATCCCACTATCGACCCAACACGTGAGAGCACCTATCAATTTTTAGATACCCTATTAACTGAAGTAGCTTCACTTTTTCCTGATGCGTATTTTCATATTGGCGGCGATGAAAATACTGGACGCGACTGGCAGCAAAACCCGAAAATTGTTCAGTTCATGCGCGATCGTGGAATGAAAACCACTTTGTCGCTACAAAATTATTTCAATAAACGGGTGATGGCCATCATTCAAAAATCTGGGAAAACGGCTATCGGATGGGATGAGGTATTGATGCGGGAGTTAGATGATTCGGTAGCGAAGAAATATTTTGAGGAAGAAAACTTTGCTAGGTTAATTGAGCCGGATGTACCTAAAAATTTGGTAATACAATCCTGGCGAGGTATGGAAGCATTGATTTCTTCTGCAAGAAATGGATACAAGAGTATTTTATCCAAAGGGTACTATATCGATCTGGTGCAACCGGCATCCTATCATTATCTAACCGATCCGGTACCGTATAGAAATGAAGTGATTATTCCAGATAGCGAAGCCAACTTGAATAGATTCGAATCGGAGATTATTAATAAATTAAAGAAAGGAATTCGCTTGCTTTCCGAAGAGCAAGAAAAGCTGATATTAGGAGGGGAAGCTACTATGTGGACGGAGCATGTAACTGCAGAAACAATAGACTCCCGCATCTGGCCCCGAACAGCTGCTATAGCTGAGCGATTGTGGTCGCCTCCTCAGATAAGAGATGTAGCGGATATGTATCGGAGGATGGATATTATTTCGGTGCAGCTGGAGTTTTTGGGAAGTACACATATCAAAAATATAGCCATGTTATTACGCAGACTGGCCAACCAGCAAGAGGTATCCTGTTTGCAATCGGTAGTGCAGTATCTGGAGCCCGTGCAAGGGTATCAGCGAAATCAGCAAAATAATTTTACCCGTTTTTCTCCGTACACATTGATGGCTGATATTGCCGTTCCCGACCAAAAAGCCGTGCGGGATTTAACAAAACGATTTGGTGAATATGCAAAAGCCAAAGACACTGCGTGGAAAAAAGAGGTCCGCCAATTATTAAGGGAGTGGATTGATAATGATTATGCTGTGCAACAACTTGCCGCACCTATTCCGGCGTTAGCAGATATTGCTACTCATTCATCCCGCTTGCGTGCACTGGCATTGCTAGGTTTAGAAATATTGTCTGCCCCCTCCATAACGGCAACGAATATGGGTGATTGGCAAAAAAAGATGCAGGATATGGCTACCCCAATTGGGCATTGTGAGTTAAAAGTAGTAGAGCCGCTTAGGAAATTATTAAGTAATCAATATCCTAACAATTAGGATGACTTCTTCTTTGGCTTCGGACAAACCAGTTCATACGAATGCGTAATTAGTTCACGAATCAACTGTGGCGAGATGGTTCCATTTAGTATAATGGTATTCCAATGCTTTTTATTCATATGATAGCCAGGGAGAATATCCTCATATTCTTCGCGAAGGGAAATGGCTCTTTCCGGGTCGCATTTGGCATTAAATTGAAGTGGGATGCTATTGAGGGAAATAGCGAGGAACATTTTTCCTTTCACTTTTAATACCAGCACATTTTCTCCAAAAGGGAAAGATTCTTCTACTTCAGGCATGGAAAGCGTAAAATCGAGCAGTTCACCGAGGTTCATATATGGGCTAAAGTATCACAAATTTGCCATCCACTGTAAACTGGCAGCATTCTTTCCCCAGCTTTTGGTTGCTTTTGAAACTTCTTTGTTGATGTCTACCCAAATCACTTTTTTTGATTTTGAAACGGGTTGAGGTATCGTGATAGATATATTTTCAACTTTTGTTGCAAACCAGGTACTGGCAAGTCTTGGAATGGCCAAACCCAAAATCATTCCCGGTAATCCGTTGAAATTTTCCGGCCCTCCGGTGGTTGTTATCTGATCGGTATAAAATGCAACTACCACTACCGAATCGCAGATTTTGGTTATGGCTTTTTTACATTCAAATCCTGCAATTTCGCGCATTTCTCCTGATATCTTCCATTCAAATTTTTTAATACTATCAGATAGATTATAATTATTCTCAAAAATACTTCTAATCATTGTGGTATTTCCAATAGTAAAATCCTGCAACACATAATTTTTATCGTTTGGCTTCAGCAATTCTAATCCCCACATATACTTATTGGCTGAGTTTTCTTTACCCAATTTAAAAAAAGATTTGTCGGCAGTAAATTCCAAAATAAATTCATCTACTAGCACTTTACTCATTAATTTTTTCATCTCCTCGTCCCAGAAGTTTTCTTCTCCATCCGCTTGTTTGTTAATATTAAATTGACTCACCCTCCGTTCAAAAGTGATTTTTCCTTGTGAAAGAAAATTCGTTTGCCCTGAGGAATACAAAGAGGCAGTAATACATATAACTAATAATAAATGTTTCATCTTACTCAGTCAAATTGTTTACTATTACCAAAAGCTCACCGGCTTTCCGTTTTTTGAAAAATTATATATCAGGCTAAACATGATAAACCGACGAATACCATTGTTGGTAGTTTCTGATATGAAGTTGCTGGAAATGTTTCTATTCACAAATGCATTCTGATTCAACAGATCGTATGCATATATTTTACACTCGATGGCATCTTTTTTTCCGAAGGTTTTTCGAATCGAAGGACTAAAAATGTATACATTTCTTTGATTGGGAAAGGCTGCAGACTTCTGATAAAGTGTTGCATCTAGCTCCATATTAATATACGTCTTTACTTTTTTCAATTTTAGTTCCAGACTCCCATATGTTTCGTATGTCCAATAATTGGTTTGAACTTCCGGACGGATGCTGGAAACGGTTTTTCGGTTTGACGCGCGGAAGGTTGTATAAAAACTTAGTATACCCTCGCCGTTGTGATTTATATTTATAGCGTAGGAGTTGCTGTTGTTGTCGTTAATATTTTTTTCACCGTTTAAATAGTTGATAAATCGATTAAAACTTTTATTAAGATTAAATCCTACGTTAAGGTTTTTGAAGAGTTCTTTTCCAAAACCCACACCACCGCCAAAGCTATAATTGCCATTCACGTTTACATATTGGCTAACTCTTCTTCCTAAAGCATCGATTGTGCTACTGGTAGTGATATCATTGATTTTGTTAGAGTAGTTAAGCTGAAAGTTCATATATCTGCTTTTTAACACCTTGTAGTCGCTACCATATAAATTTATCCGATTTTCAAATCCTTGTTGCAGATTGGGATTTCCTATGGTTATGTTCAGCGGATCGGTATTATTAATGAGTGGTTGAATTTGCTGCAGGGTTGGGTTAACTGTAGATCCGGAATAATTGAATCGTAATCTTCTTTGTTGTTTGGGCGAATAAGTGAGTTCTGCGTTTGGAATGAAATTTACGAAGGAAATATTTCTATTGGCTCCATTTCTCTGATCTTTCAGGCTATATTGGGCAGTACCTATTCCAGATCCTATAACATAACTTAATTTTTTATCGGCATGGCGAAAATTTAGGGATGCAGCATTATTGGTGGTATTATATATAAAATGATTGCTAAGAGAATCTACTAGTTGCGATGGATCGTATTGTAAGGATGGATTTTGTTTGGGTTTGAATAAATCGTAAGAATATTGTTTAGCATCATTTTTTGCCAGTATCAGGCCATATTTTAGTATTAGAAAATTTTTTTCACTAACCGGTTCTGTAAACGTGATATCCGTATTGGAAGATACAATGTTAGATTTGACTTCTTTTAATTGATTTACAGTATCGCTTTTAATCAGATTTCCTGAGTAGTTGAAAAAATCGTTCTCTGCTTCAAGTGTACCATCTTGAATTTTGTTATTGATTCTCCATGCGGTAGCTATCGAAATACTACGTCCTTTTTTAGCGAATTTCTTTCTATAGCTTAGTGAGCCTATGAGGGCGTTTTCATTTTCTTTTGATGTAGTATTTCGGGTGGTTTGATTGATTTTATTTCCTGTTTCCCCGCTGGTTATTCCCGTATATTCTGTTGCAATGGTTCCGGTTGTATTTGACAGATTCAGATTCAGTTTGATTAATCCAGTGCTATCTGTACCCCATTGATTAGTTGTATTTCCGCTAATTTTTCTTCTGTCTTTAATTTGATTGTTTTGGGTATTATTAATAATTGCGGAATCTGACAATAGTGTTTTGGTATAATCGGTTCCCAGCGAATTCGTTTGCAACCTTTTATATTGAATATTATTGTTGGTTGATCGATTTTTCCATTTATTTGAGAAAACGATACCTGCTCTTTGCTGGGTAGGCAAACCGGTATTAGATTCATAATCATCTCCACCCGACACAAACATCATAACGTCTCCGTTATCATTCATTTCGGTTGTTAGGCCGCCAGCATCTGCATAGTTCTGTCTTTCATCCCAATTAATTGGTTCGTAAGTAGAATTGTCGGATGAAATATATCCTGCCAGTTTTTTCTTTCCTTTAAATACATTTCCCAGTAGTTTGCCATTGCTGTATTGTTTAAAATCGTTTCCTATTTCTGCCTTTCCGAAATAACCATTTTTCTTATCTTCTTTTAATTGCAGATTGATTGTTTTTGTTTTCACGCCATCATCAATACCAGTGAATGCCGCCTGGTCTGATTTTTTATCAAAAACCTGCACTTTGTCTACAATGTCGGCCCTAAGATTTTTGGTAACTACGGCAGGGTCATCGCTAAAAAACTCTTCTCCATCTACCAGTACCTTATTAACCTGCTCGCCCTGCGCTTTAATTTCTCCTTTTGAATTTACTTGAATCCCGGGTAAGCGTTTTAGTAATTCCTGTACATCTGCATTGGGCCCTACCCGAAAACTATCTGCTCTATATTCTGTGGTGTCACCTTTTATCCGAATAGCCGATACGTTATTGCGTACGATTACTTCTTTTAATACGTGTGACTTTGTGTTAAGAAATATTTTATTTAAATCGAGATCTTTATCGGCTTGCACTTTATCTATAAAGTCGGCATATTGGGGATAAGACACCATTACAATATATGTTCCGGCTATTATATTCGAAAATTGGAATTTCCCTTCTTTGTCTGTTCGGGTGGAAGTAAGTAGCACGGAGTCTTTCGCCCGTAGTAGATTTACCGTTGCATTTGCCAGACTGATTTTTTCGGTAGTATCCTGAATTTGTCCTTTAAGCACGATGGTGGTTTGTGCGAAGCCCGCTTTTGTAAACAGGCACAATAACCAAACTCCCATTATGTGTAGGATAGTAGATTTAAGCAAGTAGTTTAGTTTTGTTGAAAGTAAGCTTTACAGATATATAAAAGCATATTTGTATGTTAATTACCTTGTATCTTAAATTTTTTAACAACTTGTTTAAGAGTTGGCAATGCAACACAACGGAAAATTCAGGAACCAAAAAATTCAACAGCAACGAATACCTAGCAAAGTATATTTATTGTGCATTTTAATTGCTGGCCTTTCTATATAAGGCATTCATAAAGTAATTAGGTCAGAAAGGAAGAATACGTGATTGCTGGCTTATTTTTCAGCAATCACTATTTTGTATATGCTATAGGAATGAAATAATGCAATAAATAAGTTACTTATAATTACCGGGTTGGATAAAGTGCCCACCATTATCGGACTTAATAGTTTGTATATTATTTGAACAGATAGCAACGCCATTACAAATTTGGGGTCAAATTTAAATAATAGTACTGCAGAAAATAGTAGAATGGCTAGGTAGATAGAAAGAAGAATTCCTCTTGCCGGTGTTTCTATACCATAAGAATATACTGCCCAATTTGCTTTTAGAAATAATCCAGTACATACAGGAATTAAAACAAGTAGGTTAAGCAAAAGGGATAATTTAGGAAATAGCATGTTTTTTGAATTCATGATTAAAGAAGTAAAAGTGAAAGATTAAAAATACACTATAATTGAATTTAACCACAAACAACAGTAAGCTTTTTAAAAGTTTAGAAAATAAATTCATTTACATTGAAGTTGTATTTTTGTGTGAATGAAGAAAGCTATCATTATAGGCGCAACTAGTGGAATTGGGAAAGCAGTAGCAGAAATCCTTTTGCAGGAAGGGTATCTGGTAGGTGTTACTGGTAGGCGGGAAGACTTATTTCCGGCAATGCAGCAACAATTTACGGGGAGGATTTTTTGTAAAAAAATGGATGTTCAGGAGCTATCAACTCTTACGTCAATTTGTAATGAACTGGTTAATCAGATGGGGGGCTTGGATTTATTAGTTATTTCGGCGGGTATTGGTGAGGGAAATAAGCAGTTGGATTTTGAGATTGAGAATGATGTTATTAAAACCAATATTCAAGGATTTACTTGTATCGCCGACTGGGGAATTACCTTTTTTAAAAAACAGGGATATGGTCATCTTGTTAACATTAGTTCTATTGCCGGAATTAGAGGAAATGGACTTGCTCCATCCTATAATGCTTCAAAGGCCTATCAAATCAATTACCTAGAAGGGTTGCGATTAAATACAATTAAGTCAGGTTTTGATATCACCGTAACGGATATTCGTCCGGGTTTTGTGGATACTGCGATGGCGAAGGGTAACGGGCTATTTTGGGTTGCACCCATTCAAAAAGCTGCTGAACAAATAGTTGAAGCCATCCAACAAAAGCGAAAGGTTGTTTATATCACAAAGAGATGGGGGTTAATAGGCTACTTTTTAAAAATAATTCCTTTTGCATTCCTTAAGAGGGTATAAATGAAAAAGGGCATACTATCGAAGTATACCCTTTTTACCATTATATCTTGCTCCTTTTCGAACGAATAATTCTACAAGTACACGATATCGCTAATCATTCGTAAGTAGGTTCTCAAGTTGCAATAGAAAATACTGCGTTTGTTTCATACTGTTGGTTAACCTATCTTTTTTTGGGCCTATAGCTCCATCACTTTTAACGCCGACGACCACCGGCTCCTCCTCCTCCCGGCCTAGCAGCTGCTCCACCCGGCCTCGCACCAGCTCCTCCTCCCTGCATACCACCGCTTCTGGCAGGTCTACCACCAGCTGGCGCTTGCCTGCTCGCGTTGTTAAAATTATTCGTCCGTTGGTTACCCCGGTCCCTCGATTGCATATCGCGGTTCATATTAGCTGATTGTGATTGATTCCAGCTTTTGCTCTTATTGTCACGCTGATTAATACCCCCCTTATTATCTTTTTGAAAAACATTGCCATCCCTGTCGGCAAAAACATTGTTGGGGGTATTAGAATTCTGGGAGTTGGGACGAGTGTTATTTCCAGGGCGATTGTTATTATTTCCCGGACGATTAGTATTGTTATTATTATTTCCTGGCCGATAGTTACTGCCGGGGCGGTTGTTATTATTGTTGCCTCCGTTATTCATAATGCCCGGACGATTATTGTTTCCAGGACGATTATTATTGGGCCGATAAATATTATTGTGGTTATTATTGATAGTAATATTATTGTTACCATAATGATTGCCACCTGGGCGATACCCC
>JBIINW010000211.1:0-4657 GCA_044337245.1 Sediminibacterium sp. | reverse complement strand
TCAAACGGCCAACACTGTCTTCGGGATATCCTAGCAGAGAAAGCGTAATTTTTCTTTCTTCGGGGTCGAGTAATTTAATCAGATCGCGGATGGCAGCTTTGGGCAATTCTTCTAAAAAGTCGGTGCGGTCATCTGCCGGCAATTCATTCAGCAATTCGGCAGTTTTGGCAGAAGGAAGTTCTTTTACAATATCTTTTTGCTGAGAGATGTCGAGTATCTTAAATACACTGGCAGCCCGGTGTATGGCCATATTCGCAATGATGCGATCGGCATAATCGGGGTATTCATTAATCAGTTCTGCTACCTCACTGATATTTTGATCGTTTAAAAATGCACGAATTTCCAGGGTATCTTCCTTACTAATCAATGCTTCAAACTGGTCAAACAGAGAGGGCTGCTCCATTTCTTCCATGATGGGTGCAATTTAATCAGTATTTCTGAGTATTCAGTCACCGGGCTGGGAGGGTATTTTTCCTTCCGTATCTTTACGCTATGATTCTACCCTGCTTGCTCGTGGCTCCTTCTGAAAACAGGGGGAGGGGTGTGTTTACAACGGAGCCCTTACTGGAAGCACAGGTGATTGAGATTTCTCCGGTTTTGGTATTGACTGCTGAGGAACGGAATGAGGTAGAAAAAACCCGCTTGCACGATTATATTTTCGAGTGGGGTAATGATAGGGCGCAGTGTTGTGTAGCCTGGGGGTATCTTTCGATGTATAACCATGCTGAGCCACCTAATTGCACGTATGTGATGGATTTTGAGGAGGCGATGATTTCCATTCGAACGCTAAGGGTGATTCAGGAAGGGGAGGAGTTATTTATCAGTTATTTACCCGAAGAAGGAAATAAGCCACCGATATGGTTTGCAGTGAGGTGATGGGGAGTAGTATCTAATTGGGAAGGAAACATTTGTTGTAAGCTTTCAATGGGTTCTTTAGACATACACTACCTCATTTAAAATTTTTGGACCTATATATTTACTCAAGCCATTTTTCGTAACAAGTTCAATTTTTTCATTTTTGAAGAGGTTCTCAAAAATATCATACACAGCCATATAATTATCGAAATTTTCTTGTTCAGGTTCGAAATCTACCAGAAAATCTATGTCACTTTTGGATGATTGTTCATTCCGAATATATGAGCCAAATAGGCCAATACTCGTGACACCGAATTTAGAAAATTGCGGTTTGTGATTCCTTAGGATGGTTAATATATTTTCTCTTGTTGTCATTTAATAATGAATAACCAAATATAAGTATCTTTTTTAACTTGAAATTTTTGAATATTACAGTGAATAGTTTCCGACTTGAAGCAGGTGATTGTTTTAACCATTCCAAGAAATAAAGTTAAACTAATTCACTTCTTAATAATATCATTAATAATTTCTAAATGATGATTGGTATGTATTTCAATCATTTTCACTGCCTTATTTAATTTCAAATTCCCAAAAAATGGGTGGTCAAAATATTTGTCTGGACTAATGTTTTCTATCTCTTGAATTTTCAATGTTACAGTTTTCAAATGTTCCAGCAAACTTTGTTTATCAAAAGTGTTAGGTACTACAACTTTGGGCGCTTTTGCTCTGCCACGTGGCATTTTATTCATAGTAAACACCAAAATTCTTGGTAATTTAAAACTCCATTTATAATTATCCGGATTAGATTTTTGCACTGCTTCAATTATCCGCTCAATGGTTAGTAAGCTATGTTCAATATGCCAGCCTACATTTGATTTTGAAATAGTGGGGTTATAATCTTCCTGGTTTGGAATTTTAGTTTCAAGTTCCGCTAAATATTTTTGTAATTTTTTCATCTTTTAAGTTTAATTGATATCTTTTTATAAATGTTTCTGTGTAATTACTATTTACAGCTTACACCTGTAATGATTAGTTTATTTATATAATTGGTCAAATATCCGTTTCGGTTTTTTGCTGTTGTTGGTTTTTTGGGTTCTGGGGTTTAAAGATTTGTTTTATTTCTTCCCAAAGGAGCGAAAATGTAAAAAAGAAAGCCATCCAAGTTGCATTAAAAATAGGATATTTCCATGAACGGGTTTCATCAAAAACGAATTTCTCTGCAATCAACCATGCGAAGAGCCAAAGAAACCAATTCAATATATAGGATACAGCCCACTTTTGTAAAGGCGACAAGTCGCTAAACCATTTGCTATATTTATTAATCATCGTTCTCAAAAGTTTATTCTTTTATTTGATATTTTTTGTCTGTAGTTATTTTAGTAATTAATATAATACCAGTTGGCCTGGTGCTATTTGCTTGATTACTGAATCAGCGATTTGGGTATCACACTTTTAATCTTCGAAAATAACAGATGAATGACAAAAAATTTAACTTCAAGTAGTAACTAAGTTTTATTCTATTTTAGTCGTACAATTTTATTTTTCAATCTAAATCCCGTAAATTAAAATTTAACTTCTCTACTTGTTGTAATAAAAGCAGTAGGAATACCCCAATTGTTAACTCCAAATGAAACACTGATTATTTCATATCCTTCATTTGTTATTTGTTTTAATTCATTTTCAACATCTTTAATTAGTTTTTCTGTTGACCATGTATTTGAAATTTTAAATACTCTAAATTGTTTCATAATTTTATTTTGTTTAAGTTGTTAAAATAGTTTTTACATTATGTACAAGGCTTTTAACAGTTTGGATATACTGTGACCTAACTGCTGGCTTGCTCATTAGTTACACTATAGTATTAAATTCAAATTTCTGAAATTAATTACCCAATCCCAAAGCCCAAGCACCAAAGCCCATCTGCCAAAGACCAACTACCAAAGACCAAGAACCAACTGCCAAAGACCAACTACCAATGACCAAGACCCAAGACCAATTTTTTACCTAACCAGCTTTTCCGTAAAACTTCTGTTACCTCTTAGCACTCTCAATTAAAGCCACTGCTTCCTTTGGTGTTAAAATTGGTAGTGAACTTATTTTAAAATCTTTTGTGTCTCTAGTAACAATAAGGTCTATTTTATTAATTGATTTTGCACAATGATATTGAATTGCATCTTCAAAATCTTTAAAGTCTGATGTAAGGGATTTATTTATGATCTCTTTAGTAAGATCAATCACATTAGTCCATTCACTTATTTCAGTTAACATTTTTATCGTTTCTGCATGGGAGAGTGATTGCCGTATGATGTAATAAATGTTATTATAAGAAACTGCTGAAATATAAATAGTTATTTTCTTTTTTAAGGAATAGTCGAACAATCTAGCGGCATCTATTGAAAATGGTTTTCTGTCTGCAAAAAAGTCTATAAGCACATTCGTATCAAGGAAAATACTTT
Source organism: Sediminibacterium sp. (assembly GCA_044337245.1). Taxonomy (GTDB): domain Bacteria; phylum Bacteroidota; class Bacteroidia; order Chitinophagales; family Chitinophagaceae; genus Sediminibacterium. Next base: position 1,346 of record JBIINW010000211.1, on the reverse strand, counting down.
TCATGGTGTATATTTTTTTGCAAGACCCTTTGTTAATTCCTTTTTATAGTCAAAATTGTCTGGTAATTTAATTGAACCCATTAATTTTAATATGTTAGGTGAAATATTTTCTTCCGTATTACCTTTCGACGATAACGACATTAGATAATTTTCAACTATATCGGATAAGCTTTTTCCGTTTTGTTTCGCATACTTTTTTGCAATTGCTATCACAGCGTCGTCTATCGTTAATGTTAATTTGGTTGTCATTACACGTGTTTATTTTATGTAAAGATACGTATCTTTTGATTGCAGTCAAATATTTTTGAGACCGCCACTTGCGCCTACTCCAAGGGCAGGACTTATACCCAATAGCTCCAGTGGGCATCAGGATCTGCGATGCTTAATATAACTGTGTTCTTTAAGTTGTCTTTGCCATCCCGCAAGGTTGGAACGGGATTAGCTAAATTCAATCTTCTGAAGTTAATTACCAAAGCCCAACGGCCAAAGACTAAAGACTAAAGGCTAAAGACCCAAGACCAACGGCCAAAGACCAACAGCCAAAGACCAAGACCAAGACCCAAAATCTATTATAATTATCCGTTTTTTATTTTACCCCAATTTCTTCTCCAACCCAAAAAAAGCGTTGCAAAAACTGGGATAAAGACAAAACTTATGGAAGAATTGCCACCAACCCAATTTTTATACCAAAAACTTACCAGTCCTCCGATAACAGCTCCAAAAATTGCCCAACTAACATAACTGAGCCGACTTTTTTTATTGTCTAAAATTCTCGATTGTAGTTTTTCGGTTGAAGAGGTACCATCAGTCAAGTAGTTCTCAAAATTTTCAATAAATGCCTGCCAAACGGATTCCTCTTCATAGGTCTTCATTTGGGCGTCTGTGTCAATAGTAAAATTTGCCAGAACTTTATTGTCGTTAATAGTAACTAATATCTCTGACCCCCATTTTAGTGGGTTAGTTTTCCATGCGTCTAATAAGGAAGATTTTTGCTTGAATGTTAAAATGCCATTATTGTTATCCCCAAGTGTGAAGCCGAATTGCTTAAAAAAGTTGATGACTCTTTCTGCCAAAGCTGATGTGTCAGTAACTATAATTTGAATTTGCTTTTCCATTTATTTTGGTATTGGCGGGATTTTAAAAATGCCCTATAACGAAGGAGTATTTGCACTGTTTTGATAATCTGTGAGCTTACTGCTTGCTTGACCGCTACTTACTCGTTAAGCTTTAGCTAATTTACTGAAATTGATTAATAATTCCAAAAGTTCAAGTTCAAAACGGAAGCCCTATTTTCTCAAAGTCTTTGGTTTAGCCCTATTGTTCTGCTATGAGTCCTTCTTACATAT
>JBIINW010000210.1:0-4674 GCA_044337245.1 Sediminibacterium sp. | reverse complement strand
GTTTTTCGGAAAAGAACTGGATTACTCGATATTTTCCTGGAGAAAATCACAGTGAACGGGCTTGGAATAAAAGACTACATATACCGATGTTGTTTTTATTAGGAAATGATTGAGCTCCATAGCCTATTTAAATCAGCTACTATTCATTGGATATACATACGAATCGACCATGCGTAATTCTTGCGATTTAATAGGCGTGATAATTCAATCCAAGTAATTGTTTATGTTTGTTACATAGTTTCAAAGCCATGCAACTAATTACCGTACAATCTAACATTCAAGCACCCGTTTAAAAAAGTGTGGGAATTTTTTACAAATCCGCAACATGTTATTAATTGGAATTTTGCCATGCCTGAATGGTATTGTCCTTCCGCCACCAACCAATTAGAAGTGGGCGGCGAATTTCATTATACTATGTCTGCTAGGGACAATTCAATGAGTTTTGATTTTTGGGGCACCTATAAAAAAATTGAAAAAGAAAAGAATATCGAAATCCTATTAGGCGACGGTCGCAGCATGCTGGTAACATTTGAAATGATTGATACTACTACTATTGTAACCGAAAAGTTTGAACCTGAAAATGAAAATCCGGTTGAGATGCAACAAGCAGGGTGGCAAATGATTTTAGATAACTTTAAGCGTTATGTAGAGCAATGAGGGGAACAGATGGTTAGATCATCAATTAAAGAAGGCGGTTGCAAAAGTTGAGTTAATCAAAAAATTAGGCGAAATGACTAGTCAAGAAAATAAGGATAAGGGGCATGCTGATTTAAAGAACTGTAAACCTGGAATTTTGTATTTTAACAAAGAAGATAAGCGAATTTTTGTATCTAAACGGATAGGCTTTTTAGGTTGGACTGTAAACTTTGCCAACCCGATTGCTTATGTGATTATGATTGGAATTTTATATATACTCTTTGTTTCTATATCAAAATAGTTCACCTAGTATTTTATGATTAGCAGAATTAGAAATTATTTTTCAGTATCCAACGATTTAGATTCGTATAAAAATATTAGCGAAACTATTAATCAAGGAATCACATTTAGAGGCACCAACTTACTCGTACTTGTTTTTGCCATATTTATAGCTTCCTTAGGATTGAATATAAATTCAACTGCCGTAGTTATTGGCGCAATGTTGATTTCGCCATTAATGGGACCTATAATTGGAACTGGCTTTGGAGCTGCAACCTATAATGTTTTACTAATTAAGCGTGCGCTAAAAAATTATTTTTTCGCAACAATAACTAGTTTATTTACATCCACCTTATATTTTCTTATAAGTCCAATTGGTGATGCACATGCCGAATTGTTAGCTCGAACCGCACCAAATATTTATGATGTTTTAATTGCTTTGTTTGGTGGTTTTGCGGGAATTACTGCTATAACGAGTAAATTTAAAGGAAATATATTACCAGGAGTTGCTATTTCAACCGCATTAATGCCTCCTCTGTGCACCGCTGGTTATGGAATTGCAACTTTTCAAATACCCTATTTTATGGGTGCCTTGTATTTATATTTTATTAATACTGTATTTATTATCTTGTCTGCTTATTTGTATTTGAAGTTCATTCATTATCCAAGGGAAGAAAAAAGCACAAGCGATAGTGCTTTAAAAGCCAACCGAATTATATTTTGGGTTTCAATAATTACCATTATCCCGAGTATATATTTGGGGTATGGTCTGGTTACTGAAAATAATTTTAATAGAAATGCAAATAAGTATATTAATGCTGAATTCAATTTCAACAATACTTTAGTAGTTAAAAAGGCAATCACTCCATCACAGTATAAAATTGAAATATTTCTGGCCGGAGCAAAAGTAGATTCTGTATACTTGAGAGGCTTGATTCTTAAGAAAGACATGTATAATTTAAGCAATGCAACTGTTGAAATAAATCAGGGTGCAACATTTGAAAAAAAGGGAATTGCCGATAATTTTAATGAAGATATTCTTTTAGAAAAAACCAATATTATTTTAATCAATATGTTGGATAGTCTCAGTCGAAAAAAAGACTATCCAGAAGATTTCTATAAAGAATTAAAATTCGTAGATTCAAATATTGATACTGGATATATTATTAATCATACTGCTTTTGCTAAAGATCAATCTAATCAGGTTGTAACCGTTTTTTTAGAGAACAAGCATTCACAGAGCAAATCAATCAATCTTTTGAAAGTTACCAATTGGTTAAAACTGCGATTGCACAAAGATTCGGTAGTTGTTAAAATAGTAAGATAACGTAAGTTGAAGTTTAAATTGAAATTCCGTATTCAATTCTATTACCAATTTCCCCAAGCAATAGCTGATTGTTAATGCTGCTCCTTGCGCAATATCTATCATATTAGTTTCAGTAGAATAATATTCAACCTCATAGTTACTCCATAATCATAATAGCCGCAAGTTGGGCTATTGAATCCCAGAGATTCTGTAATTGCACATTTTCATTTTCTGAATGCTGGTTGTTGTCGTGATTAACAAGGCATAGGTTAATCACTTTTGCGTTCAGATGTTGCTCAAAAAGATAGAGTGGCAAACTCCCCCCCGATGTGGGTTCTAATATGAGTTGCTTGTTGGTAGCTGATTTTACTGCCCGAATAACTTTTTGTGAAATCGGTAGATCCAAAGGTGTTCGCTGTGCATTATATCCACCTTTAATCATTATTAATTTTGCAATTTTTGGATACCGCAAACGCTCTTCCTCAGTTGGGTTTCGGTCTAATAAATAAAAGCCCTGTTCAATTATATGCTTCCGTAGCAGCTCAACCTGCTTCAAATAGTCGGTGCCAAGCACCTGTCGCAAATCAAGCGTGGCTATAGCTTCTGTTGTGATAACATTGCTTGCGCGGCTTTCAACATCTGCACATTTGATTCCATTGATGTTTAGCGAGGGCCATTCAAATGTTTCAAAAAGTGTTTTTCCGCCACCCTCCGGTTTATTAATCCCCAATTCCTTTTTCATTTGCATATCAACCGAAGGAATTGCATTAAAGGCATTCTTTTCTGATGCCGTAAATGGAATCACATCATCATAGTATCCTTTTATTTTTACCATACCCTCCTCATCCTTCATGCTTGCAAGTAATTTACTCATTAGTAAACAAGGATTAGGTGCCCAATTGCCATAATGGCCACTGTGCAATGGGCGTTTAGGGCCATACACTGTTAGATCTACATTTACATCACCTCTTACACCAAAATCAATCATTGGTAAACCAGATTGGTGAACTGGTCCATCCCCAATTAACCACAAATCAGCCTTTAGTAAATTTTTATGTTTATCAAGGATTTCTCCCAAATGCAATGAGCCAATCTCTTCCTCCCCTTCAAAGAAAAATTTAATATTATTTGTTAGCTTAATTCCGCTCTTAACCAAAGCGTCGTATGCATTGATGATGGTCATCACGCCAGCTTTATCATCAGAGCTGCTTCGGCAAGAGATTCTCCAGGTTGGATCAAAGGGTTTTCCTGTAGCCGGAAATTTTATTACTTTTCCATCCTGTTCAATGGATTTGTCTAACAAAACTGGTTGATAGGGTTTTATTGCGGGATGCCATTTTTCAGGGCTTACAGGTTGCCCATCATAATGCGCATAAAAAATAATAGTTTGGGTAGCACCGGGTACCATTACTTCACCATATACCGCTTTTGGATACCCCCTGGTATTCGATTCGAGCAACTGTGTTCGAATGCCCCGCTTCTTCAACATAGATTCTATGAAAAATGCATTTTTATCTATGTTTACTTTATCTAATGCATAGTTTGGCAGCGACAACAAACTAAAATATTCTTTTAGCATATCGCCTTCATGCAATGCACAGTATTGTTTCACTTTCTCAATAGCTGTTTGTGCTTCAACAATTTGGCAACTAAAAAAAAGAATAGCAATAAAAAAATACTTCATTGATTTATTGGTTAATTAGGTTACTACTAAATCGTAATATAGAATTTAGTTTATAGCGCTTTTAATTTATTTTGAAAATAAGATGACTGCGGATAGTATTTCAAAGCCATTTTTAATACCTTTTTGGCTTTTTCCGGATCGGGATATCTGTCAGGAGAGGTGAGATAATGCACTACAATCTCAAAAATATATTCAGGCGGATTCATTTTTAAGCCAATTGTTGACTCAATATCTTTAAAATGAGATTCAATTAAATCCGGGTCTTTCATATATTCATAATGGCTTTTGTGGTATCCATTAAAAATAAACAGTAGCCCATTATACCAGCTTAGCATAGGAATAGAAGAGTGATCCGTGTTGGGAATATAGTCAACTTTGTATTGTAGGTTCTTTAAAGAAGCATTTGCCATGGCCTTGCCAATATCAAAAATTGCATTGGCATGAAATTGGAGTGCGCCTCCGTAATTATTCGAATCGATTACACTCACATAATATTTTCTCATTTTGTCCATAGGCATTTTTTGGAGTAGTTCAGGTGCCTCATTAACATATTTAGCGCCGTCCCACCACAAACTTGGATCTATTGAAATAGTTGCATTAAATACAGTTGGATGTTTCAAAAAAGTATACGTTGCAGTTAAGCCCCCGAGTGAATGTCCAACATATATACGATAGGGGTTGGTTCTATAATTTTTTTCAATGTAACTAAATACTTCTTCCTGCATGAATCGTAAAAATCTTTCGCCTCCTCCGCTTTCTTTCATCATGA
>JBIINW010000209.1:0-4686 GCA_044337245.1 Sediminibacterium sp. | reverse complement strand
GGCCAATGGTAATTATGAAAAAGCTTTTATGATAATGATTGTATTAACCATATTTTCTTTACTGGCCACTTATCTTATTAATCAACGGGCTAAGAAGGGATTATTAATCTGATTTAATTTATAGAAAGAATGTTACAAAAAAATATCAATGCATCTGTAATCTTCCACTCCATTAAGCTTTCAGAAACGTGGAAGAAGCGGGGTGATTTGATAACACAGCAGTTTGGGATAACCACCCAACAATGGTTTATATTATTGCTGCTGGCTAAGGATCCGAATATCCTTTATTTTAAGCTGAATCCCTCATGCAAACCTCTAATGGCAAAGGAGCTGGCTGAAGCAATGAATGTGAGTAGGGCAAATATTACCAATATGCTTAACGTGCTCATCCGAAAGAAACTGGTTACACAGTTGTGTGATAAAGACGACAAGCGGCGAAAAAGATTGTCTCTTACTCCACAGGGTATTGCTTTGGTAAAGAGGCTAGAAAAATTAAGGATAGCCTATAATAAGAAAATGCTATCACAATTTACCCCTGCCGAAAAGAAACAGTTTATTCGATTTGTAGACGATTGCTTACAATTGATGCTACCCTAAACACTATTTTCGATCGTAGCGAATAGGCGTTGAATAAGCTGTTAAGGACTTTCCATCCTTTTCCAGCAACTCCATTACCCAGAGTGTTTTGTCGGTAAAGGTTTCTGAAAGTGTAAAGCGCAGTTGATTGCCCAGTTCATTTACCGAAACTGTAGAGAAAGTTTTTTCTTTTGCATTCCAACGATAGTCAGCACCTTTAAAAGTGGGAGAAGGTACCAGGGAGTCGTAGTTGAATTGCAGGGTAGCATTATCATTTCTTAGGGCTTCTTTTTTGTACTCGGTTAATTGATAGGTTGTTAAATGAATAACATCATTATTTACTAGGCTAAAAAAAAACAAATAGGGCTTCGATTCGGTCGGCTTTCCTTCGGTTAAATAATAGCTCTCTTCCAACAAAAAAAATCCGGAAAGATTAGCCGGCTTATTGATTACTTTACTATCGGCCACCCGGTTTACATGTATTGCCAGTGGATGAATCACTTTACCCGTTTTCAGCTCTTCTACTACCTGGTTGGCATTGTCGAAATCCCCCGTTATATACTGTTTAAATCGATTCAGCAGTTCACTGGAGTTGTTTTGGGCCGATGCTTGAAAGCCCGTGAGAAGGAGCAGGGAAATCAATTGGATAAATTTCATACAATTTTTTTAGATGTTTCTGTGAAGTTGAACCGTCCAGGGAGAAACCGCCGTTCCATTTTTTATGATGAAAACTTTTTGACGCAAAAATCTTCTTAGGGCTGATGCGCCCATGCGGGTTCCTCCGATACCACTTAATTTGAATGACGATTTTTCTCCTTCATGCATGATAGCAGTTAGGGCAGCATCATTGATACTGATGGCACCCCCTGTAATATGACTGCCAACTTCCATTGCTTCCTCGGGTGTTCCGGCAAATACGGCCCCGCTAAGTCCGTAAACGCTATCATTTGCAAGTGCAATTGCTTCGGAAGTAGTTTCAAAACCCATAACGGGTATAATAGGGCCAAAAGTTTCTTCTTGCATGATTTTCATATCATGAGTAACGCCGGTAAGAACCGTAGGTCTGCAATAAAAACCGCCTCCAATATTTTCACAAGAAGCACTGCCGGTTACTAGCTGCGCTCCTTTAAAGAGGGCATCCTGCAAATGGTCATTGATAATGTGAACCTGCTTTTCAAAAATAATTGGTCCCATTTCACCCTGATGAATATCTGCCGCATTCAGCATCAGCTGGTCTGCGCTGGCTTTCAGCCTTTCCACCAAAGAGGGTAAAATAGACAAGTGGGCATAAACGCGCTCGATACTAAGGCAGCTTTGTCCAGCATTTGCCGTGCTGCCCCAAAAGATAGAAGCTGCTGCCTGATCCAGATTGGCAGAAGGTAAAACAATGGCAGGATCTTTCCCCCCCAATTCTAAAAATACAGGTATCATATTCCGGGCTGCTGCTTCATACACTTTTCTTCCGGTAGCGGTACTGCCGGTAAAACAGATTAGCCTGCAATTTTCAAGTAAGGCTGCTCCTGTTTTTCCATCTCCCGGCACATAGGCCAGTACCTCTTTTAGTTCAGGCACTTCTTCGATGGTTCGGTTCATTACATCAATAAACCGGGGAGTAACCTCACTGGGTTTTACAATAACAGCAGCACCTGCCAGTAAAGCGGGAAGGGTATCAATCAGCGACAACAATAAGGGGAAATTCCAGGGAGATATCACCCCAATCAATTCATACGGAACCCAATCCTGCTGCAAGCGGATAAAAGGGATTTGTGTGGTCTTCTCAGGAATAGGCACAAAAAATTCTCCAGCAAGTTTACACCAACGATCTATGCTGCTAATGAGTAATTCGATTTCTAGTTTTGTTTCCCACACCCTACCCGTATCTATTATTAAAGCATCTAGTAAATCTTTTTGATGAATATGGATTACTGCTTTCCATTTTTGTAAAATCTCTGACCGATAGGCAAAGCCATTTGCCTGCCATTTTTTTTGACCTTGTAAAAGTAGCTGACAGCGGGCTGCAATTTCTTCGCCTGATAATTCAGGTCGCTGATAATCTAAAATGCCGGTTCTGGGATTTCTTGTGTTCACCTGAATGATATTATTCAATAATGCCTTTTTGCTTAAGTTCGGCAATTACGGATTGTTGTTGTTGGATATAGTGACTACGGCTGGGAGTTTTGCCGGTTAATGTGTTGGCAGGATATATGGATTGGGCATAGGTAGGTGCAAAAAGTTCGAAACGTTGGCGGGATAAATAATTACTCATACCCGGACGCTTTCTATGTTCACGCAAAGCAGATAGGTGGATAGTGGCATTGGCTACCATGCTTTCACCAAAGCCGGCTTCGCATAATTTCATGCCTTCGTATTGCACAATTTGCGAATGACCATCGGTTGAAGCAGCCGGAATAGGATAGCCGGTAATACCTGCACTGTTGGCACTGATTACATAGGCCATATTTTCGATGGCGCGGGCCATTTTAGCAATATTTTTTGGTGTTGCTATTAATGAGCCCACTTCGGAAGTATGGTGTAAAAATATTTCCGCTCCACGCAAAGCTAGGCAACGGGCAATTTCGGGATACAAAATTTCTTCCGAAGCCAAACAAGCCAAATTTCCCAAGGGAGTTTTTGCCACCGGAAATAAACTATCAGCGCCATATACCGAAATATATTCATCCAGCACATCGTGCGGCGTTGCGGCATACATAGAATTCAACCTTCTATAACGAAGTTCTATAGAGCCTGATGGGTTAATGATAAAAGAAGTTTGAAAATACAAGTGCTTAAAATGGTCATCTAATTCATACACGTTTCCGCTTAAATAGATGCCACAATCTTCTGCCAAATATTTCAAGGCACCATAGATTTCATCCGCCGGATGAATGCATCCTTTTTCTTGCCATTCTTCCGTAGTTTCTCCCATGGGGAACCCCGACAAAAAATATTCCGGCAACACAACCAATTGGAGGTCCTGACCAATAAAAGCTTTGGATGCTTTTACTTGCGCATGTATTCGCCTAACCGACTGCATCATTTTATTTTTGGCGTCTGCAGGTTGTTTACACTGATTTACCGATTCGGTACTTACCTGCAATGCCAGGGCTTTATATGGGAGTATATTTGATTGCATGGGGGCGATTAAAATTAGTTAACTTCATTAACTAAATGGTTTTTTACTACTACTAATTTACTACTTGTGGCTGATATCTTAATTATTGGGGCTGGAACAGCCGGCATAACGGCAGCTATCCAGGCAGCTAAGCGCGGAAAGCAGGTGGTTGTAGTAGAGAAATGCGGTTTTGTTGGCGGAACACTTCATTATACGGCCGGGCACCTAAGTGCTGCCGGTACCCGGTTGCAGCAAACTGCCGGTATTTCCGATACACCCGAACAACATTTTCAGGATATAGCCCGCATCTGCGGTAATACCATGGATGCTATTATCACACGCAAAGCAGTGGAGTTGGCCCCGGGAACAGTAAATTGGTTACAGGATTTAGGGTATCCATTTCACGAAAGGGCACCGGCTATTTTATATGGACATGAAGCCTACTCAATTGCCCGCACCTATTTTGGAAAAGATGATGTGAGCCCAAAAATGAACAGGTCGGGGAAAACAATCTGGCAAATCCTGCAGCCTTTATGGGAAGAACAGATAAATAAGGGTACTATCCAACTGATTACCCATTGCAAATTGATAGGCTTTCGGCATGCCAATCATCAGATTACTGGTGTAGTTGTTGAAAATAAAGGGGAACAGCAGATTTTATCCGCCCAACAATATATACTTACTACGGGTGGATATGCTGCCAATCCAAGTTTTTTTCAGGCGCATACACCCGGGGGTTCCAGACTATTAAGTGCCGCCAATCCTGCTTCTACTGGGGATGGAATTAAGGCAGTGATGGATATTGGTGGTATTTTTTGGGGAGGAGATAAACAAATGTTTACCCTCGGCGGAATAGAAACGGAACCGGAATCGGGACGGATTGATTTTTGGAATGCCTGGGCAAGAATGAGCAATAGTAAAGATAGAAAGCAGCGAGAAATATATGTAAACGACCGGGGCGAGCGATGTATGAATGAGTATGATTGGAGTGTTGATCA
>JBIINW010000208.1:0-4703 GCA_044337245.1 Sediminibacterium sp. | reverse complement strand
AGTGGCATGCAGCTAATTGCCGCCATACTCATTTTTAGCGGTGTGTATCTAGCAAATTATAAAAAATCAGTTAGGGCTTTGGGCTGATCGTAAAAGAAAAAATAACGGGTAGCCGCTTTAAACTCAGTCCAATGCTTGATATCCGCAGCTACTGCAAAAATGCCACAAGTAGGCAGATGATCTATCCGAATATCCGATAAGAGATTCACAAAATCAGTTAGGCCCGGATTGTGCGAAAACAAAGCAACCGTTTCCACCGTATCCGGAAGCCGACTCACTATCCGAAATAGATTTTCCGCATCCGGATGATACATAGCGGCAATCTTTTGAACACTGGATTCAGGTACCTGATAAGCAGCTGCAAAAAAACAGGCAGTAGCATACGCCCGATTGGCAGTGCTGCTAATAAAAGCATCAATCGTAATGCCCCGCTCCACAAGCCTTTGAGCCATTCGGGGAGCATCCTGTAATCCACGCTCATTCAGCATCCTGTCAATATCTTTTTGTCCCAAATGAGCAGGATGGGTTTTGGCATGGCGAATAACCAATAGTCTTTTCACAACATAAAGTTACAAAAATCTCCGCTTACATTTGCATTTATGGGCATAACGCGATTACCCTTATCCGATTTTATGGCGCTCAGCCACCATCACCCTGTGCTGGATGTAAGAAGTCCTTCCGAATTCCAGCATGCCCATATTCCTTCGGCTATTTCTTTTCCACTTTTTACCGATGAAGAAAGAAAAATTGTGGGCACCGCTTATAAACAGGAAAGTAAACAAAAAGCTATTAAATGGGGACTTCAGTTTTTTGGTACCCGAATGGCTTCAATGGTTGAGGCAGCCGAAGAAATAATTGGGCAACATCTTTTAGTAAACAAAGAATTAAGCCCAACTGGAAAACACAAAATCTTAGTTCATTGTTGGAGAGGAGGCATGCGCAGTGCAGGAGTAGCCTGGTTGCTAGATTTATATGGATTTGAAGTGTATACCCTTGCAGGAGGTTATAAAGTTTATAGAAACTGGGTTTTACAACAATTTAATTTACCCTATTCTTTTCGCATGCTTGGTGGTTGCACCGGAAGTGGAAAAACGCATCTCATTCAACTGCTGCAAAAGCAAGGATCGGCAGCCATCGACCTGGAAGGGATTGCATCTCACAAAGGCTCAGCATTCGGAAATCTTGGCATGCCACCTCAGCCTTCGCAGGAAATGTTCGAAAATTTACTAGCTGCGGAATTATATAAGTATTCCCAATCAACTACTCCCGCTACTATCTGGCTAGAAGATGAGAGTCAACGCATCGGAAATCTCAATATCCCCGGACCGATTTTTGTACAAATGCGCAGCAGTCCCTTATACTTTTTAGAAATCCCCTTCGAAGAAAGGCTGCAACATATTATCCGGGATTACGGAGTGTTTTCACAAGAACTGCTTATTGCTACTATCACCCGCATACAAAAAAGGCTGGGGGGATTAGAAACAAAATTAGCCATTCAGCATATGCAGGATAATCAATTGGCGGATTGTTTTCGTATCTTATTAAAATATTACGACAAATATTATCTGGGTAGTTTACAAAATCTTCGGCCAGCATCTGCTGCTTCCATCATTACGGTTCCATTGGAAAAAGTAGATGCGGAAAACAGTTGTCGGTTATTGATTGGCTCGGTAACACCTTAACCTCCCTGCAACCATTCAAAAACCGCCTGATACCCCATCCAGCCCATCACCAACACAACAGCCCATCCACAAAGTTGCATCCAGCGGGGATGTTGATAGCCCTTCATTAATTGTTGATTGCGCCCCGCCAATAATAGGGTTCCCAATGCAAAGGGCAGAATGAGTCCATTTACCATCCCTGCCAGTAACAATAACTGAGTTGGCTTACCTACCCAGATGAAAATAAGGGTACAAATAATAATAAATATTGAAATAGCAGCCCGTTCGTACTTAGCTATAAGAGGATGAAAAGTTTTTAAAAAAGATACGGATGTGTAAGCGGCCCCTATTACCGAAGAAATGGCCGCGGCCCATAGAACAATACCAAAAATGCGCAAGCCCCATGCTCCCGCAACAAACCCAAATACCGTAGCTGCCGGATTATTTTTATCCGGAATACATCCCTGTTTCAGAGCTCCCAATACGGCAAAAAATAAAATGAAACGCATCAATCCCGAAATAAAAATACCGGCCATAGCGCTTTTGTCTACCCGACGAATATTCTCTTTACCCTGAATTCCAGCATCAATCAATCGATGAGCCCCCGAAAAAGTAATGTACCCTCCTACGGTTCCGCCAACAATTGTTATGATGGCTTTTGTGCTGATGGTTTCGGGAACAAAACTATGTTGCACGGCTTCCCAAACCGGAGGATGTGCAGCCACGGCGATGATCAGCGTTAAAGTGATTTTCGCCAAACCGGCAATCCGGGTAAAATTATCTAACATAGCACCCATCTCACGATACCAAAATAATAACAAGGCGGCTACACAACTAATAACAGCACCCTGTTGAAAGCTTAGTCCGGTTAATACATTTACCCCTAATCCGCAACCGGCAATATTGGCAATATTAAATGCAAAACCTCCCAATACCACCATACCTGCAATTACATACCCTAACCCGGGAAGAAGTTGATTCGACAAATCCTGTGCACGCATTTCGCTTACGGTAATAATCCGCCAGGTATTCACCTGTGCACCAATATCCAGTAAAAATGAAACGATAATAACAAACCCAAAGCTGCTCATCAGTTGTTGGGTAAATACAGTGGTTTGGGTAAGAAATCCCGGCCCGATAGACGAATTGGCCATCAGAAAGGCAGCCCCCAAGCCTACGCCACTGAACCAGGAATAATTAACTTTTTTGGAGGCCAATGTTATGTAATTGAAGATGATGAAAAATATGTTCCGCCATCGCTGCAGCTCCGGGAGCATCTCCATGAATACAAATGGTTTCTGCCAGCACCGGAATAACAATACCACTTTCGGCTTTAACGGATTGCTGAATTACCATTTGCGCTACCTGCCGGCAACCCTCTTCGGGATTAGTGATTAATGCGAGCGGATGGCTTCTGGGCAGTAGTGTGCCATCTGCCCGATATCGCCTGTCGGCAAAAACTTCGTTGCAGCAGTTTAATCCAATGGCTTTTGCTTGTTCAATAGAATGGGAATTGCTCAGTCCATACAAACAAAGAGACGCATCCATTTCTTTGATGGCTGTTGCAATTACCCTTGCAATGTTGGGAGAAGCGGCCGACATATTATACAGGGCACCATGAGGTTTTACATGATGCAGGGCAACCCCAAAGGATTGTGCTATTTTTTGCAAACGAACAACCTGCGATTGGATTAAGTCGGTAAGTTCCGAATCAGAGCGATATTGTTCTTTTCTGCCAAAATTTTCGGGATCATTAAAACCGGGATGGGCGCCAATTTTTACACCTGCCTCAATGGCTAATTGAATGGTATGCTGCATCACAGAATCATTCCCAGCATGGGCACCACAGGCAATATTCGCGCTGCTGATATAAGGCATCAGTTCGGCATCATCTGGGAATCCCTCTCCTAAGTCGCAATTGATATCTACCCAATACTTTTCCATTACTTGCTTATCAACTCTCAAGATACGATGCTAAGCGATTGCCTACCGCATTTTGCATTTGCGTAAGCAAAAAATGCTGCTCCCGATAAATCTGTTCGGCATCGGTGCGACTAATCCACTCGAATTGCAGGGGCAATGAAGCAGGCCATTGCGCAAGTTTGGGCAAATCGGCTGCAATCACCTGTGCAATTCTGGGATATCCACCGGTAGTAGGATGATCTGCCATTAGTAAGATGATTTGTTCATCCGGCAACCACTGTATAGTGCCTCTTCTTACTGCTGCGGAAATCAATTCACGATAATTTCCGGTGAGTTTAGGTCCTTTTAATATGAACCCCATGCGGTTACTTTGTGGGAGTAGATTAAAGGAAGCACTGGTAAGCCGTTCTTGGGAGGCTTCATCCAGCAAATGAAAATGAGAATCCGGTAGTACCCGAATAGGGGTGTTAAACGAACTAGTTTTCAATGCCGGCTTCCAAGGCAATGGCAGAAAGCTTTCTAGAGCAAGGGTAGAAAATTCAAACGAACTGCGAAAGTGTAGTTGATCTTCTTTTAGTAAGGCTCTTCCCCAAAAGCCCGATAATTCCACTCCCCATTGTGTGCTGTAACTGCCAAGCCAGGGTTCGAGCTGAAATCCACCTCTAACTGTTAGGTAGGCTACTCTACCGGCAATGGGTTGCTGAAATGTAAGTACAGCGCCTTTTTTTACCAAAATAGTCCGGTTAATCTCTACCAGAATCCCCTGCAAGCAAGGTTGCCAATCTGCTCCGCTAATTGCAATAACTGCATCTTTTTCGAACTGAAGGGTAGGTGCTGGAAAAAAAAGTTCCAATCCTGCTTCGCCGGGTGTATTTCCAACTAACCCATTAGCCAGCTGCAGGGCCAAGGGGTCTAAGGCACCGCCAGGTGGGATGCCCAGGTGTTGGTACCCGAACCTTCCCAAATCCTGAATAGAATCCAGACTTCCCTTTTTAATAATTCGGATACTCATTTGGGAATCATTTGTTGATATTCGTTCAGGGAAATCGGATAAAAAGATACTTCATCGCCCGGCTGTAAAAAACAGGGATTGGGTTCCAGGGGATTGAACATCCGAAT
>JBIINW010000207.1:0-4705 GCA_044337245.1 Sediminibacterium sp. | reverse complement strand
ACCTTCGGCATTCTTTTCTTCTGCTTCAAATAAACTTTTTGGCACAAACAAAGGAAAATAAGCGTTTTGGTGTCCGGTTTCCTTGAATTTTTTGTCCAGCACATCCCGCATATTCTCCCAAAGAGCGAAGCCGTATGGCTTAATTACCATACATCCCCGAACAGCACTATAATCTGCCAAACTTCCCTTGATAACCAGGTCGTTATACCACTGAGAATAATCCTGTTGGCGTGATGTAATTTCCTTACTCATATATATTAATATTTAAATTTGCAGGTAGACTAACAATTGTTGGCATGACTTTTGTATTTGTTAAAATAGCCGCAAAGTTGGGCAAATGTAACTAACTTTATATCATCTCTAAAACCGCCTTTATGAAACACTTAAAATTACTTGTAATCGGCTTAGTTGTTTTGTTATCATCTTGCACTGCATACAGAGCAGGGCAAACGCCGGATGATGTATATTTTTCACCTAGTGCAGCTAGAGGCGGTGAAGAAACGGTTCGTAAACAAAGAGGCCGGGAAGAGCAAGAATACCAAGAGTACATCAGTTCTCAAGACGATGCCTACTTGCGCAGGAAAGTAACCAATCGAAATCGCTGGTCTACCATTGACGATTTCAGTTACTGGAATGATTGTAGATATAGTTTTTTCCCTACCACCTTCAATTATTTCAACCCATATTTTAGTTGCTTTAGTTGTAATACTTTTAATCCTTACTTCAACTGGGGGCATTCTTTTATGGGTGGCGGAATGAATGGCAGCATCTTTGGTGGTTTCGGTTTTGGCAACTCATTTGGTTGGAATAATCCTTTTTATACGCTTGTGCATTATGGCACACCTAACTTTAAAGGAGGGGGAGGAACAGTATCGATTAATAATCTATCCGCCGCTCGTAATAAATCTTATAACAACTCCAATTATTACAACCTCCCTAAAGGCTCAAGCAGTACCAATACGCGCGGGCAAAGTTTTGGCAACTTGATGAAAACGGTATTTACCCCGGCTGCTAATGGTTATCAAGCTGGAAGTTACGACCGTGCTTCTCGTTCGTTCTCGGGTAGTTCTTCCGGTGGAAGTATGCCAGCAACCTCTTCATCAGCCGGCGGAAATAGTGGTGGATTTGGAAGTGTTGGTTCATCAGCTGGAGGTGGTAGAGGTGGCAGAAACTAATAATAAAATTCCCTCAGTTTTTTTAAAGAATAGGCTTCCATCAACCAGAAGCTTCTAAACTATTGCCCAACAGAAACAAGTTTACCATGAAACTGAAATATATACTCACTTTATTCTTATCAGCTAGCAGCAGTTTGTTGTTTGCGCAAAATCCGGAAGATGCCCTACGCACGGCGTGGTTTACCCAAAATGGAACGGCGCGGGTAATGGCGATTGGAGGTGCCATGGGATCGCTGGGTGGCGATATCACTGCTAATCACGTGAATCCGGCCGGGTTAGGATTATATAAAACACGTGAATTTATTATTACACCGGGCCTTGCACTCAATAACAACCGTTTTAATTTTAGAGGTACCGATACTTCCGGAAATAAAAATGCTTTCCAATATGGTACCATCGGAGCTGTTTGGGGTAATAGCCAAAAAACAGGCTACTCCAAATACACCAGCAGCGCTTTTGCTATTTCGGTTAATCAACTAGCAAACTATCAAAACCGGGAAAGCTTTCGTGGTGTAAATAACATGAGCTCATTTTCTGAACAGTACCTAGAAGAGCTTGTGCGCGACCGTGCCGATACGAATGCCGCACTGAGTAATTATATTTTTGGCTCTTCTCTTGCCTTCCGCACCTTTCTAATAGACACCACCAGCGGGCCGGGCAATATCGTTACCGGATACCAAAGTATGGTACCTATTTCTACCGGGGTAAATCAACTTTACGATGCCATTACCCGCGGAGGTTATCACGAAATTGCCTTCGGAACTGCTGGCAATGTGCAGGATAAACTGTATGTAGGTTTAAGTGTAAACCTGCCCATCATATTTTATAATCGCGAATTGTTTTATAAAGAAACCGATCTCACATCTAACCCTAATAATAGTTTCAGCTTTTTCGAGTACAAAGAAAATTTCACTTCCAATGGATTCGGGATTGGAGGTAAACTGGGATTAATTTACAAGCCCGTAGAAATGTGGCGCATAGGTTTTGCTTTTCACACTCCTCAGTGGATTGGATTTAAAGACCGCATCAGAAGTTCCATAACGGCCAATACAGAATCCTATGCAGGAACAAGATCCGAAACCAGCGATAACCTTAACAGCGGTAATGCCGGAATTCGGGAATACAATCTAACTACCCCCTGGAGAGCCATATTTAGCGTTAGCCATGTATTTAGAGAAATCAACGACACCCGCCAACAGAGAGCCTTTATTACAGCAGATCTGGAATATGTAAACTATCGCGCCGCCCGGTTTCATAGTGCAGATGACATTTCCGAACAATTGGATAATTATTACCAATTTGTAAACGAAACCATCAAAGACATTTACAAAGGCAATATCAATGCACGCCTGGGCGCAGAAGTGAAATTTAATACCTTCATGTTCCGATTGGGTGGGGCGTATTATGGAAGTCCTTACAACAACGAAAACTTACAAGCCAACAGATGGTTGGCCAGCGGAGGATTAGGCTATAGAAATAAAGGTGTATTTATAGACCTTACCTACTCCCATACCTTTAATCAGGATATTCGCTTCCCTTATTTATTAAGCGACAAGCCGAATACTTTTGCCGAACAAACTGGCAGTATAGGGCGCGTAGTAATGACACTCGGCTTTAAATTTTAACGGTTTATTGAAGGAAAAATGGATAGGTTGGGCTACATTTGAGAAGCAAAAGGTATTGCAGCGATGCAATTATCAATTGCTTTCGAATCCTATCCATAATATCCTTTATGAAAAACCTACTCTCCCTGCTATTTGCATGGGCTGTGCTGACCAATCTGGCATTTGCACAAAGCAATCAATCACTCCGCGAGAAAATAGACCGGCTAATTCCTGAAAAAAATTATGCAATTGGCATTGCCATTGGTGGGCCCAACGAACGGGACACGCTTACCTATGGAGGAAATGCTTCCTTTCCCATTGAATCGGCCCTGCCCTTTCAAGTATCCCTGGCCATAATGGACCGGATTGATAAAGGAATGATGAAGTCGGGTGATAAAATACCCATGGTAGGATTTATGGATGGCACATCGAGTAAAAACACCGACGCACCCACCCTAAAAGAACTGATAACTTCTTTACTGCAAACCGGTGATCAACGAATTACCGAAATACTAATCCGCCACCTTGGAGGCACCAAAGAACTCAGCCGATTTTTAAAAAGTGCTGGCGTTCGTGATGTGATGATAGTAACTGCAGAAAAAGATCGCCGCCAAGATAGTTTGCGGATATATACGCATACCCCTCTTTCTGCCATACAACTACTCAGAAAATTTCACGATAAAAATTTACTCTCCGAAAAAAGTCAACAATTTTTATTGAGCTTGCTCAATAGCAACCCTTCAGAAAAATCCATCGCCTCCTCATTACCCGCTGGAAGTAAAACCATAGAAATTGCTAATGGTAATAGTCAGGTTATGGGTCTGATATCCCTTCCAGATGGCAGAACCTGTACCATGGCGATTTTTATTGCAGATAGCATTATGACTGACGGGTTAAAAGAAAAAATGGTTTCCAGTGTTACCAAAGCTACCTGGGAATTTTATGCCGAAAAAGCCATGGAAAATTTTAGGATACAGTACGATTTCACGGCTGCAATCGACTCGCTGTTAAAAGTGCAGGAAAAGAAAAAGCACCCATTCAATGGTAGTATACTGATTTCGCAGGGAGGGCGCAGGATGTATATGCAAATGGCCGGCTATTCCGACCTGAAACAAAAAACCAATTGGCTCCCTACCGATCAATTTGCCATTGCTCAATTGAGTGACCAGATATTGGCAACCCTGGTATTATTGGAAGCCGAAAAAGGAAAACTGGATATCCAACAACCGATTGGAAACTATCTAACAGATTTGCAGCAAGATTGGGCACAGAAAGTTACCATTCGCCACTTACTTACACATACCGATGGACTCGTATCCACTCAATCACCACCGGTATTTACTCCGGGCAATCAATATCAGATTAATCCGGCCGGGCAGGAACTGATTATTAAACTGCTGGAGAAAACAACCGGTATTACTGTGCCCAATTTATCAGCCAATTTATTTGAACGGTTGAAAATGAATAATACTGCAGCACCCGAATTAAACGTAAAAAAATCATTGGTAAAAAGTTATCGAAAAAATGAAGCCGGCAAATGGATTCCGGCAGACAAAATAACTGAGTTGGGTTGGCAGGTTGTAGGATATTTATCTACTGCAAGCGATTTGGCAGTTTGGAATATGGCCCTACACAATCAAAGAGTATTTGCCGATACAAGTAGTTATAGGCAACTGGTTTCTTTTAATGCTGTTTATGAACACCCGATGTTTGGAAGCTGCCAACAAGGATTGGGCTTATTAAAAGTTCAGCAATCCGGCAGCACCTACTTTGCGCAAAATGGAAACACGGCGGGATTTAACACAATGAATATTTATTACCCGGCAACGCAAACCAGCATAGTGGTATTAAGCAATGCTTCGGATGAAGAAATAGGTGCCCCCTTACTGGAAATTATAAACAAAAGTAGTTTGGCAGTAAAAATTG
>JBIINW010000047.1:0-16018 GCA_044337245.1 Sediminibacterium sp. | reverse complement strand
ATTACGCATTCAATTGGAGCGGCAGAATCAACCCCTGTTTTCTTCGCTGCGAGAATATAATCTGGCTTATGGTATCAAACAATCTACCCTGCAGCAACTGGATAAAGAAATTGTGATTATGCATCCGGGGCCCATTAACCGGGGAGTGGAGCTGGACAGTGATGTGGCAGACGGTCCACATTCCATTATTTTGCAACAAGTAGAAAATGGAGTAGCCGTTCGAATGGCAGCTCTGTACCTGCTGGCCGGCAGGGAAGTGGAAGGATGATAAATCCGGTATTCTCCCAAAAATTGCTTTATTTCGTTATGTAAACCAACCAACCGGTTATGCAAAGAATCTGCCTGTTCCCCGGAACATTCGACCCCGTTACCCTGGGGCATGTAGATATTATCAACCGGGCCCTTCCCTTATTCGATAAGATTTATGTAGGTATTGGTATCAACACTTCTAAAAGTCCCATGTTCTCTGCCGAACAAAGAATGAAATGGGTAGCCGATATTTATGCCAATGAACCGCGGGTAGTTAGTGTGATTTATGAGGGACTAACTATCAACTACTGCAAAATCATTCACGCCAATTTTATTTTACGGGGTATCCGCTATGTGAGCGATTTCGAATACGAAAAAACAATTGCCGATGCCAATCGCACGCTCGATAACAAAATAGAGACCGTATTTCTTACCGGAGAACCCAAATACACATCCGTAGCTTCTACCATTGTGCGCGATATTATTCGCAATGGGGGTGATGCTTCTCCGTTTTTACCCGATCTGGTGGCAAAATCTCTGTAAAAGGTTTGGTATCAATTTAACCAACCAACAATCCCGCTTTGGCAATAATTTCTCGAATGGTAGGATAACTATCCTCTAACAACGCCAGCATGGCAGCATCCGATACCCAGCGGATTTCGGTAATGTCTTCAGATGTTTGCGGTATCAATGGCTGAAGAGAGGAAGCATACATCATAAACCAATAGGTAATCTTTAAAGTGGGCAGGTTGGTAAAGGGATCCAAATAGCTATGGTTCGTTTGTCCCACCGCTTTCATCAATTGAACACCTGCTAATCCGGTCTCTTCCTCCACTTCCCGCACCGCACAGGTTTCAATACTTTCTCCTGCATCTCGCTTGCCCTTGGGTAAGTCCCATTTACCTCTGCGAAAGATCATCAGTAAATTACCTCGTTCATTTAATACCAGTCCACCCGCCGCTTCTATTAATTGTTGATTATTCATAGCTCAAATGTGAATACAAATTTCCATATTCTAATAAACAGCCCATAAAATGCACTTAATTTCGCTGTATGACCAACGAAAAAGCCGTAGCAGAAAAACTTTTACAGGTTGCAGCTGTAAAGTTAAGTCCCACAGACCCCTATACCTGGGCCAGTGGCTGGAAGAGTCCGATTTACTGTGATAACAGACGTATTTTGTCGTTCCCGTATGTGCGCGATTTTATAAAAAGTGAGCTCTGCAATCTCGTGTTTGAGCATTTTCCACAGGCGGCAGTGTTAGCAGGAGTGGCCACGGCAGGTATTCCCTGGGGTGCCATGGCTGCCGATCAGTTGAAGCTGCCTTTTATGTATGTTCGGCCTAAGCCAAAGGAACATGGATTGGGGAATCAGATTGAGGGGTTTTACGAGCCCGGTCAGCAGGTATTGGTTATTGAAGATCTGATTTCAACCGGAAAAAGCAGTTTGCAGGTGGTAGATGTGCTTCGGCAGGCTGGGTTAGAAGTGGTGGGGATGGTCTCCATTTTTAATTATGGGTTTCCGCAGGCGCAGGAAGCATTTGATAAGGCGGGGGTTCCGCTTCGATCGCTTACGCAGTATGGCACGCTTATTGAAACAGCTGTAGAGAGCGGACAAGTTGCGCCTGATCAGCTGGCAACTTTGCAGCAATGGAGGGAGAATCCAGCTCAATGGACCATTTAAAATAGGAACTTATATGAAAATAATTACTTGTGTAATGCTGGTAATGGGGTTTACCATCGGGAAAGTTGCTGCTCAGCAGCCTAAATCGGAGTGGGTAACTATTAAATCGGCCAATCTGCGCTGCTGGGAATGTAAAGAGCGGTTAGAGAAGCACCTGACTGTGGTTAATAAGGCCAATATGGAAAGTGGGATGATTCAGTGGAAGATGCAGCTTTTACAGGGGGAGATAAAGGTGCAATTCTGGCCCGACCGAACTTCGGCTGAGGATATCAGGGTAGCCATCAATAATGCTGGTTTTGATGCGGATTCTTCGCTGGCAACTGAAGATTCGTATAAATTGTTGCCCCCTATATGTAAGCGGACAGTTGATGGGGGCGGTCAGAAAAAAGGGGCACCCCCTTGTCATGTGCAGCCCTACTATTAAAATCCTGTTAAATCGAGTTTTTGTTTGGCAGCATAGGTAAAAGGAACATTGGTAAAGATGCCTGATTTACCCACCCGGGCAACCCCGTTTACGGAAACTAGCATATCCCGGTTTAGCAGAACGGATAGTCCACTGGAATAGATGGTTTTCATATCCACCTCTAACCGGGCCGGAATCCGAAAATCGGCACTTGCTGGAACCATAATCAAGGTATCCATTACCAGGGTTCCCAGGAACTTATTCTCCAGCGAAACATCGGCTTTGATACTTTTCAGGTTTACCCGAAAGGGGTTGGGATTGTAATATTGGATGCGGAGGGAGAGGACGGATTTACCAAAACCGGCCTTCTCAATTTTCATTTCTTCTATCTGCCTAAACTCAAATTCTCGAGGTGTTTTGCAGGCTAGGAGGGTACTGATTGCCAGGGTTAGCAGCAGAAAAGCGAAGAACCGGAAGGGGCGGGTATACTGAACCATGTGTGTATTTTATTCCTAAATATAGCCATTCCTACTGCTAATATCTTTAGTGAAAGGCATAAATTTTTGACAAAAAAAGATATCTAAATTGTTTAGTTTGTTTAAATTTTTATAAAATAATGATAATCAAATTAATGTGTTGATTTGTTGAATTAAATATAGAATTTTAAATCG
Organism: Sediminibacterium sp.; assembly: GCA_044337245.1. Classification (GTDB taxonomy): domain Bacteria; phylum Bacteroidota; class Bacteroidia; order Chitinophagales; family Chitinophagaceae; genus Sediminibacterium. Next base: position 13,012 of record JBIINW010000047.1, on the reverse strand, counting down.
CCATAAATCCTCCCAATAAGCTGCTTTTTTACTGAAATGAATGAATTTAATATAAATACTACTATAGTAACTGATATACAATACTTTGGAAGTATTAATTGGATTAAAAATGTAAGTAAATATACGAATATACAAATAGAACAATACGAAAACTGGCAAAAGGGCGGTTTTCGCAATCGTGCCTATATTGCCGGTGCCACCGGACCGCTCTTATTAACCGTTCCGATTGTCCATGGACGCGACCAGCATGCCCCCATCCATTCCCTAAAAATAGCTTACCGAGATAACTGGGTTAGCCAACATATCCGAACCATTGAGTCGTGTTACCGCCGGGCCCCTTGGTACGAACATTACAGTTATCCTTTATATGAAATTTTGGAATCTCGCCCCGAAAATTTGATCCACTTGAACGAATTGCTCTTATGGAAAATTAGAGATTGGCTTTTTCCGGATACCCTTATTCAACTAACCGATTCGTACCAGACGGCTCCCGAATTAGGGGTGGAGGAAGGACGGGGAATCTTCCAAACCCGGCTATCACTTAACCAACCAACCACACCCGTTTACCAACAGGTTTTTGAAGATCGGAATGGGTTTTTGCCGGGGATGAGTATTTTAGACCTCCTTTTTTGCTGCGGACCTAATGCTAAAGCTTTATTAAAAGACAACGAATGAGGGTATTTTGTGCTCTATATATGATGGAGATGATAGGCGGTTGGCGTAATTTTAGGATGAATAGCTGTAATATTTGTAAAACATTGATAATCAAATTTTCCCTGGTATGAAATGGTTGCGGTTGCTTTGCTGGGGAATGGGGTTATTGCTGGTGGCTTGTCCACTCAGCAGTCAGGAATTTTCTAACAGGGGAAAGGAATTCTGGTTAACCTATCCGGCCCATATTGATGGTACTACCTCAGTAATGGGTTTATACATTACTTCTTCCGTTAATACTACCGGTACCCTTGAACTGGCTGGAGGGGCCCCTCTTACCTTTAACGTTCAGGCCAATGTAGTTACCCGTATTTTCCTAAACTCAACCGGAACCGGCACTATTACCGGATCAAGTCCTCAGTATTTTGCGTTGAACACGGCTGTATATCAATCGCAGGCTAATGGCGTAAGAAGCAAATCTGCTATTCGGATAGCTTCCAATGATCCGTTGGTGGTATATGCACACATTATTCGTTCTGCCAGAAGTGCAGCTACGCTAGCCCTGCCAACCCAGGTATTGGGGAATGAATATATTGCCCCCTCTATGTCATCCACCGTTACCCAAGCTTCCACTTCTAACGGCACGCTTGGCGGGGTGGGAGAAATTACTGTGGTAGCTACGCAACCGAATACTCAATTAACTTTGGTTCCAACAGCAAATGGTAGAAATGGTGAATTAGCTGGACAACCCATTGTTGTTACCATGCCTAATGAGGGTGACTGCTATCAGTTTCAGAGTGCCAATTTGGGAGATTTATCAGGTACAAAGATTAGTTCAGCACCCGCTGCCGGTTCTTCGGGATGTAAGCCCATAGCCGTTTTTTCTGCTTCCACCTGGAGTTCCTTCGATTGCATTGGCGCTAGTGGGGGAGATAACCTGTTTCAGCAACTTTTTCCTACCAAATCATGGGGGAAAACTTTTGTAACGGCTCCCTTTTTCAATCGTAATTATGATATTTTCCGAATCATACCCAAATCTACCTCGGCAACAATTACCATAACCGAGAATGGGAATACATTTACTTTAGGCCCTGCCAATTATAATAGTGCCGGGAAATTCTATTTTTTTATTTCTGCCAATCCGCTAATCATATCTTCCGATGAACCTATTTCGGTTGCTCAATTTATTACCTCTCAAACTTGTAAAACGGGATGTTTCGGCGGAAATGGAGCCCCATCCAGTTGCTTTGCTGATCCGGAAATGGTGATGCTTAGTCCGGTAGAACAAACCTTGCAGGATGTAACCTTTTTTTCAGCGCACAAAGATTATGTTCCCGTCGGTCAAACAGCCGTTGAACTCCATTACGTTAATATAATTATCAATAAGAATTTTAAAGGAACGGTTAAAATAGATGGAAATAATCCGGCAGGTACTTTTATTGATATACCAGGAAGTAATTACGCTTATTTGCAAGAAAACCTAACTACCACATCTCAAGCTAATCCCATTCACCGAGTTGTTGCCGACAGTAGTTTTTCCGCTATTGTGTATGGTTACGGAAATGTTGAGTCGTATGGCTACAACGGTGGAACCAATGTGAAAGATTTTACACCTAAACCTACTATTCAAAACCCGTTTAACCGGATTGATTCGGCTTTTACCTGCACCAATACGCCTTTTACTTTTTCGCTACCACTTAACTATTTACCCACTTCCCTGCAATGGGATTTCACCCTGGCACCCCGTATAAGTCCCGCAACCACTATCAACCTCCCATCAGGAGGCACACCCGATAGTACCGTAATTATTAATGGGCAAACCATCCGTTATTATAGCACCGGCATCACCTATCAATTTGGTCAACCCAATACGGCTGCTGCATTAGATACCATTCGTTTATTTACCACATCCGCCACCCCCGATGGTTGTGGCAGTAATTCGCAGGTGGTTTCCCTGCCGATTCGGGTATATAGCAAACCAGTGGCGCAATTCAATAGCCTGAGTTCTGGTTGCATTACCGATTCAGTAAAACTTTTTAGCACTTCAACCATTGGGCAGGGACAAATAACAAGTTGGAGGTGGAATAAGGGAACCGGACCTACGGATAGTAAAAACGACAGTAGTTATTATGGAATCCAATACTCCGCCGCGGGTAACTATCAGGCATCGTTGGAGGTGATTTCAGATATCGGCTGTATATCCGACCCTTTTACCCGAACCATTAATGTGGCCAATCGGCCTATTGCCGGCTGGGTGGTGCCAACCGTTGCCTGTGTAAACGGGGTGGTAACTTTCTCTGATGTATCTACAGCCAGTTCAGGAACCATCACCACCCGCATTTGGAATCTCGATGATGGCAGCGGCGCTTTTAGCAGAACCACTCAGGCTCCCGTGCAAACCACCTATACCAGCTGGGGAACCAAAAAACCTACCCTACAAGTGGTGCTTAGCAATGGCTGCACCAGTGAGGTATTTAGTCCGGTTACCCCCTTTATTGTTAATCCCCTGCCCGAACCGGGATTTATTTCTCCGGCCATCTGTTTAAATGATGCCAACGCAAAATTTATCGATACCACCAAAATTGCCGACGGAAGCACTGGATTTACCTACAGTTGGAATTTTAATGCGGCGAGCCCTGCCGTTAGTCCAGGCCCCATACCCCTAACCAGCACGGCTGCCCAACCCTCCATCACTTATAATAAGGCAGACTATTACATCGTTAGCCTGCAGGTTACTTCAGCTGTGGGATGTGCCAATACTTTTACCAAAAACTTTACGGTTAATGGTACTACCCCCAAAGCAGACTTTATGCTGGCAAATGCATTACCATTTTGCAGTGAACGTATGTTGGTATTGCAGGATAAGTCCACCGTTAACTTTGGTGGAATAACCCGGCTTACTATACAATGGGATGATACCGGCAATCCCGCCAACCAAACGGATACCTTACTTCCAGGTCTTCAACAAACATACCCCAGGGCTTATTCTACTGTTGCCATTCCCAGTGCAACCAGCTATACCATTAAAATGAAAGCCTATTCGGGTGGAAATACTTGTGTAGATAGTATTAGCAAACTGATACAAATTTTCCCTACGCCCATAGCAGCTTTCACGGCAACGGATACGCAGTTTTGTTCGAATGATGAGATATTGTTTACCGATCTCAGCAATGGCTATTCCAGTGCCATTCAAAATTGGAATTGGAATTTAGGGAAGGGATATACCTCTGCACTCCAAAATCCGAAACAGGTTTATAACGACTCGGGCACTGCCGTGGTAAAACTATTTGTGAAAAATTTCGATGGTTGTGTGAGTGATACGGTTTCGCTGCCCATAACCATTTTTCCGCTGCCGAAATTGAATTTACCCAATGAAATCAGAACCCTTGCCGGCGCAACCGTTCCACTGAAACCTGACTATGTATATGGTAATTCTTTGCAATATCTATGGTCGCCGGCTACCTATTTGAATAGTGATACGGCAGCGATTCCCCTGGCAACGGCAACCGATGATATTACCTATTTGCTAACGCTCACCGGAATAGGCGACTGTGCGGTTTCAGATACTGTGTTCCTTCGAGTACTCAAGGGCCCCGAGATTCCCAATGCCTTCTCACCCAATGGAGATGGCATAAATGATGTTTGGCGTATAAAATATCTGGAATTTTATTCAGAAGCCACGGTTCAAATTTTTAATAGATACGGACAACTAGTATATTTGACCACTGGTTACGGTGTTCCCTGGGATGGAAACTTCAAAGGAACCCCACTGCCGATAGGTACTTACTATTATATCATCAACCCAAAAAATGGGCGCGAGATCATGAAAGGATCGGTAACCATTGTTAGATAGTATGCAGGTAAAGTGTAAAATTTTCGGGCTACTCATAGTATCATTGCTGGCATTGCAATCCCGTGCGCAGCAACGTCCTTACTATACGCAGTATATCCTCAATAATTATATCATTAACCCCGCAGTTGCAGGAATTGAAAATTACTGGGATGTAAAAGCCAGTCACCGCATTCAATGGGTAGGCTTACCCGATGCACCGGTAACAACTTATATAACGATGCATGGCCCTTTGCGTAAAATTGATTATGAGCGAACTACGGCCACCTCTGTTCGGCCTAATGGAAGTAACCCACGGGGAGAAGCCTATTGGAGAGATTATACGGCTCCAGATCCGCATCACGGGATTGGATTTACCATGCTAAACGATAGAACCGGCCCCCTGAACCGCTTTGCTGCGTATGGAACCTATGCTTACCATTTACCACTGTCGTCAAAAACCACTTTATCGGCAGGCTTTTCTGCCGGTATCACAAATATGAGTCTGGATGCCAGTAAGCTGAATTTTGGGGGTACCCAACTCGATCCGGCTGTGGCAGGTTCTGGATTAATCAATACCATTAAACCCGATTTAAGTGCCGGATTGTGGTTGTACTCAGCAAACTACTTTGTGGGGTTATCGGTTCAACAAATCATTCCTCAGCAAATTGCTTTTTCCGATAATACCGTATACCTCGAAAACGGCAAACTGATTCCCCATATATTTTTTAGTGCCGGCTATCGCTTGCAGTTGGGTGAAGACTTTAGTGTGTTGCCTTCTGCATTAATCAGATACATCAATCCACTTCCCTTGGGATTCGATTTAAATGCAAAGTTTCAGTATCAGGATTTGTGCTGGCTCGGAGCCTCCTATCGTTACCAGGATGGATTTGCCGCTATGGCCGGAATTAACCTGAATCGAAGTATCAATATTGGCTATTCCTACGATTTACAAACTTCCACGCTCAATACAGTTAGCAGAGGAACCCACGAAATAATGATTGGATTTTTACTGGGTAACCGTTACGGCGACTGGTGCCCACGGAATCTCTGGTAATTCCATTTGTTAGGGAATAGGAATAAAGGGTTGCTCAATTATTACCTGCGAAGAATCCTGCATAATCGGCTGTAATAATTGGATGGCATCTGATAAAGGAATCTTATTCACTTCATCCCAAATAAGGGATAACAACTTTAACCTAAGCATGGGTGAGATAACCGGTAAATAGCTATCCGCTTGCATGCCAGTTAAATCGGATGGAATACTGTCTCTTTCTTTTTCGGTGTTACTTTCTAAAAGATAAAAGAACTGAAGGTTATTTAGTATTTCCTGTTTTTCTTCCCTACTAAGTTGTGTAAATACAAGGGAGAGCAGTTGCTTTCTCTCAGCTTCCGTAAAAGTTTGAAAGCGTTGTTTCAGGGTGTTGATGATTCCCTTATAATTGTTAGGAGCGTTTACAACTGAAATAATTGCCAGTTTATTCAATTGATTAAAGGAAGGAATTGAAATAATTTCAGGTGATGTGTTTGGAATTGGTTGTTCTGCTAAGCTAAGTGAAACTGGTGGTAGAACAATTTTCGATAGCGCTTTAGCTTTAGTAGTTAAACGAACATTCTGCGTTTGCGGAGGTGTTGCATAGGCGATAGAGGAAGCGCTGGATGGTTGTTCCTTTAATTTTATTTGGGTAGCAGCAAAAGGAATTCGAGTGATGGGTAATTGCGGATTGTTATTCGAATAGAATAGTCCACAAAATAAAGTAGCGAATGCAGCAAACAAAAGCAGGGGTGATAAGCGGATGCCCGATATCGGTTGATTGGCTATTCTTTTCATTCTGCTGAGAACTTGCGAATCTTTACCCGATACTCCTAATGCTGCTTTAACTGAATGTGTATTGCGCGCACACCAACCCAGTGCTGTTAAATATGCCATTTTCTCTCCACCCTGCTCCAGTACTGCATCATCACAGGCTTTCTCTCTTTCCTCCCTAAGCATTTTAAAAAGCGGGCGTGCAAACGGATTACAAAACAGGATGATTCCCATCCACCCAAATACACATTCGTGCAAATAATCGTTTCTCCGAATATGCGCGAGTTCGTGCAGTATAATGGCACGCGCTTCAGCCATACTCAATTGATTGATGGCTGCCACCGGAAATAAAACCACCGGTTGCAACCAGCCAAACGTAAGGGGAGTGGTAGAAAGAGAAGTAATTCCGGCTCGAATGGTTGGGGTAAATCTAAGATCTTGTTGAAGCGTCTGAAACAGGTTGTTCCATTCGGCCGGAAGCACCTGCCAATGCTGGTTTAGCATTCTAACCTGTTGCCAAGCTATCAAATAGCGAATTGTGCCAATGCCCAAGCCCAGCAAATATAAAATGGCGAGCAGTGCAATTATTACCGGCGAAATAGTAAACGTAAAAAATGTAAACATTCCCGATAAAGGAAGTGATAATATGGGGGTGGATTGTGTAAGATGCCCCCCCAAAAAATACAGCCAGCTGAAAAAAATCAGGGTAACGCCACCTGCCGCCAGCCAATAACTTCGATTTGGCGATTGGGGAAAAAAGATTCGTATTGCTTGAATACAAAGCCAAACAAGCGCAGCCATCCAGCAGCACTCCGCCATAGCAAAAACTAAAGATTGAAAAATCGATTGCCAGTCCATCGAAGTTTACTTATTTTTTTTCAATTGAGCAATCAATGCCTCAATTTCGGCCAGCTCTGCGGTATTGGGCTGATGATTACCCAGTGCCTGTAAAACCAATTGGGAAGAAGAACCGCCAAATAAATTAGTAATCATTTTACCTACCAGCTGTTGCTGCGTATTTTCTTTGGTGATATTAGGTCGGTAGATATGTACTTTGCTGCTGGCATCTCTGCTAACAATGCCCTTTTCGAACATGATCTGCATCAATTTCAAGGTGGTGGTGTACCCAGAAATTTTATGCTCACTCAAGGCTTCATGCACTTCTCGAACGCTGGCTTGTTCCCTGTTCCATAAGATATTTAATATCGACAACTCACTTTCCGTGGGCTTAGGCGTAGGGGAAGATTGCATATATACGATTTTGTTCGTAAGCAATTTACAAAGGCTTTTTCATTCTGAATATATATTTTTTGTTAAAGCCATTTCGGGCACAAAAAAGCCCGAAACATTTGGATGGTTTCGGGCTTTTCCGGATGCGTAGGTACGCGGTTATTTTACTTTAAACATGAATTTAGTAACTTGCTCTTTTGGTAAAAGGGCACTGTATTTGGCGGTAGTAGCAGCATCCATGGTTTTTCCATTGATGGTAAGCACTCCTTTTTCGAAGCTGATTTCTACCTGACCGTCTTTTGTAAATCCGTCTTTGGTTAATTCCTCCATCAATAATTTTGATTGATCGTTAGGTGCATCTATTTTAAGCTGCATTTGAACCGGTGCTAAAGAATCTTTATTAATTACGGCGGAACTGTCGTTAATAATCATTTCTATCCGCTGCTCTACTTTCTCTCCAGTACCCATTTTGGCGGGATGCAAATGTGCCAGGGTAGGGGCAATAACGAGAGAAACAATCGACATCAGTTTGATGAGGATGTTCATAGAAGGACCGGAAGTATCTTTAAATGGATCGCCCACGGTGTCGCCGGTTACGGAAGCTTTATGGGGTTCTGATTTTTTGTAGAAAATTTCACCATTAATTTCAACACCGGTTTCAAAGGATTTCTTGGCATTATCCCAGGCTCCACCAGCATTATTCTGGAACATTCCCATCAACACACCACTCACGGTAGCGCCGGCTAAGAAACCACCAAGCACTTCGGCTCCAAACACAAAACCCATAATCAGCGGACTAATAATTGCAATGGCACCGGGCAGCATCATTTTTTTAAGAGAAGCTTCGGTAGAAATCGCAACACATTTATCATATTCTGGTTTACCGGTGCCTTCCATAATACCCGGAATGGTGCGGAACTGGCGACGAACTTCTTCCACCATCGCCATCGCGGCTTCACCCACTGCGCGAATAGCCAATGAAGAGAATATATAAGGTATCATACCTCCAACAAATAATCCGGCCAATACATCGGCATGGTAAATATCAATCCCCTGAATACCGGCAATTCCTACAAAAGCTGCAAATAAAGCCAGAGCAGTAAGGGCAGCAGAGGCAATGGCAAAACCTTTTCCGGTAGCGGCTGTGGTGTTACCCACGGCATCCAGGATATCGGTTTTCTCACGAACTTCTTTTGGTAATTCACTCATTTCAGCAATTCCACCGGCATTATCGGCAATCGGACCAAAAGCATCAATAGCCAACTGCATCGCAGTGGTTGCCATCATACCGGCAGCTGCAATGGCAACTCCATATAATCCTGCAAAATAATAAGACCCATAGATACCACCTGCCAAAACAAGGATAGGTAAAAAGGTGGATTCCATCCCAACTGCCAAACCTCCAATGATATTAGTGGCATGACCGGTGGAAGATTGTTTAATAATACTATTTACCGGGCGCTTACCCATGGCTGTATAGTATTCGGTAATCATGCTCATTAAAGTACCTACTGCCAATCCTACCAAAATCGCGCCGAATACTTTACCAGGGGTAAAAGTAAATCCACGCAGCAACATGGTATCGGGTAATAAAAACATTACCAGAAAATAGCAGGCAAAGGCAGTTAAAACAATCGAACCCCAGTTGCCCATATTCAGTGCTTTTTGAACGCCGGCAGTACCAATACCAGCAGCATCGGAAATGCGAACAAAGAAAGTAGCGATGATAGAAAATAAAATACCCACCCCTGCAATCAGCATGGGTAATAAGATAGGGGAGAGACCGCCAAAATTATCGGCCAGTGGCAGGTGATTGGCTCCCGTTACTTCTCTACCCAAAACCATGGTAGCTAAAACGGTAGCCACATAGCTTCCGAATAAATCGGCACCCATTCCGGCTACATCTCCCACATTATCGCCCACGTTATCGGCAATGGTGGCCGGGTTGCGGGGATCATCTTCAGGAATACCAGCTTCTACTTTACCTACTAAGTCGGCACCCACATCGGCTGCTTTTGTATAAATGCCACCACCCACACGGGCAAACAAAGCTATGCTTTCGGCACCCAGTGAAAATCCGGTTAATACTTCAATAGCTCTCTTCATTTCCTCACTATCAACTGCAGCATCGGGAGCAAGTACTTGACGTAATATAATAAACAATCCACCCAATCCTAAAACGGCTAATCCCGCAACTCCCATGCCCATTACCGATCCACCGGTAAAGGAAACTTGAAGGGCCTTGCTTAAACTGGTTCTTGCAGCCTGTGCTGTACGAACATTGGCACGGGTGGCAATCTTCATACCGATAAAACCGGCCAGAGCACTAAAGAATGCTCCTAAAATAAATGCCAGTGAGATACTCCAATGGCTGTTTTTATCCGTGTATCCCATTACACCCAATAAAAGGGCCACAATTACTACAAAATAGCCAAGTATCTTATACTCTGCTTTAAGAAAAGCCATGGCACCTTCAGCTATGTACTGACTGATTTCTTTCATCCGATCATTTCCGGCGTCTTGGCGAGAAACCCAATTAAACTTAATTAGGGTGTACAAAAGGCCAATAATTCCCATCGCGGGCACTGCATACAATAAGTTCTGAATCATAAAGAAATATGTATAATCGTTAATTTAAAGGACTGCAAAAATAAGGGAATTGGTTAAAAAACCCCTTTTAATAGCTAATTGGGGAAAACCTGCTGGCAAATTTCTTATTGTTCCAATTGAGTGGTATCGGCTCCACCGGTAAAAACGGAGCTCATTTTACCGGCAGCCCAGATATTCCGGTTAAAACGGTTGCCTAAAATAATTACAACCGCATGGTCGGTAATCAATCGCTTAAACACCGTATTATTTCCGTGCCACCAGCCATTGTGGTAGATAATCGGGGGTTCTGTAGGGGGGAAATACAAATGCCAGCCCAAGCCATAATTTTTTTGCCCCCGGGTTTCCTGGCTATAAGGTTGATATGCCAGGTTTTCGAGCGTACTTACACTCACAAAACTGCCATTTTGGAGGGCTTCATTCCATTTGAGTAAGTCCCTCACCGTACTGTATACATTTTTATCTCCGTATACTGCGTCCATCGATTCTAGTGGAAAGGGGGCATAATTATAGTTATAGGAGGGCACATAGGATGCTGTATCCTGCATGCTGAACACATAACTATTTTTCATTCCCAGGGGGGTAAACAGACTATCCTTCAAATATTCGGGATATCTTTTTCCAGTTACTTTTTCAATCACCATTGCAAGCAGGGCATAGTTAGTATTGCAATACTGGTATCGTTGGTTGGGGGGATACACTGCTTTGATTTTGTAGCGGATCATAAAATCCAATACATCCCGATTGGTAGCCAATCCTTTAAATCTGTTAGGGTCTTTGTAATACGTTTTCTTGTTTACCCATTTTCCCTTTTTGTTTTTTACCCGCACCACCTTGGTAATGGTTTCATTCATAAAATACTCATACTTTGGTAAACCACTGCGGTGATTTAGCAAGGTCATCAAAGTAATTCCGGAATAGGGGAAGCCAGGTATATAGGTTTCTACCGGATCGTTTAAATTTATTTTCCCTTGCTCATATAAATGCAAGATTGCGGTGGCAGTAAAAGTTTTTGAAATGGATGCCAGGTGAAAAGAAGATTGTGAATCAACTGGCTGGCGGGTAGATCGATTGTAAAATCCCTGATAATCTTCGAAAATGATTTCGCCGTTTTTTGCTACCAGTATTCCCCCGCTGAATCCGGTTTTAATCAGCATAGACTGATACATAGGTAACAGTTCTTGGCGATAGCTTTCCTTTTCTGTTTCGCTTAATGGCCCTTTGCTTTTGTCGGTACCAATCGTTGGATACAATTCTTTGCCGGTAGTGTCGGATCCCGAATTGCAGGCCAACAATAAAGAGGTACAGATAGCAATCAACATAGTCCGGCACATTTGCTTGCGATATAAATAATATTCAAATATACACAGAACCCGTGTTTGCAAGGGATGGGTGGATAAGTAGATGATAATTGATTTGGAATTAACAAGTAATTTTGTAAGCATGATGAAGCAATCCCCCACCAGTTATCCAAAGGAACGCATACAGATATTATTTTTAGAAAATATCAGTGATAAAGCCATACAACATTTTAAGCAAAATGGGTATGTGAATGTGCGCAAAATAGCCGGTGCATTAAGTGAAGAGCAGCTGATAAAAGAATTGAAAGATGTGCATTTGCTGGGTATCCGCTCAAAAACTACTGTAACTAAAAAAGTACTGGCAGCTGCCCCCAAATTGCAGGCTATCGGATGTTTCTGTATAGGCGTGAATCAGGTAGATCTCGCAGCCGCAACGGATGCGGGGGTAGTGGTATTTAATGCCCCCTACAGTAATACCCGCAGTGTGGCTGAGTTGGTAATTGGGGCATCCATCGTATTAATCCGCCGAATACTCGATAAAAATAAAGCAGCCCATGAGGGAATCTGGAAAAAAGAGGCCAAGGGAAGTTTTGAGTTGAGGGGCAAAACCATGGGCATTATCGGATATGGAAATATTGGTTCTCAGGTTAGCGTACTAGCCGAATCGCTGGGTATGAAAGTTCGGTATTACGACATCGAAACCCGTTTGCCTTTGGGGAATGCTGTTGCTGCGCGCAACCTGAAAGATTTGATGGGGCATTCAGATATTATTTCCCTGCACGTACCCGAAACCGCCCTTACCAAAAATATGATCAACCGCAGTGTGCTAAAATTTGCCAAGCACGGAGCCATACTGATTAACTACGCAAGAGGAGAAGTGGTTGACCTAGATGCTTTGGCAGTTTCCCTGGCACAGGAAGCTATCTCGGGGGCAGCCATAGATGTGTTTCCGGTAGAACCCGAAAAAAATGGCGATGCTTTTGAGAGTCCACTACAAGGGTTGCCCAATGTGCTTCTTACCCCACATATTGGTGGTAGCACCGAAGAAGCTCAGGAAAATATTGGCGCCGATGTGAGTAGCAAAATGTTCCAATACCTCGAAAGAGGCATTACCAATGGCTCGCATTCTGTTCCGGCCATCGGACTCCCACCTGTTGAAAATGCCCATCGCATTCTTCATATTCACAAAAATGTTCCCGGGGTATTAAGTGCTATCAATTTGGCACTTTCTAGTAACAATATCAATATTGTTGGGCAGTACCTAACCACCAATTCCCGTATTGGATATGTAGTGCTGGATGTAGATAAAAAACTCTCCCAAAAAGCTGTTACCCTTTTACGCGAAGTAAAGCAGACTATAAAAGTTAGAGTTCTTTATTAATACGTTAATTATTGATTTTTAATATGTTGTACTGATTTTTTTAAAATTATCTGCAAAAGAGTTACCTTTGTACCTTAAATTAAACTCAATGGAAACAATCATACATACTCCGGTTACCTTTACTTCAGGTGCCATCGCAGAAATTAAGAGACTCATGCAAGCATCGGATTTCGATAGCGCTACCCAACTACGGGTAGGTGTAAAGG
>JBIINW010000206.1:0-4714 GCA_044337245.1 Sediminibacterium sp. | reverse complement strand
TTCCCCAGTGGGGTTCAAAATAACGATTGCCGTTTACATCCTGCACTGTGCAATTGCGGAAGCTCAAAAGAACTAACTTACCATTGCTGAATAATGATTGGGTGATTATGCCTTCTACTCGTATGCCATGTTCAAATTCCAGGCTAACTGGCTCGTTCTTTCGGATTGAAAATTGAATCAAATCTTTTTCAGTAAAATCTTCTAGAAATTTATTCGCGTCGTTTAATTTGCCCAAAGGCGATCCGAAGCCATCCGAATGATAGGTAGTATCATGCGAAGGTAATTGCTGATCATCAACCGCTAAAGCCGTACCTCCTGCCGTGCGGAAATATTGTAGGTTTCCGGATTGATCTTGAAAAAGCTCCGTAAACACACCGGATATTTGTAAACCCGACGACAATACTGCGGTACAAATATTTTTACATTCAATGGCTTTTTGCAAACTTTCTACACCCCCTTTGCGGAAAGCCATATTACTTTCAAAAGTTTGTAGCACATCTATCAGATTTTGAAAGGTGGGAGTTACAAAAAGCTGTGGCTGCTGCTGGGTGATATCATAGCTATAGTTTATAGCATCAATGGTATATTCAATTTTTTTTACGGAGGGCTTCATGCAACTCACACTTTCCCCAATGGAAGAAAGAAGTCCAGCCCCATATATTTTCGGATTCTGTAAATCGCCAATTAAACCATATTCTACCGTCCACCATTGCAATCTGCTTAATAAGGCCATTTCCGAAGGGGTTCCCAGGTTTTGTTGCTGAAACAACACCTTCGCTTCCGCTTCCGCAATTTCTGTGGGATCTGCGTGTGGCATTTCTTTTAAAATAGACAGATGCCGGATGGCTTCATAAAGGGCATAATCTGCCGAAGAAAAAAGGGCCCGTGTGCCAAGTGTACCCAGATAACTTAGGTACTGATTATATTTTTCATCACTAATAATAGGTGCATGGCCGGCCGACTCATGAATGATATCCGGGGCAGAAGTATATTCAATATGTTCTAATTGCCGAATGTCAGCAGCAATCACCAATACTTTGTAGGCTTGATATTCCATAAAGGCAGCCGGTGGAATAAAGCCATCTACGGTAACCGCCCCCCAGCCAATCTCAGCCAATGAATCGTTGATTTCCTGTAAGCTGGGGATTTTTTCAATTGTGAGTCCCGCTTTTTTTAATCCGGGGATATAGGGATAGTACGCAACATCTTTTAGGTAACTATAGTTTTGCCGCATCACATAGCGCCATACTGCATGGTCAACAGGGGTATACCTTTCATAACATTGGTCAACAATATATTTTCTTAGATGCTTAGGTAATTTGGCAACCTGTGCGTTATTAAAGTGGTCGAATGTTTGCATAGATTCAGTCTATTCAGCAAAGCAAAAATAACAAACGTTCGTTATTAAATAATAAAATTATTTACATAGTTAGCCTGGCTGGATATTGGGTTTTGAAAGGGAAGGGAAGGGAAGGGGTATCAATATTCATTTTGCTCGGCATAGCACGCTTTGCACGCTTTGGGGCCCTGCGTTGGGAACGAAAATCATCACGTGCCTGTGCGCCTCTGTAGCATGAGTATGAGATTGAGTGTGAGTTTTTTTCCTAGCGTAGTGTCCGTAACGATAGTGAAGGGACTTCTTTTTAGCTTCCCGATATAATAATAGGACCGAAAGGTAGTGGTGGATTTTTTAAATAAACTTGAACTTGTGAAGATAATTTTGTTAGTTCTACGTATGAATTGATAGAAGCATTTAGTACAAAAACTGTAATGGTATATTTAGAAAAATTTTGCTGATAACTTAGGTTTTTGTCAAATGTAAACAATGCATCAAATTCATTTTGAAGTAATAAATTCAGCAGTTGTCCATTTTTTATTCCATTCCAACCTTTATCCCTGACTGTAAAAATCTCATGATCTGGAAAATCTAACTTTAAACGTTTTGGAAGATTTTCATCAAGCTAGAGTCGCATATAGTTGATCCGCTTTTTGTGAAGTAAGCATTTTATGAGCTATTTCAAGAAGAGCTATTGCCTGTTCTCGGGTAACTGAAGGAAAATCCTCTAGAAATTCATCTAATGAAATTCCTGCCTCAAGATGGTCAAAAAGGGTATCCACAGGCACTCGAGTGCCTACAAAAACGGCTTGCCCGTTTTGTATTTCCTTGTCAACATGTATGATATCCTGTAAACGCATAATATGAAGTTACGAAATTTCTTACTTGAAGGAAATTTTTGTTCCCAGAGAAGTATGCCTCCTTTTCATTGCGCGCCTTCGTGAAGGGTATTTTTTTCCTAGCGTAGTCTCCGTAACGATAGTGAAGGGACTATGCGGCATCCTGAAGGAAATTTTCATTAGAAATTAATCAGTACCCATAGGCACATTACAGCCTCAACTTTTAAAATCTTACTTTGTAGTATTCGGCTGAAACGTTTGCCAGGAGTGCCAAAACTCTTGATAGGCGGGTGTTTGGGAAAGTTGGGTGCCTTGGTATTTTCCTGAAATACACTTCCCCAACAGGTTCCAAGTTGATCCTGTGTTTGTATCGGAAAGCACCCATTGTTTGGCTACCTGTTTTGCTTCAAAACGGAGTGTTGTGCCCAATATATTTCGGTTATAGCAATAGAAGGAGGTGGAATCATCATCCAAGATCAATAAGAAGGGTAGGTTGGGTAAGGAATCTTCGATTACTCTTTTTTTTACCAGTTCGTTCCAGTCGATTGCCCTGGATGCGTTGTTGGTTTTGATGCCTACCACCCATGACTTCCTCTGCCAGGAGAGGGAATCCCTCTTTTCTAATTTACTAGTTACGGTTCCCTGATCGAATGCTTTCAGCTCATCATATTGTTCCCGAAAAATTGTGTCGGGTTGCAAAATAGTGCTGGATGGATATTGACGAAGCCAGGCGGCCAGGGTCATCTGGTGGGATGGAATTTCACGGAGTTGTTGTCCGGTTAGTGGTCCCGCCACCGCTGCTCCATTCACTTGCCGCCACCAGCTTTTAGTGGTCGCATCTTCAAATAGGGCATTGAAATGATCCATTCCTACTAGGCGAAATTGTTCGTCTTTACCATTCACTTGACTGCTATATATGCGTCCGGTGCGGCAAACAGTGCAATAGGTAACCAGCACCGATTCTCCGCCCACAGTATCTCTTACCTGGTGATGATAACCAATCAATTGAATGGGGTAAGCCCGGGCATCTCCATTGATAACCAAACCCAGTATCAGTTTATCTGTTTTAATGGAATTATTTTTTACTCCCTGCATAGTTTTGGTTCGGGGCTGATAAAACATTTTGTCGGCAAGGAATCGAAAATTAACGAAGTAAAAAACGATGGCATAGATAGCTAAACTACCTCCGAGGAGGTATCGGGTGGTTCGTTTAGATGATTGCCAAGTAGATAGTAGGGGATAGGCCAGTGCCGCCCAAAGAAGGATACGAATCCACACTATATTTTTTCCCAGCCAATAGGCAAATTGCAGGGAGGTTTGTTGCTGACTTCCCGGGAAGGGCATAATAAAATATACCCGAAGTATTTCAACGGCTATCAGTAATAGCAGCAGCAAGGCTAGGAGTAATTTTTTCATGAAGTTTATAGGGATACATGTTTATTGGATACCCATATAAAGATACAACATTCTGTATTTTAGTAATGTACTACGCCTCTGGCGTACTTCAGGGAGGAATTTCTGTGTTCCTAGCATAGTTACCGTAACGATGGAGAAAGGACTGCGCGCCTTCGGAATTTTTTATTCCAAACCGTGCAGTCTCTCACAGCATTCGCCTAGGCGCACTTCACTGGGAAGTTTCTATGATGGTTCCTAGCGTAGTACGCCTCTGGCGTACTGCGCGCCATCGTGAAGGAAATTTCATTCCAAACCGTGGAACAAGCCTAGGTGCACTAAACGGGGAACGAAAATCAGTGTGAGTGTGAGATTGAGTGTGATTTTTTCCTAGCGTAGTAAGCCTAGGTGCACTACGCTAGGAAATTCTGTATTTTATCTACATCTCACTCATTCAATAAGGGCAATAAAAAAAGAACAGCAATCGCTGTTCTTTTTTTTAATTATCTGAAGCCTAAAATTCAATCAATTACTTCAAATCAAATCTATCTAAATTCATCACTTTCGCAAATGCGGCTGCAAAGTCATGAACGAATTGCTCTTTCATATCTTCACAGGCATACAATTCTGCCAGTGCACGCAACTCAGAATTAGAACCAAATACTAAATCCACACGGGTGCCAGTCCATTTTACCGCACCGGTTTTTCTGTCGCGACCTTCAAACACATCTTTATGGGCAGTTATCGGTTGCCAGGTAGTTCCGAAGTCGAGCAGGTTTACAAAGAAATCATTGCTCAATACACCGGGTTTATCGGTAAGTACACCATGGTTGGATTGATCGAAATTGATATTAATACTACGCAAACCACCAATCAAAACCGTTAATTCCGGAGCCGTTAAGTTCATCAACTGTGCTTTGTCAACCAGCAGATCTTCCGCAATAGCACCATGATGCCCCGAAGCATAATTTCTAAATCCATCAGCTTTGGGCTCTAATACCGCGAAGGAAGCTACATCAGTATGCTCCTGGGTAGCATCGGTGCGGCCAGGGGTGAAAGGAACGGTGATGGCATGGCCACCTAAACGAGCGGCTTCTTCTATACCGGCTACTCCACCTAATACAATGGTATCGGCGAGAGAAATTTG
>JBIINW010000205.1:0-4724 GCA_044337245.1 Sediminibacterium sp. | reverse complement strand
CCATTTATTTTCTCCGCTGAAAAAGATGGTGGCTTCCGGTAAATTTGATCCCTGTCCCTTACCTTTTAAATAATATTGAAAAAACGGATATTCAATTTCCCGGGCATACCACTCACTCGTATTACTTCCAAATTGTACATTCCCCAAATTTTTTCCCATGCCACTTGCCCATTGTCCATGATACCAGGGCCCCATTACCAGCTTATTATTATTGGTGGCATTTTTTTCAATGGCCTGATAGAGGTTCCAGGCTCCAAAACAATCTTCCGCATCAAAAAGTCCACCTACAATTAATGTAGGTGTAGTTGCAGGAATAAACTGCACATAATTTCTGGCATTACGGGCTTTCCAAAACGAGTCGTATTGGGTATGTGCATATAAATCTTTCCAAAACAAAATACTGTCTCCCATGTATTCCGCTAAACGGGAGAGGCCACCGGCCTGTAAATAAAATTGGTAATGATCTTTCGTGGGAAAATTGAATCCAGTTACCGGTACAGTGGTGGGGGCTTTTCTGGGTTTTCCAAAGCCACTGTAAAACGAAAAGGCATCCATCATCATAAATGCCCCATTATGGTGAAAATCATCCCCAGCAAACCAATCGGTAACAGGAGCTTGCGGACTAACCGCTTTTAATGCCGGATGTCCGCATAAAGCTGCCATAGTTGAATAAAAGCCGGGATAGGAAATTCCAAATACACCTACATTTCCGTTGTTATATTCCCAGTTTTTTACCAGCCAGTCGATGGTATCCCAGGTATCAGAAGCTTCATCCGTTTCTTGGCCACTTTTTGTAGGATTAAAGGGACGAACGTCTACAAATGTTCCCTCACTCATCCACCTGCCTCTAACATCCTGTGTTATAATAATGTATCCTTCTTTGAGGTATTCGGTAAAATGGTTGTTTCTGGTAAAGTTTCGAAAATTATTTTCTCCATAAGGCGCACAAGAATAGGGCGTTCTGGTAAGTAGTATGGGATGTTTTTCTTCGTTTTGTATGGGGTAATATACAGATGTAAATAAGCGCATGCCATCCCGCATCTTTATATACACTTCTTTCTTTTTATAGTGCGTTGCCACCCAGGCTGAGTCAATTTTTTGTGCAACAGCACCGAAGGTTATCCAAACAAGTGAAAGCAGGCATAATTTTTTCATAACCAATATTTGTGTGAAGAGGGTTTTATTTTTTGAATATAGGATTTTTTTTAACAACAGCCCCTAGCGGTAATCAATTTCAACGGAGGCTGGGTTGAAATACTTTTGTAATTTTAGGGATGGAATTATCAATTAATACCCCTGCCTTATTATTTCCGGCCATCAGTTTAGTAATGCTGGCCTATACGAATCGTTTTCTCTCCTTATCAAATCGCGTAAGAAACCTGCATGATAAATATGCCGCGCATGAGCAAAAGGTCATTATCCTGGGGCAGATTAAAAATTTAAAGTATCGCCTTAAACTGATCAAGCGAATGCAAACCCTGGGAGTATTAAGTTTTCTGTTTTGTATTGGCTGTATGTTCTTAGTGTATCTACAAATATTTTCATTAGCCCATGTGGTATTTGCCTGCAGTTTACTGCTGTTTGCGGCTTCCCTGCTATTATCCTTATTAGAAATACGCCTCAGTACCCGCGCAATTGAGCTGGAGTTAAGTGATATGGAAGGGCTCGAAGATCCTTCGGTACTCGAATACTTAAAGAAAAAGCTGGAAGGGAAACCTTGATGAGGTTCAATATCCATTACGCCATAACTGGCGCCATTTTTCTTTCACCAATCTGTTGGCGCCACATGGCAAAGTATAGTCCCTTTTCGGCCAGTAATTCGGCATGGCTGCCAGTTTCAATGATCTGCCCTTTCTCCAACACATAAATCCGATCGGCATGCATTATGGTGCTGAGGCGGTGGGCAATCATTACGGTGATTTGTTGTTTTTCGGCCGATATTGCTCGAATGGTATTGGTGATTTCTTCTTCCGTTATACTATCCAATGCAGAAGTGGCTTCATCGAAAATCAGCAGCTTGGGTTTACGAATCAATGCGCGAGCTATAGATAAACGCTGTTTTTCTCCACCACTGAGCTTTAAGCCGCCTTCCCCAATAACCGAATCGATGCCTTTTTCGGCTTTTGATAATAGTTTGTCGCAGCTGGCTTTACTCAAGGCTTCTAATATGTCGGCCTCTGAAGCTTGGGGACAAACAAATAGCAGGTTTTCGCGAATGGTGCCGGCAAATAGTTGTGTGTCTTGGGTAACAAATCCAATTTGACTTCTCAATTCATCAAATACAATTTCCGAACTGTCAATTTGGTTATAAGAAATGCTGCCCTGTTTGGTTTGATACAATCCAACCAGCAGTTTCATCAGCGTACTTTTTCCTGCACCACTAGGCCCAACAAAAGCAACGGTTTCACCTCGGGCAACCTGAAAGCTTACATTCTCCAAAGCATTATATTGAGCCGTTTGATGTTTAAACGATAAATCCTTAAAAGTAAGCTGTTTTATGTCTCCTACTTTGCTCGGATGGTCGGGCTTAGGTTCTGATGGCTTCTGCATCAGGTTATGAAAATTATTTAAAGAGGCTTCCGCTTCCCGGTACGAAAGGATGATATTTCCAATTTCTTGTAGGGGTCCAAAAATGAAAAAAGAGTAAAAGGTAAGGGTCATCACTTCGCCCGCCGTTAATTTTCCCTGAAAAACCAACCACAGCAGGGTGAACATGATTACCTGACGTAACATGTTTACAAATGTTCCCTGTATAAAGCTGAGCGAACGAATACTCTTTACTTTTCGCAGTTCCAGCCCCAAAATTTTATAAGTGTTTTTATTCAGTCGGGTAATTTCCTGATCGGTAAGGCCCAAACTCTTTACCAATTCGATATTACGCAAGCTTTCAGTTGTACTTCCCGCAAGCATGGTAGTTTCCTTCACAATATTTTTTTGAATCAGCTTTATCTTTTTACTCAGCAAACTGGTAAGCACAGATAGAAATACAATACCCAATGTATAAATAGGCATGATTGACCAGTGAAGTCGGAAAGAGTATATAGAAATAAATACAATGCCTACCAAAATTCCAAATAGTACATTGATGAAAGAGATAATGAATCTTTCTGTATCGGTTCTTACCTTAGTTAAAATGGACAGGGTTTCTCCGCTTCGCTGGTCTTCAAATTCTTGATAGGGCAATTCCATGGAATGTTTTAGTCCATCTGTAAATATTTTGGCACCAAATTTTTGTACAATCACATTGCTGAAATAATCCTGAAAGGCTTTGGCTATTCTTGATATCATAGCAACGCTGATCAAAATTCCCAGGATGCCTAATACGCCCCAGATAAAATCTGATTGGGTTCGGGAGCCGGTAACAATAAATTTTTTGCCTGCGTCAAAATAGCCTGTTTCGTAGGGGTGAAAGGCATATATGTCTAGTAATTTCCCAAAAAAATAAGGGTCGAGCATCGAAAATGACTGGTTAATGGCAGCCAGTAATAGGGCCAGTAATACCAGCCATCGGTAGGGTTTCAGGTATTGTAATAATAACTTCATGAAATACTTTTTTCGGCAGATAGGTTCGTGAACGGGCAAAGTTGTAACAAAGAACCCAAATCAGGGTATTTTTTTGATTAGCGTGTGCCTGAGAGGGTATTTACTAGGCAGGGTTATCCCCTGTTTGTGCAAAACTATCAGATACGGGTAGATGGGGGAGGCGCACAAATTGCTGTAAATTACAGAAACCACATTATTATGCGCTGGAGAAAATTTAATGGAGAAGCCATTGCTCAGCCTATTCAGGAGGCTGTTCGGGAAACCATTCATCAAGAAACGGAGCAGGGTATTAAACTGAAAGTTTGCATCGGAACCGATAGTCAGGTTAAGGGAGAGATTACTGAGTTTGCCACAGTGATTGTGTTTTTACGCGAGCATGCCGGTGGTTTTATGTTCATTCACAATGAGAAAATGAAGCAATCCTTTCACATTAAGGAACGGATGCTTATGGAGGTTGCAAAAAGCATTGAAGTGGCGTATGCCCTGTGTGATATTTTTATTGAATATGGGGTTGATTTGGAAGTACATGCCGACATCAACACCAATCCACAATTTAAAAGCAATGATGCATTAAAGGAAGCAATGGGATACATTCTTGGAATGGGATTTGCCTTTAAAGCTAAACCGGAAGCCTTCGCCAGCAGTTGCTGTGCCGATAAAATGGTGAACTAGCTTTAGGCAGGGCTGCTCAATAATAAGTGGTTATTACTTTCAATATACCCTACCAATTCTTCTTTACCACTTTTGGTTTCGGCGCTGGTAACAAAATGGCGGGGCAGGAATTGCCAGGTTTTTTTCAGTTCATCTAAAAATTCTTGTACATGTCGCTTTACTGCACCGGGCTTTTCTTTATCCGACTTGGTAAACACCAAACAAAAAGGCACTTTCCATTTTTCTAGTTGACTTACAAATTCCAGATCAACTTTTTGTGGGGAATGTCGGCTATCAATTAACACAAAAACTTCGGAGAGATTGGTTCTTTTGGTTAAGTAGTCGGCAATCATTTTCTCCCAGCGAGCCCGTTCCGTAAGCGAAATTTTCGCATACCCATATCCCGGTAAATCTACCAGATACCAGTCATATTTTTTAGACTTGCCCGATTTGCCACTGGAAACCGTAAAATGATTAATCAGTTGTGTTTTTCCTGGTGTTGCGGAAGTTTTGGCCAGATTTTTTTGACC
>JBIINW010000046.1:0-16123 GCA_044337245.1 Sediminibacterium sp. | reverse complement strand
ACCCAATGGCAGCGTGATTTTCAGCTCCAGATTGGAAAAAATAATGCCGGATATTTTGATAAAAACGGTTGGCTGTTTTATACCAAAGAAAGATATGATTTGCTCTATCCCTCCTATGGCGATACTTATCCTATTTATAATGGGGCTATTGGTATGACGTATGAGCAAGCTGGCGGAGGTAGAGCCGGATTGGGAATTTTAAAAGGCGATATGGATACCTTAACCTTGGTTGATAGAGCCCAACATCACTATACTACCGGCATATCTACCATTGAAGTATCTGCTGCCAATCAGGGTAAGCTGTTAAAAGAATTTCAGCAATTTTTCGATGATGCCCGTTCCGGAAAAGGAGCAGAATATAAAACCTATGTGCTTACCTGTTCTGATGAAAATAAACTGAATGCCCTGAAAGAATTGCTGCAGTTGAATCAAATCAACTTTGGAACCCTTAGCAATACAAACTGGAAGGGATATCAGTACTTCAGCGGAAAGGAAGAAGCTTTTGTAAATGAAGGGTATCATATTGCCGTAAGTGGCACCCAAACCCGGTCAGTATTGGCCAGGGTATTACTCGAACCTAAAACGGTAGTAACCGATTCTAATACCTATGATATCACCGCCTGGTCGCTGCCCTATGTATATGGCATTAAGGCATATGGCGTTAAAGAGAAGCTAGACATCAAAGAAACACCACTCGAAGTAAAAGCTATTACAACCGCGAATGCACAATATGGTTTATTAATTCCGTACAGCTCGTTTCAATCATCCAAAGTGCTGGCTGCTTTATTAAAACAAAATATCAAAGTGCGTTTTGCCGAAAAGCCATTTACTTATCAGAACAAGCAATACGACCGGGGCACATTAATCGTTATTAAAACCGGCAACCCCGAGAACTGGAATCAGCTTACTCAAAAAATTTGCCAACAACTTCAGGTTCAACCCGAAGGAGTGGAAACCGGATTTATGGATAAAGGAATTGATTTTGGTTCGCCAGATGTGAAAGCAGTATTGCCACAATTAAAAGTGGCTATGCTTACCGGTGATCAAACTTCTTCTCTCAGTTCCGGTGAAATCTGGCACTATTTTGAACGGCAACTGGGTTATCCACTCTCCTTAATTAATGCAACCGATTTATCTCGTACCTCACTAAAAAATTATCAGGTATTGATTTTGCCAGATGGAAACTATCGGGCTATCAGCGATAAAGCAAACACTGAAAAACTGAAAGAATTTGTTAGGAGTGGAGGTAAAATCATTGCCCTTAAAAATGCACTGGGCTATATGGCCGCAGGTGATTGGGGCTTGCAAATAAAGAATGATAAAACATCCGATAAAAACGAATATGCAGCCCTTAAAAAATATGCCGATGCAGAACCTGAATCCCTATCTGGATCTGTTCCTGGGGCCATTTATCGGGTAGAATTGGACAATACGCATCCACTGGCATTTGGATACCCCAATTATTATTTCACCCTAAAACAGGATGGTCCCCAATATGATTTTCTGAAAGATGGATGGAATGTGGGCGTGTTGAAGAAAGACGGCTATCAGGCAGGGTTTGTAGGTGTTCAAGTGAAGAATAAGTTGAAAGATGTATTGTCTATCGGAGTGCAGGAAGTGGGAGCCGGACAAGTAATCTATTTTGCCGAAGATCCCCTGTTTAGAAATTTTTGGGAAAATGGCAAAATGCTGTTTGCAAATGCCGTTTTTTTAAGTGGACGATAGTTGTATTGAATGTATTTTATAAAAGGAATTATCCGTAATATGAAGCAACAAATGATTGGTAAGTTGGGGGGACTGTTTTTTGTACTGTTCTCCCTTTTTTCAGCACCCGTAACCGCACAAACCTACCAAACCTATAACAGCGCTGATATTTATCAGCAACTAAAAAAGCTGAATGTGCTGGGCAGTGTATTGTATATTGCCGCGCATCCGGATGATGAAAACAATACTTTTTTACCCTTTCTCGCTAAAGAAAAATTATATCGCACTGCCTATTTAAGTTTAACCCGTGGAGATGGCGGACAAAACCTGATTGGTCCGGAACAGGGCATCGAATTGGGGATGATCCGCACACAGGAATTACTGGCAGCCCGCAAGCAGGATGGAGCTGAACAATATTTTACCAGAGCCTATGAATTTGGGTATAGCAAAAGTGTAACTGAAGCATTGCGAATTTGGGATAAAGAAAAAATTTTGAGTGATGCCGTATGGATTATCCGTCAATACCAACCCGATATCATCATCAATCGTTTTCCTCCTGATGCACGTGCCGGACATGGCCACCATGCCGCTTCTGCCGTAATTGGAACGGAGGCTTTTGCTGCAGCGGCAGACCCAAAAAGATTTCCCGAGCAGTTTGCCTATGGAGTAAAACCCTGGCAGGCTAAACGCATTGTGTGGAATTCATACAACTTTGGCGGAAATATGAATACAACATCGGCCGATCAATTTACATTTGATATCAGTGGTTTTAATCCCATGTTGGGAAAAAGTTATGGTGAAATTGGGGCCGAGGCCAGGAGTATGCATAAAAGTCAGGGAGAAGGCAGGCCAAGAAGAAGGGGAGCATCGCTTGAATATTTTTCACCTGTAGCCGGCGATCTACCCAAAACTGATTTAATGGATGGGGTGGATATTACCTGGTCAAGAATTCCCGGAGGAGCCGCAATCAAGGAACAAGTGAACCAACTTATCCGGCAATTTAATTTCGAACAACCCGATGCTTCCGTTCCTGCATTAGTTAAATTATATACTGCCATGCAGGCACTTCCGGAATCGAACTGGAAAACTAAAAAAATGCAGGAAGTACAGCAATTGGTTGAAGCCTGCGCTGCCATTTTTGCAGAAGTAACCACTCAACAAGAATATGCTGTACAGGGCGAAACAGTTACCGCTAATTTCTTTTTTAATAAGCGCAAACCCGTTCAGGCCACCCTGAAATCTATTCAACTGGCCAATATCGATTCTGCCTTTTCCTTGTCGCTGCCATTCAATCAAAATATTCAGTTTGCCAAAACCATTCCGGTTCCAGCCAACCAAAAAATTTCTCAACCCTATTGGCTCGAGTATCCCAAACTGGAGGGTAGTTTTGATGTACGCGATCAACGCCTGATTGGTAAAGCAGAAAATGATCCCTCATTTCCAGCAAAATGGGTAATCAATATAGAAGGGGTTGATTTTACTTTCAACCGGGCGATTCAATATAAATATGTTGACCTTGTTAAGGGAGAACTCTACCAACCCCTCGCCGTGCTGCCTGCTGCTGAAGCCAACTTTACCCGCGAAAATTTGGTGAGTATGAATGGCAAAAAAATCACCGCTGGGGTTCAGTTGTTGCAACGTGGTAAAAACAAAATCAATCCATCTTTTCAATTAACCGGATTACAGCAGTTCTCTTCAGCAGGTGCTACCCCAGCAACTGGATGGGATGAAAATGCCAGCATCAATACCTTACTGAATGCACCTTCATCAACAACCAATCAACGGGAAGAAATTTCGTTACAGCCTTCTACACCCAACGTGTATGCTGGTAGTACCCGGATTATAGCTTACGACCATATTCCCACCATCACTTATTTCGCACCGGCTAAAACCAACCTGATTGCTTTATCGGTAAAAACAACCGGTAAAAAAATTGGATATATTCCAGGCGCAGGTGATAAAATTCCCGCTGCCTTGGAGCAACTCGGATATGATGTGGTGGTTCTTACCGAAGCCGATATTCAAATGCCCAACCTGCGCCAATTTGATGCTATTATTACCGGAATACGTGCGTATAATATAAGCGAATACCTGACCAATAAAAATGAAGTGTTCAACCGCTATATCGAAGCAGGCGGTCACCTGATTATACAGTATATGAAAAGTAACCTGGTGGGATTGAAAAGAATCACCGCCGGTCCTTACCCTTTTCAGGTTAATTCGGGTAGCCGGGTAACCGAGGAAAATGCTGCAGTAACCTTTTTGCAACCTGCTCATCCATTACTTAATTATCCGAATACCATAACCAGTGCCGATTTTGAAGGTTGGGTGCAGGAGAGAAGCACCTACCATGCCGAACAGGTGGATAGTCATTTCGTTTCCCTCTTACAAATGGCAGATACCGGCGAAAAACCGGCTGCTTCCGGAGGCAGTTTAATTACCGCCCCTTATGGAAAGGGAAATATAACTTATGTGGGATTGGTTTTGTTTCGTCAGTTACCAGCCGGAAACCCAGGCGCATACAGAATCTTAGCCAACCTGCTTGCCTTACCAAATAATAAACCCTGATATGCAGTCCAAAAGACGAATAGGCATTTTTACCATCATATTGATTGGGGTGGGGATAGGGTTTTTTATTAAGAATGTAAAAATTGGCTTAATTATTGGACTCATGCTGGGCTTATTGGCTGGAGGATTAGCAGGTAGAAAATAAAACGCACTAAAATGGATAACCAACCCACCGACAAATTACTGCAAGAGAGCGAACCTCCTATACCACTGATGGGTTCGTTTAATGCCTGGTATATTTTGTTGCTGGCTGTGCTGCTAGCTGAAATTATTTTCTTTATTTGGTTTACTCAATACTTCTCATGAGCCAGATCGATTGGATAGTACTTTGCCTAACACTGTTGCTGATACTTACCTACGGTTTGTATAAAAGCCGCACCAGTAAGAATCTGGAGGGATATTTTTTAAGCAATCGGAATATGCCCTGGTACCTGGTGTTACTTAGCATAATGGGTACACAAGCCAGTGCCATTACTTTTTTGTCGGCACCCGGGCAGGCTTTTACCGATGGGATGCGGTTTGTGCAGTATTATTTTGGATTACCGCTGGCGATGATTGTGATCTCCATCAGTTTTGTGCCGCTGTTTAGTAAAATGAAAGTATTTACTGCCTATGAATTTTTAGAGCAGCGATTCGATTTAAAAACAAGGGTGCTTACTTCCACGCTGTTTTTATTGTCGAGGGGCTTATCTACCGGTATCAGCATTTACGCGCCTTCTATTATTTTATCTTCCTTAATGGGTTGGGATATTTTTTGGACGAATATTGTAATGGGTGGTTTGCTGATTGTGTATACCGTAAGTGGGGGAGCCAGGGCGGTGGCATATACCCAACAGCTTCAGTTGCTAATCATTTTTGGGGGCATGTTTATTGCCGGGTATTATGTGGTGCATTATTTACCCGAAGGGGTTGGATTTACCGAGGCCCTAAAAATTAGTGGGGCATCCGGAAAACTGAATGTAATTACTACCGGTATAACTGAGAAAGGGTTTGACTGGAAAGACCGCTATAATATCATCAGCGGAATTATAGGAGGGTTTTTTCTTTCCCTATCCTATTTTGGAACTGATCAGTCGCAGGTAGGCAGGTATCTAACAGCCAAAAACAATACACAAAGTCGGTTAGGTTTATTGATGAATGGGTTGGTAAAAATTCCTATGCAGTTTTTTATATTACTATTGGGCACCTTGTTGTTCAGTTATTATCAATTCAACAAGGCACCAGTATTCTTTAATGGTGCTGTAGTTGAAAAAGCTATGCAAACTTCTTATGCACCTGCATTGAGTAAGATAGAGGGTGAGTATAACTTGTTACAAGCCAATCAGCAGCAATATAGCCGGGCATTTGCTGCTAATCACCAGGAGGCGGATAAAGTGTTGGTGCAGCAAAACCGGAAAACAATGGATGCTTTACAGAAAGAATACCGACAGGTTTTAAAGCAGGCGGTTCCGGGTGCAGATACCAATGATACGAATTATATTTTTCTTCGGTTTGTGGTGGATCATTTGCCGCATGGACTGGTAGGCTTACTGATTGCTATAATATTTCTGGCAGCTTGGGGTTCTATAGCAGCCGCCCTTAATTCGCAGGCGGCTTGCACTGTTATTGATTTTCATATACGATTACAGGGCAAAAAACACGATATCGCAAATGAGGAAGATTGTTTGCGGGAATATAAGGTATCTAAATACTATACCCTAGCCTGGGGTATTTTTTCCATCATAACCGCCGAACTCGCTACTGGTATGGGTAGTTTGATTGAGGCAGTTAATTTATTGGGGTCTTTATTTTATGGAGTGATATTGGGTATATTTCTAGTAGCCTTGTATGCCAAAAAAATTCAGGGTAATGCAGTATTTGTTGCAGCAATCGTAGGCGAATGTATCGTAGTGCTTTGCTTTTTATTAGATAAATGGGGCTATATCGGTTTAGGATTTCTCTGGTTAAATGTGGTGGGGGCATTAGCTGTGTTAATTACTGCCTGGGTTTTACAAAAAATATTGCCAGCTTCCTTAACGGCTCATCCTGTTCCCGTAGATGCTGACTAACGGATCCTTAGTTTTCTTCCGTAGAATTCAGTTAACTTGTATGGGCTATTGTAAACTACCTTAAAAATGAATACTCCTGCGTTGGTTCCCTGGGCAATTGGTGCGAATGTGTATGAAGTAAATATCCGGCAATATACCCCTGAAGGAACTTTTCAAGCATTCAGCAAACACCTTCCCCGATTGAAAGAAATGGGTGTAAGCATTTTATGGTTGATGCCTATTACTCCGATTAGTCAGTTACATCGCTTGGGCACCCTGGGCAGTTATTATGCCTGCAGCAGTTATGTGCAGATTAATGAAGAATTTGGTACGCTGAAAGATTTTAAGCAATTGGTGCATCAGGCGCATGCATTGGATATGAAACTGATAATCGATTGGGTAGCGAATCATACGGGTTGGGATCACGAATGGACGATCCCTCATGCAGATTGGTATGTAAAAGATGCTGCTGGAAATTTTACCGAAAAAAATGGTTGGAAAGATGTGATTGATTTAGATTTCAGCAAAACTGAAATGCGCGAAGCAATGAAAGCTGCCATGATGTTTTGGGTGCAGGAAGCTGGTATTGATGGATTCCGGTGTGATATGGCCCATTTGGTACCGCTGGATTTTTGGAAAGAAGCCAGAGAATTTTGTGAAACGAATAAGCCGCTGTATTGGCTGGCTGAATGTGACCAATCCGATTACCATGCAGTTTTTAATACCAGCTATGCTTGGAGTTGGATGCACGCAACTGAAAAATTTCACAAAGGGGAGGGTAGCTTACAGGATGTTCGGCAAGTACTGCATTCTTACACACAATATCCAGCCGGTGCCAATAAATTATTTTTTACCAGCAACCACGACGAAAATAGTTGGAACGGAACGGAATATGAAAAATATGGAAATGCCGCGCTTGCCTGGGCAGTATTTAGCTGCACCTGGCCGGGAATGCCAATGTTATATTCAGGACAGGAGGGAGCTTTGAAAAAGCGACTGGAATTTTTTAATAAAGATGTAATTGAATGGATTGCAACTCCGCCACTGGCTGAATTTTATCAGCGCCTGTTCCAACTTCGTGCAAGCAATGCGGCCATTCGGGAAGGGGAATTGTTTATTTTGCCCTCTCAGCATGATGATAAGGTACTGCTGTTTTTTAGAAGATATCATGAACAGGTTGTGTTGATACTGCTGAATGTTTCGAGTGAGAGCCGCGTACAGGTTACTGTTGAACATCCCTGGTTGCCTGGGAAATATCGACAGTTATTTTCGCAGTTGGTATATGATTTTGGCGTGAAAGAAAATTTTGAGCTGCAAAGTGGTGAGTATTTGGTGTTTGAAAAGCTATAAAAAAAGGATGCATTTTAGTGCATCCTTTTAATTTTATTGAAATTCGCTTATTAATCTTTTACATCAGTTAAATCTAACGGATAGGCATACGTGCCCTCATAGCCTGGATAGATTCCTTCTACTTTTATTTTCCTTCCTTTATTAGCAGCAATGGCTCTCTCTAAATCTGTTAGATTTTTCAAGGGCTGATCGTTAATACTTGTAATAATAAATCCTTCTTGCATTCGGCTTTTTCTCAGCAGGCCTTCATTAATTCTTTTAACCACTATACCACCCGCAATTTCATTGGCAGCTGCGGTTTTTGAATCCACTGAGGCAAGTTCTGCACCCAGTTTTTCTGATACTCCATCATTCTTTACAATATTCGTGTTGCCTGCTTTATTTTTAAGAATAAGTGACACGGTATTTTCTTTACCCCCTCTGTTATATGCGAGGCTAACTTTATCACCGGGTTTGTAGCGTGACACCTGCTCTTGTAATTCAGGACCGCTGGTTACCGCAACTCCGTTTAATTTGGTAACGATATCTGCTTTTTTAAGCCCTGCATCTGCAGCAGCACCTCCTGCAGGCACTTCGGTTACATATACTCCTTCTCCTTCTTTATAGCCTGGATTATTCTTTTTATCTTCTTCCGAAAGTTCCACACCCTCTCTAGCATATTGAATGCCAATAAATGCGCGTTGAACTGCCCCGAATTTTACGATGTCTGTTACTACTTTCTTTACGATGTTAACCGGAATGGCGTAAGAGTAACCAGCATACGAACCCGTAGGGGAGGCAATGGCTGAGTTAATGCCAATCAGTTCTCCATTCGTATTAATTAAAGCACCGCCACTATTGCCGGGATTAACGGCTGCATCGGTTTGTATAAACGATTCGATGGCCGCATCACTCTGCCGATCATTTACACCAATTTGTCGGGATTTGGCGCTCACTATACCAGCAGTAACGGTTACATCTAATGTTAGGGGATAGCCAATTGCCAACACCCATTGACCTAATTTGGCATCATCACTGTTGCCGTAAATCAGATAGGGTAGTCCTTTCGTTTCGATTTTAATAACCGCCAAGTCGGTACTGGCATCTGCACCCACAACAGTTGCTTTATAGGATTTTTTATTGGCAAGGGTAACATTTATCTCATCTGCTCCATTGATAACGTGGTTATTGGTTACGATATAGCCATCTTGTGTAATAATTACACCACTTCCTCCAGCTTTCTGCTCAGGAATTACGCGCGGGCCCCCTCCAAAAAAATCACCAAACTCATCCCCAAACATATCTGCAAAAGGATTTCTTTGCCTTTGCTGATTCGATACCTGCTTGGCTTTGGTTCGTGTTTTAATATGCACCACTGCCGGAGTGGCACTAGTGGCTGCCGGCGTAAAGTCTACACTCGGCCCCGCATTGCCGCTGTTATTAAAAAAGCCTGCATAGTTTACCGGTAATTTTCCGGCTTCCTGCACGCCCGCATTCTCTCGCTGCATAAACTTGCCAAATCCCCAAATGCTTGCAATTGAGGTAGCCCCGCTAATCGCTACGATGGTAAGTACGTTTTTCCAATTAATATTCATAACTAACAATTTTCTGTTTTAGGTACTACAAAAGCTGTGCCTTTCTTAGTGCAAGTAAATAAATCGTACGGAATGTCAGCTATCTTTCCCTACCATTTAACAAATGTTTTACGTAAGTGTTCGTACTTGGTGGATAATTAGGAGATTTTTACAAAAAATCTATTATCCATTTAGTGCACTTAAAAAGCTCATCGTATCCACCCCATCCGCATAATCATGTAATCCCGGGCACTGTGCCATACCCGGAGCAACACCGCCCACCCCAACAATACATTGTACGTCGGTATTCCCCTGTAAAATGGCTGTAGGAGGGTTATTTGCACTATAATACTGATAATGTACCTGACTAACCGGTGAAAAAGCTGCGGGGTGCTCTGTAAGCACGATAGATTCATTCGACATATAATACCGGTTACTCATAATCAGCAGGGTGAGATGATAATCGAAATTGTGCTTATATGCAGGCAGATCCATTACAAAATCATAGGCTTTCAGGGCTTCTAGCAGGGGTTTGAAATCGTATCCCTCGGGTACCCAAATTTGGGTGACATTGCGGCAGCCCTGCCCAAAATACAGTTGGATATCTCCCGCCAGTTTATCTAATAATTCCGGCCCTTCCTCCCCGGTTAATACTGCAACGGAAGTTCGGTTTCTGCGAATAATATGGGGGTATTTGCCAAAATAATAATCAAAATACCGGCCCGACTGGTTGCTGCCCGTAGCAATGTAGGCATCACAACCCAGCAAACGTTCTGCAATTTGCAGGCGTTCGGCCATACGGGCATCCCGGGCTATCAGCCAGTTGATAAGGTGTGTGATTAGGCATTTATCCTTCGAAGAGGGTTTAATAACCGCAATATGCCCGCTTATAAATACACAGAGCATATCAAAAAACCCTACCAGCGGTATGTTTCCTGCAAGCACCAGTCCTACTTTCTTGGGCACATACTCCCCATCCGGCAGGGAATAACCGGCCGTCCAGTCAGTTAACAACTCCTCGGTAAGCATATTATCAGTAATGGCCTGGATGGCGGCTGTTGTAAAACGGGGTATAAACCAGGTGTTTTCCCTTTCTGCCCTTGCCTGAACCTCCATCCACTCGGGGGCGGAGGAACGCATATAGGCACCCAATTCGCACATTATTTGAATTCGTTCTTGTAAAATCATTGTTCCATCGTATTTTTGAGAGTACAAATGTAGATTCACTCACTCAACAAACCCATTTTATATGGCAATCAAAATTACAGACGAATGTATCAATTGCGGAGCTTGTGAGCCCGAATGTCCTAATAACGCTATCTACGAAGGTGGTGTTGAATGGTCAATTTCCGACGGAACTACCGTTAAAGGCGATTTTACTTTAATGGATGGAAGCGTAGTTGGTGCTGATCAACGGAATGCTCCTGTTAGTGTAGACACGTATTATATTACCCCCAACAAATGCACCGAATGTCAGGGTTTTCATGAAGAACCTCAGTGTGCAGCTGTTTGTCCGGTTGATTGTTGTGTACCCGATGAACAATATCAGGAAACAGTTGAAGAATTGCTGGGTAAGAAAGCAAAAATGCATATTTAATTCCTGCCATCCCTATTGTTACAATGGGGAACTCGCTATATCCCGATGATTTTTTTTCTGCAACCAGCTGAAGAAGTCACCGGGATTTTTTTATTATCATTCGCTTATCATGAAAAAAAATATTGCCCTGGTAACGGGCGGACTCAGCACAGAAGCCCAAATCAGTTATAAAAGTGCCGAAACTGTGCGGGCCAACCTGAATCGTTCTCTTTACGAGGTTTATTATATTGATATCCATGCTTCCGGCTGGTGGTATGTTGCGGATTCGGGAGAACGCATTGCCGTAAACAAGGAAAATTTTACCGTAACCTATCAGGGTAACACCATCGCTTTTGATGCAGCCTTGATGTGCATTCACGGAACACCGGGTGAGGATGGAAAATTACAGGGATATTTCGATCTGTTGCAAATACCTTACACTAGCTGTGATACGGCTACCTCAGCATTAACTTTTAATAAAAGATTTACGGTTGCTGTAGTGGCATTTTCCGGAGTACAAGTGGCCAAATCTTTGCATTTGTTTGCGCATACCCCCGTATCTCCCGAACAAATTTTACACCAATTACAGTTACCTGTTTTTGTAAAGCCCAATAATGGTGGCAGTAGTTTGGGAATCAGTAAAGTGAACGACCCCGCCGAGCTTTCTGTAGCCCTGCAGAAAGCCTGGGCTGAAGACAATCAAATTCTGATTGAAGAATGTATTGTGGGTAGAGAATTTACCATTGGCGTATTCAAACAACAGGGAAAAATTACCGTTTTGCCCATAACAGAAATCATCACCCAAAACGAGTTCTTCGATTTCGAAGCCAAATACTTGGGTAAGAGCAAAGAAATTACGCCTGCAGATATTCCCGCCAATATGCAACATCATTTAGAAGCTGCCGCCCGCAAAGCCTATGAAGTGTTAAACTGTAGGGGAGTAGTGCGCATTGATTTTATTTACAGTACTGATCATCAACAACCCTTTTTGCTGGAAGTAAATACCGTGCCCGGGCAAAGTGCCGCCAGTGTGATTCCGCAACAAGTTGTAGCGATGGGAGGGAACTTGCAAGATTTTTACGGATCACTGATAGAAGAAGCCATCCGCCAATAGGAATCGTTTTCGTTTATTCGATTTTTTGGTAGATTACCCCTAATATTGTGCAGAGTAGCGTTTGATTATGAAAAAATGGATTGAAAATATAACCCGCAGGCCCCTTTGGGTGAATATGCTGGCAGCATTGGGAGTGGTGTTGTTATTTCTACTGATTTTCTTTGCCACCCTTTCGTGGTTAACAGGGCATGGTAAAATTCAGCGGGTACCTTCCATTACCGGACAAAACATACTATCCGCCACCAAAACCCTGGAAGCAGCCGGATTTGAGGTGGTTATTCAAGATTCGGTATTTATTGATACGCTCGCCAAACAAGCCGTGGTTCGTCAAATTCCCGAGGCTGAATCCATGGTAAAAAACGGAAGAGCCATTTATTTAACCATCAACCGAACGGTGGCACCGCAAGTGGAAATGCCGAATCTGGCTGGGTTTTCGGTAAAGAGTGCCGAAATGTATCTCATCAGTTTGGGATTGCGCATGGGTGAAATATCCTATCGCCCCGATATTGCCCGCAATGCTGTGCTGGAGCAACTGTTGGGTGACAGAGCCATCGCTCCAGGTACCAAAATACCGATTGGAACGGTTATCAATTTTGTGTTAGGCAGTGGAGAAGGAATGGGTGATATAGAAGTTCCTCAGTTGGTAGGACTTACATTTGAAGCAGGCAAAATGATGCTTCAAACGATGAACATTAATTTGGGTGCTGTTGTTGCGGTTACACCTATCTCCGATTCAGCTGCAGCTTTCATCATACGACAATCGCCGGCTGCTTTATCCGATTCCCTGGATATGAGTGGATTTAAACTGCCCAATAAAATGAAAACCGGACAACTAATGGATTTGTTTATCAGCAATACAGCCCCGGCAGCTGCGGATTCTACCAATTCACCTTATCACCCCTAAATAATTACCCATGACTACCATCACTGTGGAAGAAATGAAAGCCTTATTAGATAAAGGCGAGCCCATTCACTTAGTAGACGTTCGCGAACCCCATGAGCATGCCGATTTTAATATTGGGGGTTTATTGCTTCCATTAGGCCAGGTGCAAACTTTGCAAATAGAACCCCTCGAAGACTGGAAGCAGGAACCCGTTTATTTTTATTGTAGAAGTGGCAACCGCAGCGGACAGGCCTGCATGATGTTGGAATCATTAGGATTTACTAATGTGATTAATGTAACAGGCGGTATGCTGGCTTGGCAAGAAAGAATTGGCAGATAATATTTCCGCAACTTTCTTATTTACAACCCAATATTGATGGCAGCTAAAAAATTCCTTCCTGCCATAGGATAATAGGCATTGTCGGCAATCAATTGCTGATTGGATATATACGGATAGGTATATCCATTAGGCTGATAGTTTTGGTTCCATAAATTAAACACCTGAACAATCAGTCTACATTCCCGCAATCCACGAATCGATAACTTCCAACTTGCCCGAATATCTTGCACATAAAAGGGATCAATTTTTCGATGCTCATTCGAGGTATTGTCTAAGTATTGTTTTCCCACATATTTATGCAACCACTCTAATTCAAGGCTGGCAATCGGTTTCCAGTTAATGCTACCCGAACCGGTAATTGCTGGTGAAAATGAAATATCGGTATTTTTATGTTCTACGGGATCTTGATTGCCGGTATCGTAATTGTCTACATATTCCGTAAATGATTTGATTTTGTTTTTACTGATAGTCAAATTACCACTAACCTGCAACGTTGGAACTATCTGCCAGCCTGCTTCCCACTCCATTCCGGTACGATAGCTGCGGGGCACATTGGTTCGGGTATACGCTCCTACATCATTGATTTGTCCGGTTAACACCAATTGTTGGTTATACAACATGTAAAACAAAGTAACTCCCCAATATCCCCTGCTAGATTTTTTCATCCAGCCCGCTTCCCAGTCGTGTAATGTTTCTGCATTGGGTTGGGAAAGAATCCCCGCCTGAAAATCGTCGCGATTGGGTTCTTTATTGGCAACTGAATAACTTAGAAAAGCTTGTGTTCCTTGATTTTGATAGTGGATGCCCATTTTGGGATTGAGGAAGGAGAACTGCCGGTTAACCAACAAATCTGGCTTACCCTGAAATCCATTCATCACATGTTGCACCCGGCGATATTGTATATCAGCAAAAGCCTTCCATTTTTCGGAAAGATGTTCCTGCCACTTTACATATATGTGACCATCATTTTTATTTGCGGTTAAGTTATAGTAACGGTAATCTTTAGAAACCGTTCCCTTTTCCATCCAGGGTAATAAGCCAAAATGCTTGCCATTATACCGCGTAATTCCGCCCCCGATGGTTAACTCCCTTTTAAGGGTTTTTTGTTGCAGGGTAAATAATTGTCCGGCATAATTATTATCTAACCATTTTTGCCGAATCAAATCAGTTTCTGTAAATGCAATTCCGCCGATGGTAATATTGGGTAATCCATAATCTGCATATGCCTGATTGGCTTTATATTCCTCATAATATCCTTTGCCTGTGCTAACAAAACTGGTAGTGTTGAGCATCCAGTTATTGGGTAGTGCCTGATTAAAGAAAAGTTGGTAATGGGTTTGGGTGTAATTGTCGGTTTGGTTATCGTAAGGAGTACCGGGTTTTTCGGTTCCGGCGGGATTGAAGGTTCGATTGGTCGTGAGTAAACTTTCAGGAACCCCGTACCAAGCTTGATAAGTTTTTTCCTTGCCGGAGAAAATATTTAGTCGCAGGCTCGATTTATTTTTTCGGAATTGTGTGCTGAAGTAAAAAGATTGTAGGTTACTTTTCGCGCGGTCGATATAGCCATCGCTAACGATGCGGCTGATGCGACCATCCATCGTAACATATTTTCCGATTAATCCGGTTCCTCCTTGTATGGTATTTTTCAGGGTGCCAAATGATCCTGCGCTGTTATTGATATCCAGGTAGGCTTTCTCATGGATTTCATTGGTAGAAAGGTGAATGGAAGCACCAAAAGCTGCCGGCCCATTACTGGAAGTTCCTACCCCTCTTTGCACCTGAATACTATTTACAGAGGAAGTGAAGTCGGGCATATTTACAAAAAACGTACCCATGCTTTCTGCATCATTATAGGGAATACCATTGAGCGTAACATTGATGCGGGTGGCATCGGATCCTCTTATTCGAATGCCGGTATATCCAACGCCATTCCCTGCATCTGCATTTACTACCACGGAGGGCACCTGATTCAACAGCATAGGGATATCCATCCCGAGGTTGGATTTCTTTAACTGCTCTTTACTGATATTGGTTTTAGCAAAGGGAGCTGTTTCTGCCGCCCGAACGGAGGTTACTTCCAGGGGTTGCAGCTCATTGGGTGTTGGTGAAAGTAAAATTTCTATTTGTTGGTTGGGTAATCGGGTAGTTATACTTTTTTGTTGCGATTGATACCCAAGGGCATTGATCAGAAGTTCACTTTTTTTACTTGTATTGGTTGAAAACTTGAACTGACCCAACTCATTGGTTATTGAAGAATTACTGCCATACCATACCACTGCTCCGGGGATGGGTAGGCCGGTTTTGAGGTCTTTTACGGTGCCGGATAGGGGGTTACCTGGGTTTGACTGGGCAAAAAGGATGATTGAAATGAAAGTTACAATCAATGTTCCCAACAACTTTTTCATAAACAATTGTTTAAAAAGTTAATAATGGGAACAGGGAATAGCGGATGGAGAAGTGGAGCGAGCACCTTCCCTTCGCAGGCATTACCCTGTTCAGGTTCTACGGGTATTATCTCAGCTAGAAAAGGCTTACGCCCAATCCGGCACCCCGGGATCAGTTGCAAATATACGAAGAATGTTTTTTTCTTTCGTATTGTTGTAACTTTTAGTGCTCCGCTACGTTTTACTCCTAAACAATTATATGAAACAGCTATTTATTCTTTTTCTTTTTATATCCGGTTTGGTAAGTGCAAATGCGCAAGAAACCCAACATTTGGTAAAGGATGCCAATGCCCAGCAGCGTTCGGTTGGCAGTTTTACTGGAATACAAGTATCAGGTGCTATTGATGTATATGTTACCCAGAGCAAAGAATCTGCGGTAGCTGTTAGTGCTGCAAGTGCAGAAATGCGTGATAACATAGTTACCGAAGTAAGAGGCAACACTTTATATGTTACCTTTAAGGGCAATTGGCACTTTGGCGTTTCGGGTTGGAGAGATGCCAAGTTCAAGGCATATGTTTCATTGCCAACCCTTGAAATGCTGGATGTAAGCGGTGCATCGGATGT
>JBIINW010000204.1:0-4749 GCA_044337245.1 Sediminibacterium sp. | reverse complement strand
TCCCTTTCCGGTTGTTTCAGCTCCGGCAGCCCGCAGTAAAAATCCGGGAATACCGCCCTGAAAGCCTGCTGCAAACAGCGCAATAGCTCCCGACTTCATAAATGCTCTTCTGGGTATCATTGAAATATTTTTAATCGGTTTTTAAAAGGGTTACTTCCTATCTGCGCTGAAATTCCGGAGAGCCAATTATGATGCCGGTAACCTGTTGAAGCATTCCCGTATTACCGGGCATTGCATCCATATTACCATTAGCCACTGCATTTCGGCGGGCAGATTGTTTTTTATCCATTGCCATCTCTTCCGCATCAGCTGTTGCTGGAGGAGGTGTTTGCTTGCTGGCAGCTTGCTGAATCTTTTC
The DNA here is from genome assembly GCA_044337245.1 of Sediminibacterium sp. Taxonomy (GTDB): domain Bacteria; phylum Bacteroidota; class Bacteroidia; order Chitinophagales; family Chitinophagaceae; genus Sediminibacterium. Next base: position 4,391 of record JBIINW010000204.1, on the reverse strand, counting down.
CTCCAATCCATTTTCATTCAATAGAGTAGTCAGGCGACGAATATTGTCAGTCTGGTCGCGCTGGGGTAAAAGTAACTGGCTATACACCTGCAAAGCCTCCTCAGCACTGGCTGGTTCGTGGTGATTGTTTAATGCAGATACATCTAGTTTAACGCCCGGAATTTTTCCGGTGGCAAATGCCATTCCAAAATTCATTCTATTTAACAGTGATCCGGTATTGATCCAAAAGTTTGCCCGATCTGGAAATCCGGTGGGTGCTGCATAATAATAAAGCCGCTGCCCCATTTTTGTAATCCAGTTATTTATTTGAAAAGGCTGAACCACTTCTGCACCTGTGGCACGTATAGCACTGATGGCAAGTTCAAAAGGTGATTTTACCTTTTCCCGTAATGCAGCAGGTTCCCAAAAATCGGGGTGATTAACCATGGTTACCAGTACCGCACGGATATTTCCACCAGTTCTTAAAAAAGTAGCAGCCATTTGATCTACCAGCAGGGTTGTTGGCGTGTCTTTCACAAAACGAATGGCCAGCTTTTTACAAATAAAGGTTGCGGTAGCCGGATGTGCAGCGAGTTGTTGCAATACCTGCACTCCTTCCTGATAGCCTCCTTCGGCAGGATAATTTTTTCCTAGAATTGTTTTCTCTCCCTCATCATGCCGGTTGGCCCTGAACAAAAAATCGTTGATAGAAACATTGTCTTTGTTAGCGCGATTTGCTAAGGGTCCGGCTGCTCGCATCATTTGGGCGGCTGGTCCATCTTTTGCCATCGGCCTTACCGACCATCCAGTTAGTGCCTTGGCAACCTGGGTTACATCCTGCTGAGAATATCCTCCATCCACACCTAATGTATGCAGCTCCATTACCTCTCTGGCATAGTTTTCGTTCAGGCCCTGCATATTCGTTCTTGCCATCACTTGCTGCATGGCGGCCTGTTGGGGATTATTGGTATCCGCCGCCATTTTTTCGATTCGTTGTTTTACTCGTTTAGCAGCAGCTGATTGTTCGCGCATACGCGACCCTTCATTGTTATTGCTAACACTTCCTGCATTGTCTAAAAATTCCAGCATGGCAGGGTGTTGCGCGGTATGAATCAATAAATCGTAAAAAGTACCTATTACATAAGGCCGAATCGCATCGCGTTCATAGGTAAGTACAAATTGCTGGCTGGCACCTTTACTAAGTGATACGTTAAAGTGATTGAACCAAAAATCGGTCAATACTTCTTGTAATTGATTAGGACTATATGCGGCCCGTATTATTTTTTGATTGAGCAATTGTCGATTCAGCTCCTGCAATGGTTCGAGCCCTTGCTGCTTCATCAACTGCTGCAACTGTGCACGGTATTCGGGTTTAGATAATAGCTGAAGTGAATCGCGGCTTACCAATTTGTTTTTTACTGCCAGTCGTAAAGCTTGCGCTGCATTCACATAATGGTCAACAATGGCTTCGTTACTCATTTTTAGTGCAGGATAATTGGCTTCCGGTAATCTGCGCAAAAGGTCATCTTCGGGCAACTGAGCACTTAATTGTTCGGCAAACCAGTTCTCCAGGCCCTTCTCTACCACCTGATTCACTTGTTGCGGAGTGGCTCCCATAGTAAACCGACTCAATAAATGAGCCGCAGCCTGTTCTTTCGTAAGCCCCTTTTTTTTATAGGGCATCTTAATAGATTCTTTAACCGGATCGGTTGATGGTGGAGTAAATGCCCAAAATAAAAAGGCAATCAGGCCAACTATCCCTACCGGTACACGAAAAGATTTGCGCATAGCCATTGATTTCAATAATAGACACCAAGAAGTTCCAAACGTTTAAAATGAATTGTTTGGCAATTTGTTAAAAGAGCGGCGGCATACAACTATTCGAAACTATCCCACTACTATTTTTTCCGGGCTACCCGATATAATATCAACCCCATCAAAGCAAAAAATACGGTTCCCAGAACAAAGTAGCCTCCCTTTCCGAATAAATCTACCAAGTGCTCTTCTTGTGAAATCTGAGCCAGCCATTTTTCTCCCGAAGTGGAGCCCGCCAAAAAGGCTATCAAAACGCCTGCCACTGCTCCGCCAGCTACCAGTCCGGTTGCAAATAAATTGCCTTTACCCAACTCTTCTTCCTCGGGGCTTAGTTCAGTTGATTCTTTTTTCTTACGATACTCAACCAACCCACGAATTGCGCCGCCAATAAATATAGGTAAGGTAGTGGCCAAAGGCAGATACACACCGATAGCAAAACTCAATGCCTTAATTCCACAGAGTTCCATGGTTACAGCCAAAAATACCCCTACCACTACATATTGCCAGTCTAGGTTTTGAGACAAAATGCCTTTTATCAATGTTGCCATCAAAGTAGCCTGTGGTGCAGGAAATTTTTCAGTACCGATTGCATGCTGAATTCCTTGTTGCATCATTTCAGCCGAAGGTCTGTCGAGAAACTTTACCGTTATACCAATAACTATGGAAGAAACAATAGCTCCTACAAATAAAGCGATCTGCTGATTGCGGGGTGTGGAACCTACTATATACCCACTTTTCAAATCCTGCGAGGTTGCTCCTGCATTGGCTGCTGCAATACATATCATACCCCCTACTACTAACACCAGTGGCTCAAATGCCTGACCCGTCCAGCCCACTGCTAAAAATATTAAACTGGTACCCATTACAGTAGCGATGGTCATGCCGCTGATGGGGCTATTCGACGATCCAATTAATCCAACAATGCGCGATGCCACCGTTACAAAAAGGGCGCCGAATAATAAAACCAGCACGCCTACCAATAATTTTTGTACGATACTATCTCCGGGAATTTGTGGAAGAAAGGTAATCAGTGCTACCAACCCTAAGCTGCCAAAACCAACAATCTTTAAGCTAAGGTCTTTTTCCGTTCTCAAAATGGTTGCCTGTTGTGCATTGCCTTCTGCTTGCAGAGAAGCCATACTGCCCTTTACAGATTTTACAATAGTGGGGATAGTTTTTATGAGGGTGATGATACCACCTGCTGCCACTGCACCCGCTCCTATTTGCCGAACAAAGGCGTAATAGATGGCGCTAGAATAATCCGCAAAAGTTTTTGTTATGGGATCCCATCCACCCTTACCGCCTGCTTTTGCAACATCAACCAGATAACCTAGCTTAACCAGTTGTTGGGCTATTATTTCTCCCGGAACCAGGGTGCTCATGAGCGGGATAAAAACCATCCAGCTTAATACACTACCGGCAACCAGTACGCCAGCTATTTTTGGTCCAATTATATACCCCACCCCTAAATATTCGGGAGTGATTTCTCCAGAAACCTTGGCAGAGGGGAAAAATTTATTAATCTGGCGGGTAGCATAAAAAGGAGTTTCCGCGATAACGTGCAATACTTTTTGCAACAAGGCGTAGGCAAAAGCAACGCCCAATCCCCAAAAAGCGGTACGGGCAAAATCGCCTCCTTTTTCTCCGGCTTTTAGCACATCCCCACAAGCGGTGCCTTCGGGGTAAGGGAGCGTATCGTGTTCATTTACGATCAATGCTTTTCGTAAGGGTATCATTAATAAAGTGCCCAGTAATCCGCCTACAATAGCCAGAATTAAAATGGTGAGGTAGTTGAAATACTCCGCGCTGCTAGGGGATGATAAGAACAAAAAGCCCGGTAAGGTAAATGCCACCCCAGCGGCAATACTCTCACCCGCAGAGCCGGTGGTTTGTATAATGTTGTTTTCGAGGATGGTTGTTTTTAAAAATTTTCGGCCAAGTGTAATAGCAATAACCGCAATAGGAATAGATGCCGACACGGTTAAACCTGCTTTCAGGGCCAGATATACAGTAGAAGCACCAAAGATTACTCCAAATAAGCTGCCTACCAGTATCGATTTTACGGTAAGCTCCTTCATTTGAGATTCAGGCGCCACAAAGGGTTGAAACGATTTTTTGGGAGTTGACATAGCACAATTATTTTGCATGATGGAAAGTGCGACCGGAAGATTGCTTGTCCGGCTGATTTTTCCAATATCTTTAAGTGCCAAAATACAACTTATGACTGATATGCAATCCGAAGTAAAAAAAACCGGCATGCCGGCAGCGGTTCCTTACATCATTGGTAATGAAGCGGCGGAGCGTTTCAGTTTTTATGGTATCCGGGCGATTATGACCACTTTTCTGGTTGCGCAATTCTTTAACCCCACCCAAAACCCCGAATTACAGGCGGTAGCAGAAGCTAAGTCGAACGAGTTATCGCACCTGTTTGTAACCCTGGCCTATTTTATGCCGTTGGTGGGGGGTATTCTGGCCGACTGGTTTTTGGGTAAATACCGGGTGATCTTATATGTATCCATGCTGTATGCTGCCGGCAATCTGATGGTAGCGCTGAATACAGAAAATCTGCAACTTTTTTCCCTTGGGTTAATCATAAT
>JBIINW010000203.1:0-4751 GCA_044337245.1 Sediminibacterium sp. | reverse complement strand
CTTGTGGAGGGGGCAAAAACAAGGTATGCAATCCCAGTTCCTGTGCGCCCTGGATATTACCGGGTGTATCGTCTATAAATAGAGTATGGTGCGGGTTGATGGCTAATTGTTGCAACAGTAATCGAAACGATGCTGCATCGGGCTTCCGGTATCCCAGCTGATGGGAGTAGCCGGCAAAGCGAAACAATCCATTAAAATCTATCTCCCCCAGGTCGCGGCGGCAGATTTGCATCAGCTGCTGGTAGTGGATGACATTGGTATTGGAAAATAGGTAAATAGGATATTGCTGGGCCACTTGTTGCAACCATACTATTCTTTCCACTGGCATGTCCAATAACATAGCATTCCAGGCTTCGGCAATTTGCGTATCGGTAAGTGGAAGTGAGGTAATAACGCGTATCTGCTGATAAAATTCCTCCTCAGTAACTTCCCCGGTTTCGAGCTTAGAAAAGAGCGGATTGGCATGGTGTTGCGTAAAGAGTTCATCAAAATTAACTACGCCCAGTTGCCGGAAAGCGTTAGCGGTGTGGGCATAGTTGAGGTTTAAAAAAATGCCTCCCAAATCAAAAATAATATGTTGTATTTCGGCCATGGTGGCGAAGCTATTTATTAAAAGGCAACGGCAATGCCTTGTGAAAAAGAATACACGAAATCGGGCACAAATTGGGTAAGCTGGCCCTTATCTACCTGCATATAGTAGCGGGTGAGCAGCGAGAAATAGCGGGATAATTTATAGGTAAGGGATATTTCTGCCGTTACGCGGGGGAATTTCTTTTTGGGGTAAGGATAAAATGGGATATCGGGCAATCCTTCAAACGGCGTTTTAAAGGGTTGTTGCAATCCTACAAACAGGTTAACAGAAAAGGGTTTGCTCTCATAAAACCAGTTGCTATAGAAGTTCATGCGCCAGTTATCGCGTAAAAGATGGCCCCGGCTATCGATGCCCAATATTTGTTGAATTAATTGCTTAAAAGCGGGTGGCAGTGTATCAAATGCCTGTTGCTTTTCGCGAGAAAAAACGCGCCAGTCTTCCTTTTCATATACCAACCCTCCCCCAATATTCCATTTTACGCGGTTCGATTCGGATCGAAAAGCATATACGGCATTCAAACCAAACTGCCAGCGTTGGGCAATACCGCGGTTTTCGTCCCACTGAAAAAATATAAAGGGTTCGGCAAAAACCCGCTTCTTTTTCAGTAGTAACTGGTTATTGGCATCATGCACATTGCGAAAGAGACCTGCCCGTATCATCGAATAAAACCGGTTTGTAGAAGATATCTCGTCGGTACTATTATAGTTAAGGCTTGATAGCCACTCAAGAGTATGCTTGCGGGTGGCGTATAAGAAAGAGGCATCTGCCAGGGCAAACAATTCGGCTTTGCTATCCTGATTGAGTAGGAAGGAAAGTCCCCCCACCCCGTATACTCTGTTTTGCTCGAGGGAGTCGAGCACCGATTTTTTAAACTGACTAACCTGCCCAGCGAGGGGCAGTTGGGAGGTACACCAGCAGAAAATCACTAGCAGTAAATTAGATGGCTTTCGCATACAGGGATAAAAATAAAGAAATAAGAAAAGACTAACCCGAGATAAATTGGTGGCTTTTGATTATTTTTGTCCTCCTCTTGCGGGAAACCGCTGGAGATCGGGCCTATAGCTCAGTTGGTTAGAGCACCTGACTCATAATCAGGGGGTCGTAGGATCATGCCCTACTGGGCCCACGAAAGACAGTGTGAGGGTGAGCGGGAGTGTGAAGGAAGAAAATGTCCTCACACTCAAACTCAAACTCACACTTTTTTATTTTACGTGAATAAAGACAGTCACAGGAGCATTGCGCCAGAGGCGCACCACGGGGGGCAGTGTGAGGGTGGAGTTTGAGTGTGAAGGAAGAAAATGTCCTCACACTCAAACTCAAACTTTTTTATTTTGCTTGAATTTGACTCTTCTAGGATCATTGCGCCAGAGGCGCACCACGGGGGGCAGTGTGAGGGTGTAGATTGAGTGTGAAGGAAGAAAATGTCCTCACACCCAAACTCACACTCACACTTTTTTATTTTATATGAGTAAAGACGGTCACAGGATTATTGCGCCAGAGAAGCACCACTAATTACAGTGTGAGGGTGTAGATTGAGTGTGAAGGAAGAAAATATCCTCACACCCATACTCAAAATCACACTTTTTTATTTTCTACTTGAATAGTGATTGTCACAGGAACATTGCGCCAGAGGCGCACCAAGGAGGGCAGTGTGAGTGTGGAGATTGTGTGTGAAGGAAGAAAATGGCGTCAGACCCGTGTGCGCTGAAGGCGTATCAAACTCAAACTCACACTTTTTTATTTTATTACTCAGTTAAGTTAGAGCATCCAGATTCTAGCAGGAAAAGTAGAAAAATTTTCCGCCAGGGCGGGCCAAAACCATAAGGAAGCATTATTAAGGGTTTATGCATTTAATGCCATAGCCCCTTTTTTGTAGGTAAGTTCTGGTCAAATTTGGAACAGTTTTTGTGTTTTTAGAGAGAAAACAAAGGTGAATGGAGGCGAAGGGGTATAATTATTGGAAACTGATTAATTATTTAGTTTGAAAATGACCTAATGTTAAATTCAATTTTGCCAATGTCTCATTAGGTTTCTACTGTGCCTGACGATTCAAGTGATTTTTTCTCCAATTAAAATATTCAAGTTGGCTTGGCAGTGTCTCCTTAAACCATTTGGCATACTCTTTATCAGTAAGTGCTGAAGAAGATTTATACTTTTCCATTAATTTACCTTGGTTGAACCACCTCCAAATAGCTTCTCTTAGGTTATTCCCTTTTATTGCGGAATAAAGAATCCAATCTATCTCTGCATCACTAGAGCGTGAAATTTGTTGACCTAGCAAATGCCCTGTTTTGCTAAGTAGAATATGACAGGGCAGTGCATAAATATTCCAATTATCTTCAAGTAATGTATCAGAAGAATGAAGGTTAATTCCGACAGGATGATACGTTTGTAATGCTTTTTTCCAGTTTCTTTTAGAGTCTTCTATATTAATATTAATAAAAATAATTGAAGTATCTAAGTGGGCCTTTTTTAAGCGATTTAATAATTGCTCGCGATATGGGAATCCCGCTAAGCATGGTAAGCAATATGTTGACCATACATCAATGTAAAGAATTTTTCCTTTGAAATCACTTAATAACACTGAGTTACCCTTATCATCAATAAATTTGGAGGTTGGCAAAAATGAAGTCGTATCTGTCTTATAATTATTAACAATAAATTTCTCTATAAAGGCTGAGTCAAATGTTTGACAGTTACCTGAATGGGAAAATAAGGACAAGAAAATAAATAGTGCAAATTTCGTCATAGTCATTTTAAAAATAATGATTATCTCTTACATATCCTATTGATTATCGATAAAAGGCAAGGCATAGAATACCACCTAAAACCCTAATAATCGGGGGTCGTTGGATCATTGCGCCAGAGGCGCTCAACTTTGTAATCAACCACTTATGATTTGTTTCATAGGTGGTTTTTTATTTGGGGCCAGTTTGGGCCAGGCCCTGTGTTTTTTGGGGAAAAAAGTGGAGAATGAAGATGAAGTAATGTAATATTACAGGCATAATTTTCATAAATGTTTATTTTTCAACAATGTCAAACCAGCAAGATATTTTCGAAATCATGAAGTCGGGAGGAGAAGTTCGTCAAGATCATCCACAATATCCTTTATTTATGGAAATTGTTGCTACTACATTAAAAAATGTGGCTACAATGAATAATATAGGAGACGTAGATGAAATTAGAAACAAACTAAGTGAAATTATTGGAAGTCAAATTGATGAAAGCACCGGGATATTCGCACCATTTTATACCAACTTTGGAAAGCATATCCAAATAGGGAAAAATGTATTTATCAATCATGCATGTTCCTTCTTAGATATGGGAGGTATAACTATTGAAGATGACGTACTCATCGGACCAAAAGTAAATTTAATAACTGAAAATCACCCAATTAATCCTAGAGACAGAAAGACATTATTTTGTAATTCAATTATAATTAAAAGAAATGCTTGGATTGGCGCATCAGCAACAATTCTACCAGGAGTAACAGTTGGAGAAAATGCAGTTGTTGCTGCAGGTTCGGTTGTTACAAAAGATGTTCCTATTAACACTATTGTTGCTGGGGTGCCTGCAAAACATTTAAAAAATATTGATTAGAGTATAAAGATGAAACTTAATAAACTAGCTTATTTATAGAACTTCTTAATCTCTTTCAAATCAGCAATATCTTGGCTTCTGCCTGACGCAGTTTTGTTCTCTATAAAATCTTTTAATCCTATATACTTTACTTCAATCCCATTTACATCTAAAAGTAATTTATTTGGAAAAGCATCTTCAAATTTCACTCCATCAATGGTATTCAGAATATCAATTCTAAGTGGCGGATACCCTATTTGTGTAACATAACCGGCTTGCATAAAATCAGATTTTGTTAATCCTAAACTTGCTAATCCGAATTCTTCTATAGCAATTACTAATTTTTCAGCATTCGTTTCTGAATTATTAATCCAAATATCTAAATCGCCTGTGTGTCTAGGTTTACCATGAAATGCTAATGCGTATCCACCAACCACCATATAATCAACTTGGTGTTTATTAAGGAGTTTAACAAAGTCTTCAAAATCTTGAGCTAAAGTCATGCTTTCAATTTTCTTCTTACTACATGCGTTTTATCCATTCTAGTAGATGTAAGATCTACTGTTTGTGATATTAAAAA
>JBIINW010000045.1:0-16178 GCA_044337245.1 Sediminibacterium sp. | reverse complement strand
AAGCACTAGGAAACAGCAACCGGCTTACGCTGGCCAGTTCCCTTTTGCTCATTATATTTTCTTGCAGCCGCTATAAAACTCACAAACAAAGGAGCGGGTTTTTCTACCGTACTTTTCAATTCAGGATGGTATTGCACCCCGATAAAAAAGGGATGGGTAGGCAACTCCATTATTTCCACCAGTCCACTCTCCGGATTTACTCCACTGGCAATCATGCCATTTTTTTCAAATTCGGCCAGATATTGATTGTTGAACTCATACCGATGGCGATGCCGCTCGTGTATCAATGCATCCCCATAAATGGTATGTGCCAATGTATTTTCCTTTATCGCACATGGATACGATCCCAATCGCATGGTACCTCCCATCATACTGATTTTTTTCTGCTCTTCCATCATGTTAATCACCGAATGAACAGTTTCGGGATCCATTTCGGTTGAATGGGCATCTTTTAATCCCAATACATTCCGGGCAAATTCAATTACAGCCATTTGCATACCTAAACAAATACCAAAAAATGGCAATCCATGGGTTCGGGCATACTCAACTGCTATAATTTTACCTTCAATACCCCTATGACCAAACCCGGGGGCAACCAAGAGACCGTCGAAATGACTCAATTTTTCGGCTACATTTTCGTGGGTGATAAATTCGCTATGCACATTCACCACTTCTACTTTTACTTCATTTACAGCTCCGGCATGTACAAAGCTTTCTAAGATAGACTTGTATGCATCTTGCAGTTCGATGTACTTTCCTATTAAACCTACGGTAACCTTGCTGCGCGGGTACTTCAGTTTATCTAAAAAACCAATCCATTTATTCAGGTCAGGTTCGTTGAATTTTGTAATCTGTAGTTTTTTCAAACAAATAACATCCAGTTTTTCCCTAAGCATCAGCAGAGGAACCTCATAAATGGTGGATGCATCCATAGCTTCAATAACGGCCTCCTGCTTCACATTACAGAACAGGGCAATTTTACGCTTGATATCATTATTCAAAGGCTCTTCGGTACGGCAAACCAAAATGTCGGGGTGCACACCGGTTTCAGATAACATTTTTACACTGTGCTGGGTAGGTTTGGTTTTTAACTCTTTGGCAGCTTTTAGGTAGGGTATTAGGGTAAGGTGAACCACCATCACATCTTCTTCGGGCAGTTCCCACTGGAGTTGACGAACGGCTTCAATAAATGGCAAACTTTCTATATCGCCTACAGTACCGCCTATTTCGGTTAAAATAATGTCGAACTGATCATTTTCCCCTAGCAATAACATTCTGCGTTTGATTTCATCAGTTATATGGGGAACTACCTGAACAGTTTTACCTAAAAAATCTCCTGCCCGCTCTTTATTGATTACGGTTTGATAAATCCTTCCGGTAGTAACGTTATTGGCCTGACTAGTAAATATACTCAGGAATCTTTCGTAGTGACCCAGATCGAGATCGGTTTCGGCGCCATCTTCGGTTACGAAACATTCCCCATGTTCGTAGGGATTTAGGGTACCCGGATCTACGTTAATGTAGGGATCAAATTTTTGAATGGTAACACGTAACCCCCTTGCCTGTAATAGCTTGGCAAGTGAAGCGGCGATGATCCCTTTTCCTAAACTACTGGTAACCCCTCCGGTAACGAAAATATACTTAGACATACAACTATTTTCAAAAAAATTAGGCGTGTAATTATCAGAAAAACCACTTTCCAGCTGCCGCCAGCATACCAAAAGGTTCAACTCAATTCAACCGCGTGGAAGGAGAAAAATGGATGACCGGAAGAAATGTTCGGTTTGGAAAATTTCGGAGGTCGTACAAACCTACCTCAAAAACGGCTAGTAAAAAAATATGCCTGCTATTTTCAAAACATACCCCGATAAAGTGTTAATTTAACGTGTACATCTTTTCCGGGAACCTAAATAAATTCTAAAAAAGATGTGTAAACCCACTCGTATGAAGAAAATTTTACTCCTGCTCACCGTTTCTTTACTAACGGCTGCTTTTTTATCTAATAAGCCAACCCCACAATCTGCCGAATTATTAACCCCGGATTGTTACATCAGTTGTTACAATGGCGACGTAATGGAGCAATTTCGGCAGGAGGCCAATACAGCTGCATTTGGAGCCATGCATCCCCTACCCCGAAAGTACCAGGTAACCCATGCAGCAGGCAATCGGATTACTTTTAAGGCTTCGGATGGTACGGAAGCGTATGGGTATGAAATCAGATCCTCGAAGCCATCTAATAACTGGTTGCTGGTTATTCAGGAATGGTGGGGCCTCAATAACAATATCATTCGGGAAGCAGAAGAATACGCCGCTGCTCTGGGTAATGTGAATGTGCTGGCTTTGGATATGTATGATGGAAAAGTTGCCTCCACTGCCGACAGTGCTATGAAATTAGTGCAGGGTGCTAAAACAGATCGACTTGAAAAAATCGTATTGGGCAGCATCCAGCATGCGGGTTCTAACGCGCGTATTTTTACTATTGGCTGGTGTTTTGGAGGCATGTGGAGTTTACAAAGTAGCATACTCGCAGGCAAGCAAGGGGCAGGATGTGTAATGTATTATGGAAGGCCGGAAAACAATCTAGAAAAATTGAAAAACCTACAAACTGATGTGCTCGGAATTTTTGGAACATTGGACAAATCCCCCTCTCCAGAAGTAGTTAAGAGATTTGAAGCCGATATGCAATCAGCCGGCAAAAAACTAACTACCCATTTTTACGAAGCCGGGCATGGATTTGCCAATCCCAGTAATCCCTCCTTTAAGCAAGATGCTACCGACGATGCCAGAACAAAAACCCTTGCTTTTTTAAGAGAGCGAATGAATTAAGTATGCGGGATGTATTTTACATGTCATCCAGAATCTTTCGATAACTGGTGATAAGGCCTTTTATTAGGGATGAACTGAATCCCTGATGTTCCATCTCATTCAATCCAGCTATCGTACATCCTTTGGGAGTGGTTACCTTATCAATTTCCTGTTCGGGATGCGTTTTTTTGATGAGCAATAATTCAGCAGCCCCTTTTACGGTTTGCGCAGCAATCAGGGATGCCGTGGCTGCACTAAATCCTATCTCAATTCCTCCCTGAATATTTGCCCGGATGTATCGCATGGCAAAAGCCGTTCCACAGGCTCCTAATACAGTGGCAGCATCCATCAATTTTTCTTCAATAAACACCGACTTTCCCAGTTGATTAAATAAATCAGTAACCACTTGTTGCTGATCTTGGCTTACTTCCGATGCACAAATACAGGTCATGCTTTCCTGGATAGCAATAGCCGTATTGGGCATGGCTCTAAAAAGGGCGATTTCTGAACCCACTATTTCTCGAATATCTTTCATCCATACCCCCGTAACCAAACTAATCAATACCTGTTTGCCTGGCAATAATACCGGCTGTATTTGTTGCAAAACTTCTTTTACTTGAAAGGGTTTTACTGCCAATACAATATAATCGGCACTGGATACCGCTTCCAGATTGTTATTCGTTACATGCACCCCTTTATCTTGTAAAGGTTGCAGGGTTTGTACATTTCGCTTGGTAACCCATAATTGATGGGGGGTTACAAAATCACTATTTAGTAAGCCTTCTGCCAGTGAGGCACCTAAATTTCCGCCACCAATAATGGCAATGGTATGTTGCATAGTTTGCTCGTTTAAGATTCAAAAAAGTACGCCCTACCAACACCTAACCGGTTGCAAATAATTGGTAATATAGTCTGTTACCCCTTCTTCGAGGGTATGCATAGGTTGCTGGTATCCTGCATTGCGCAGTTTTTGCATATTGGCTTCGGTAAAATATTGATAGGTATTCCGAATATCTGCCGGCATATCGATGTATTGAATATTTACCGGTAGGGAAAGTGCATGGAAAGAAGCTGTAACCAAATCATTAAAAGATCTTGCTTTTCCGGTTCCCAGATTGTACAAACCATTTCCGGTTGCATCCCATTGATTTTGCAGCATACGCGCAGCCATCCAGCCAATTACTTCCACCACATCTTTTACATAAATAAAATCACGCAGTTGCTCTCCATCGGCAAAATCGGGTCGGTGACTTTTAAACAACTGTACCACCCCTTTGGCTTTAATCTGATTAACGGCATGCCAGATAACACTTGCCATTCGATGTTTGTGGTATTCATTCGGGCCATACACATTAAAAAACTTCAGGCCCGTCCAGCAGGGAGGTTGATTTTCAATTGACTGCTGTAAAGCCCATTTATCGAATTCATTTTTACTTACGCCATAGGGGTTCAATGGTTTCAGTTTTTCGGGGGATTGATGGTCATCGTTATAGCCCAGTTCTCCAGCTCCGTAAGTTGCAGCTGAAGAGGCATAAATAACGGGCAAATGATGGAGCGTTGCGTAGTTCCAGATATCTTCCGAGTATTTTACATTGAGGGCTTCGTGAATGCTGTAATTAAATTCGGTAGTATCTGTTCGGGCACCCAGGTGAATGATTAAATCAATGGCAGGTTGTTGATCAGCCAGCCAATCAAAAAAAGCCTGCCGTTCAATGATGCGGGTGTATTTTTTTGATTCCCAGTTTTTCCGTTTCTCTTCTACACCAAAATCATCTACTAATAGCAGGTTCTCAAAACCATTTTCATTCAGCCATTGTACCAAGCAAGAACCTATAAACCCTGCAGCACCGGTTACCACAATTGCAGCACTTCTATTTATGTCTGGAGGCATCGAACTCATAAGGCAGAGGCATTCATTAATGATTCTATTGCCGTATCGTATTCATTTCGGAAGGTTTCGATACTTCCCCAATTTTCTCCATTCACCTGCACATTTTTTTCGGCAACAGTTCCCAATGCCATCACAGGTATAGCTGCATCTTTGGCTAGTTGTAAAAACGAATCTTGCCATTGGGGTTGTATAGATACCACAACTCTGCCCTGCGCTTCTCCCATCCAAAAGGCATCTTTTCTTATACCATTGTGTTCAGCAGATACTGTAAATCCAAGATGTGAGGGATAGGCAGACTCTAGTAAAGCAATGATAACTCCTCCTTCACTGATATCATGTGCGCTTGCCAACATTTTTTTCAGATTGGCATGGGTAATAAATTGTTGCACTGCCAATTCTTCTTCCAGATTAAAATAAGGGGCAGGAGAATAGGGAATCCCTTTTAATTGATAAAGATATTCGGAGCAGGCGATATCATCTACTACTTTACCAACTAAATAAACCAGATCACCTGTTTGCTGAAAGGCAAGAGAAAGTCGGGTAGCAAAATCATCCAACACACCTACCATACCAATGGTGGGAGTTGGAAATACGGGTCCATCGGGATTTTGGTTATAGAAACTTACATTCCCCCCGGTTACAGGTGTTTGAAAGGCTCTGCAGGCATCTCCCATTCCGCGAATGGCTTCTACAAATTGATAGTACACTTCGGGATCGTAGGGATTTCCAAAGTTGAGGCAGTTGGTAACACCAATGGGCTCTCCGCCACTGCAAACAATATTTCTGGCAGCCTCGGCTACGGCAATCATTGCGCCGGTATAAGGGTTGGCATGCACGTAGCGGCTATTGCAATCTACCGTTATGGCCAATGATTTTCCCGTTCCTTTTGCTAACACAACAGATGCATCCGAAGGAATATTGGTAGATGCATTGGCGGCACCCACCATGCTATCGTATTGTGTATATATCCATCTTTTAGATGCGATATTGGGTAACTTATTTAATGCATGAGCGGCGGCAGCTAAATCAGTTACATCTTCAACAGTTTCCAATTGAAAACTATTGATTTTTTGCAGATAGGCCGGCTCTTTATATTCCCGCGTGTATTGAGGAGCTCCTCCGCCCAATACCAATTCATGGGCTGGAATACTGGCCTCTAACTTACCATGCATATAGAACTGTAAAAGACCATCATCAGTTACATATCCTATTTCATTACAACTCAGATCCCACTTTTCAAAAACATCAATCACTTCTTTTTCTCTGCCTTTGTGCGCCACGAGTAGCATGCGCTCCTGACTTTCACTGAGTAAGAGTTCCCAGGCTTTCATGTTTTTTTGTCGGGTAGGAACTTTTTCGAGGTCGATGTGCATGCCTACTTCTCCTTTGGCACTCATTTCAGCGGTTGAACAAATGATGCCTGCGGCACCCATATCCTGCATACCTACTACTGCGCCGGTTTCTATTACTTCTAAGCAGGCTTCTAATAATTTTTTCTCCTGAAATGGGTCACCCACTTGAACGGCTGGTAGTTCTTCTACGCTATCAGCGGTTATATCGGCAGAAGCAAAGGAAGCACCTCCAATGCCATCTTTTCCGGTAGCACTTCCTACAAAAAACACCGGATTACCGGTACCTTTTGCGATGGCACTTACCATTTTATTTGCTTGCATAATACCCACACTCATGGCATTCACCAAGGGGTTGGTATGATAGCAAGGATCAAAATAAATTTCTCCTCCCACAGTAGGTACCCCAAAACAATTACCATAATGCCCGATGCCATGTACAACTCCACTAAGCAAACGTTGTGTTTTTTTATCAGCAGGATTGCCAAAGCGTAAACTATTTAAGGAAGCAATCGGCCGGGCACCCATGGTAAATATATCACGCTGAATACCACCAACTCCTGTTGCGGCTCCTTGAAAGGGTTCGATAGCTGAGGGGTGGTTATGACTTTCAATTTTAAAAACTACGCCAAATCCATTACCTATATCCATCAAACCGGCGTTTTCTTCACCGGCAGCTACCAGCATTCTTCCGCCACTGCGGGGGAGGGTTTTTAGCCACTGGATGGAATTTTTATAACTACAATGCTCACTCCACATGCCACTAAAAGCACATAGCTCCGTGAAATTGGGGGTTCGTTTTAGTTTCGAGCAAATACTTTTAAATTCTTCCTCAGTAAGCCTGAGTTGTGCGGCGGTTTGGGCGGTTATTTCCATGATGTGGGCAAAGGTACTATTTGCGGAGTAAAAAGTGTAGGTACATTACCCCCAATCAAAAGGGAAAATGTGATAATGTGTGATACAATAAAACAACCTCTCTAATTCTTCAGGCATCCTTCTACAACTTAATTTGTTTAATTTTTTGATATAAAAACCGATATTTCATTAAAACTAATTTATGCATTAAAAATAATTACATGTTTTGTTTTTCCACATTTTTCCCTCTTTTTTCATCGACAAAAATGTTTTTTGTTCAAAATTGGTGAAAAAAAACGAATTTTGTGTTTCAATTAAACCTTTTTTTATGTCTTTACGCTTCAACGCCATCGAAACCATTTCGGCCGATCAGGGTGGACCCGTGGTTACCCCCAATTTAAAAATTACCGGAATTTTTAATGAAAGTGTTTTCACATTAAAAACTGCCCGTCAGTATTTAAGTGATGAGGGTTATAAGAGTTTAGTTACGAGTGTTCGGGGCGGAAAAAAAATAGACAGGAGTGTGGCAAATCAAATTGCCAATGGCTTACGTGCTTGGGCTGAAAGTAAAGGCGTTACCCACTATACCCACTGGTTTCAACCATTAACCGGAACAACGGCAGAAAAACATGATTCATTTTTTACATTAAAGGGAGATGGCACGCCTATTGAAGAATTTGATGGCGCTGCGCTGATTCAGCAAGAGCCGGATGCCTCTTCTTTCCCAAGCGGCGGCTTACGGGCAACTTTTGAAGCTCGCGGATATACGGCCTGGGACCCCTCCTCCCCTGCCTTTATTATGGAAATCGGATCGGGAAAAACGCTTTGTATCCCCACTATATTTATTTCCTACACCGGAGCTTCCCTCGACTACAAAGCGCCGCTGCTGAAAGCATTAGAGGCATTGAATAAATCTGCTGTGGAAGTTTGTAATTACTTCGATAAAAATGTTACCAAGGTTACTGCTACGTTGGGATGGGAGCAGGAATATTTTGTAATTGACGAGCGCCTGGCACATGCAAGACCCGACCTTGTTCAGTGTGGTAGAACTGTATTCGGTGCAGCCCCAGCCAAAGGCCAGCAATTAGAAGACCATTATTTTGGTTCTATTCCCGAGCGTGTGTATGCTTTCATGCGTGACTTTGAGCAAGAATCTTACAAATTAGGTATTCCGCTACGTACCCGCCACAACGAGGTAGCTCCTTCGCAGTTCGAGTGTGCACCTATTTTTGAAGAAGTGAATATAGCTGTAGATCACAATACCCTACTGATGGATATTATGACGCGCGTAGCCCGCCGTCACCAATTGGTTGTGCTGCTGCACGAAAAACCTTTTGCCGGCATCAATGGTAGCGGTAAGCATAATAACTGGAGTATGGCAACCGATACCGGTGTGAATTTGCTGGCACCCGGTAAAACACCGAAAACCAATTTAATGTTCCTCACTTTCTTTGTGAACATTATTAAAGCAGTACATGATAATGCAGATATCATGCGTGCATCCATTGCCTCCGAACCTAACGACCATCGGTTGGGTGCTAACGAAGCACCACCCGCTATTATATCTGTTTTCGTGGGTCAATATCTGGCAAAAGTATTAGCAGATGTTGAAACCCGCGTTAGCACCAAATTTGATGAGCAAGACGAAGCCATCCTGAAACTGGACTTGCATCGCAGTATTCCGGAACTGATGCTTGATAATACGGATCGTAACCGTACTTCACCTTTTGCATTTACCGGTAACAAGTTCGAATTTAGAGCAGTAGGTTCTTCTGCCAACTGTGCGATTTCTATGACGGTTCTCAACACCATCATGGCCGACACCCTGAAACAATTTAAACTGGATGTGGATGCCTTGATTGAAAAAGGCGACAAAAAAGAAATTGCCATCATGCAGGTTATTCAACGCTATATTGTTGAAAGTAAAAAAGTATTGTTCGAAGGGGATGGTTACAGTCAGGAGTGGCACGATGAAGCTGCCCGCAGAGGTTTACCCAATGTGAAAACTACGCCACTTGCCTTGGATGCCATGGTTACTGAAAAAGCCAAACATTTATTCGAGTCTAACGGTGTATATACCCACCAAGAACTAGAAGCCCGCCACGAAATTGAACTGGAGAAGTATACCAAGAAAGTGCAGATTGAGTCGAGAATTATGGGAGATTTAGCCATCAACCATATTCTGCCTGCGGCCATCCGTTATCAGAACGAACTGCTCACCAATATCAATGGACTAAAAGCAGCAGGCCTGGGAGCCGATGCTTATGGGAGTCAACTGGATATTCTAACTTCTGTTAGCAAACATATTCAGGTGATTCATACCAAAGCACATGAAATGGTAGAAGCACGGAAAAAAGCGAATAATATAGAGCATGCGCGTGAAAAAGCCATTGCCTACGATAAAGATATCAAAGCTGCCTTCTTTGATGATATTCGTTACCACGTAGATAAATTGGAACAATTAGTAGATGATGATCTTTGGACGTTGCCTAAGTACCGGGAGATGTTGTTTATCAGATAAAATCCTATTGTCCATCTGATTGTACCCAACCCGAAGCCAACTACTTCGGGTTGTTTTTTTGCTGCATGCCGACAGAATCGGACATTTTACCGATAAGCATTTACAACCCTAAACAAATTGGTGTAAATTACTTTTACTAAATATAATTATATGAAAAAATGGATGTTTTTAGTACTCATGCTAACAGCTGGTATTAGTACAAATGTATGGGCCCAGCCTCCAGGTGGTGGTCAGCAAATGACCCCTGAACAACGCACCGCTATGATGAAGGAAAGATTTAAAGGAATGGGCTGTGATGATGTTCAGGCAGATTCACTGATTGCTATTAACAATGACATGCGCCCCAAACAAATGGCACTACGTGATTTGGAACCAGAAGCAAGACAAACCGAGATGAAAAAATTAACAGAAGAAAGAAACAAGCGAATCGAGAAAGTTTTACCGCCCGATTTAGCTAAGAAAGTTATTGAAGCTTTGTCGCAGCAGGGTCGCGGCGGTGGAGGCGGAGGACCTCGCGGCAATCAATAAATGCTTTACAGAAGTTAATCGTTCCATAAAAAAACCTCTTCCGCATGGAAGAGGTTTTTTTATGGTAAATACTGTTCAGATTTTTTACACCAATTTAAAAGACTCCATAAACTTCGTTGTAAAGTTACCCTTTCGGAAATCTTCATTCTTCATCAATTGCAGGTGAAAAGGAATGGTAGTTTTTACTCCCTCAATCACATATTCGCTCAAGGCACGGTACATGGTATCAATGGCTTCTTCGCGGGTTTGGGCTACGGTAATTAGTTTCCCAATCATGGAATCGTAGTAAGGCGGTATAACATAACCGGCATACACATGACTATCTACCCGCACCCCATGGCCACCGGGGGTATGTAACACCGTAATTTTACCAGGTGAAGGGCGAAAATCATTATAGGGATCTTCGGCATTTATGCGGCACTCGATTGCGTGGAGTTGGGGCTCGTAGTTTTTTCCGGAAATTTTTTCTCCGCAAGCAATTTTAATTTGCTCTTTAATCAGGTCGTAACTAACTACTTCTTCGGTTACACAGTGTTCTACCTGAATTCGGGTATTCATCTCCATAAAATAAAAATTCCGGTGTTTATCAACCAGAAACTCGATGGTACCCACGCTTTCGTAATTGATGGCTGAAGCAGCTTTAATGGCTGCTTCTCCCATTTTTCTTCTTAACTCGGGCGTCATAAAGGGGGAGGGAGATTCTTCTACCAGTTTCTGATGTCGGCGTTGTATAGAACAATCTCTTTCACTCAGATGGCAAACATTACCATATTGATCTCCGGCAATCTGAATTTCGATGTGGCGGGGTTCTTCTACAAACTTCTCCATGTAGATACCGTCATTCTTAAAAGAAGCCGCCGCTTCGGTTTTGGCACTGGTGTAGGCTTTCTCCATATCCTCTTCTTTCCAAACTACCCGCATCCCTTTTCCACCGCCGCCGGCTGTTGCTTTTAGTATTACCGGATAGCCCACTTCTTTTGCCATCTTGTTGGCCTGCTCTATACTCTCCAATAATCCTTCTCCCCCAGGCACTACCGGAACCCCGGCCTTTATCATCGTTTCTTTAGCCGTAATCTTGTCCCCCATTTTGCTAATCATTTCGGGGGTAGGACCAATAAATTTAATACCATGGTCGGCACAAATCTGCGAGAAGCGTGCATTCTCTGCCAAAAACCCATATCCCGGATGCACCGCATCTGCGTTGGTTATTTCAGCAGCAGCCATGATGTGGGGGATATTTAAATAAGAATCTACACTGGCAGGTTTCCCTATACAAACTGCTTCATCGGCAAATTTTACGTGTAAACTATCCCGATCTGCGGTTGAAAAAACTGCTACGGTTTTTATGCCCATTTCCCGACAGGTTCGAATAATCCGTAAAGCAATTTCTCCCCGGTTGGCTATTAATATTTTCTTAAACATATCAAATATTTTTTATACGAAAGATTCGTTGATTTTCGTCAACATCGTGTAAGCTAATAGGTACTAGTTCAAAATCAGGCAGTAGGATCTACTAAAAACAATGGCTGGTCGAACTCAACCGGACTAGCATCCTCCACCAATACTTTAACAATGGTGCCAGATACTTCACACTCAATCTCATTGAATAATTTCATTGCCTCAATAATGCAGAGTACTTTTCCGGGAGCCACTGCTTGCCCTACATCAGCCAAAGCAGGCTTATCGGGGGAAGTACGGCGGTAAAATGTGCCAATCATGGGACTTTTTACAGTAATCAGTTTATCAGCAGTCGGGGTTGCAGCAGGAGCAGCCGGAGTGGCGGGTGGCGCTGAAACGGGAGCGGGTTGTTGAGGAGGTGGTGCAGTATGATAAATTTGATGGGCTGGAGCAGGAATATGCGTAACAACTGGCTCCTCTTTTTGGCGGATGGTTACCTTGCCATCCTTGTCTTCAATACTAATTTCGCCTATGTTACTCTTGTTAACAATTTTAATCAATTCGTGAATTTGTTTCAAGTCCATGTTTAGCAATTTTAGGGTTAAAATCGGGGGTTTTTGGTCAAATAGGGGAGCAAAATAGCCTTTTTTTGATTAAAAATGGCTTTTTCTTTGATAAACGGAAAAATGATATTTTTCCAAAAAATTGTTAAAAAAAGGGCTGAAATTAAAAAAAAAAGCCCAAAAAAGCCCCTAATAGGGGCTTTCTGATATTCTTAATAGTATTAAAATGAGGTGTTATTCTTTCCCTTCTTTTACTCTTTCCACATAAGAACCGTCTTTGGTATTTACGCGGATAAGTTCGCCATCTTCCACAAACAGGGGCACCATAACGGTAGCACCGGTTTCAACTGAAGCAGCTTTCAGGGCTCGGGTAGCGGTATCGCCGCGGAGGCCGGGTTCACAATAAGTGATTTTCAACACTATTTTTTCGGGCAGTTCTGCTCCGATGGGTTGTTCGGTTTCCGTATTGATAAACACAAATACTTCGGAGCCATCTTTCAAAAATTGAGGGGCATCTATCATTTCTTCAGCAAGTGCAATCTGCTCAAAAGTTTCGTTGTTCATCAGATTGTAGCCACTATCGTCTTTATAGAGGTATTGAAAAGCTTTCTTTTCAACCCGAACCGGGTAAATGTTTTCACCGCTGTTCCAGGTTTTCTCAATGGAGCGCTTATTATCAACCCCTTTTAATTTTGCCCATACTTTGGCGGCTGCTCGGGCGGTTTTGTTTTCCCCGAACTCTACAACAGCATAAAGGCTGCCGTCTAACTTCAAAATCATTCCGCGACTGATATCGGATGTTGTTGCCATGTGATAGTTTTTTTATTACTAAAGTGCCGCAAAAGTAGGCAAAGGCACTGAAATTATACCCTTTACAATAAAATATATGTTGTACAGATTAGGCCTCCTGTTGGACTGAAAATCGAAAAAAGGGATGATTTTTTAACACTTTGGGGGGAAACAGGCTGCATTTTTTCTCCTGCAGGTATCTCGAATAATAGAAAATCCTATACCTATGAAAAAATTATTAACCCTCCTGATGCTTTTTGTAAGCCTCGCCCTTCAAACTCAACTGTTGGCGCAGAGCTTTATTATAAAGGGCACTGTTACTGATGAAAATAAACGGCCCATTGTGGGAAAAACAGTTTACATCAGTTCAGAATCAACCGCAACCGGATGCAATATCCAGCAGAAAGTAGTAACCAACCCCAATGGATATTATATTGACTCGATCCGTTGCTCAGGTGAAATTAAATTCATCAATGTGCAAACCACCGATTGTAATGGTCGGTTGTTTTTGCATCGGATGGTACCGGGCAGTACACGTGTGATAGAGAGCAACTTTGTAATTTGCGGCACTCCGGCAACCTTGGCCTGCAGAGCAGCTTTTTTATTTTCACCCATCTCAAATTCAGCTACAACTGCAGTTCCATTTAGTTATTTATTTAACAGCGGCAATAGTGAAGTGCCTTCCGGCGATAGTATTGTTTCCAGAACCTGGATGTTTGGCGATAGAACGCAGGTGGTAACCGGAAACGAAGCAACTATTCGTCGCCAATTCCCTGGTCCGGGTACTTATCAAGTAACCTTATATATTAAAACAGCAAAAGGATGTGAAAGCAAAATCACCAACTCCGTTGTAGTAAAGGAGCAACCCTGCCTTATTAATACCAAAGTTTTTATCAAGCGACAAGCCGATCGTTATTTCCAGTTCAGCTCTGTAGAAGACAACCTGGCTCCCGGCGATACGATTATTAAAAGAAGCTGGAATTTTGGTGATGGCAGTATAATGGATGGTAACGAAATCAGTCCTATAAAAAGATACGCCGATACCGGTAGCTTTAAAGTGTGCTTACAATTCAAAACCAAATATGGTTGCTATGGAGAATCCTGCTTATCTATTCGCGTAAAAGATAGTTTGCAGGTGAATACATCTTGCAAAGCGTTCTTTACGGTTCAAAGTGATGGATTAACCGTGTTTGTAAATAGCAATGGATCTTCAGCGGGAAGCTTTAACAATACAAGAAAAGATAGTATTATCAGCAGAACCTGGTATATCAATGATAGCTTAGCAGAACAGTTTACCACTACTAATCCGGTAGATTTCAGGAAGACCTTTACCAAGGCCGGTACTTACACCATAACGCTTGTTATTAAAACAGCCGGCGGTTGCGTAAGCAAATACGCACAAACCATTACATTACTAGGGCAGACCTGTAATTTGAGTACAAAAGTAGTAGTACTTAAAAACAGTGGTTTGCAGTATGTATTTGGCCGCAACTACACCAACAATTTTCCGGGTGATAGTATCATCAGCACTAGCTGGAGATTTAGTGATGGCACTTCTCTAGACGGCAATGTGGAAAACCCTTACAAGCAATTTAAACAAGCCGGAAAATATACAATTTGTGCCATTTCAAAAACGCAAAAGGGTTGTGTTAGTGAGGCATGTATTACAATTGATGTGAAGGATTCTGTTATCACTCCAACCGACTGTAAAGCTTATTTTTCTTACCAAGTAAAAGATCTGGTAGTATACCTAAATAGTGCCCGTTCATTAGCTTCTTCGGGTGCAGTTGGAACACAGGCAGACAGTATTGTTAGTCGTATCTGGCACTTTGGAGATACCGTTCGCTATCCCGTTGCCGGTAATCAAACCGAGATGAAGCATGCCTTTACAAAACCGGGTACTTATCCTGTGATACTGTATATTAAAACCCGCTTAGGTTGTGAAAGCAAATTTATTTCCTATGTGGTAATTCCACCAGTTGAATGCCGTTTCGATACAAAGATTGGGATGGGCAGACACGTGGGTTTGGTATATGAGTTCGTAAATCCTGCCCATAACCTTCCTGCTGGTGATTCAATTGTAAAACGGACCTGGCATTTTGGAGATGGAACTTCTACAGATGGAAATAATGCTTCTCCTATTAAATTCTACACTAAGCCAGGCAAGTACACCGTTTGTTTGGTGGCTAAATCGCTCAAAGGTTGTATCAGTGAAAACTGCATAGATGTAACCATAATCGATTCCGTAACACAACCTTCTGCATGCAAGGCAAGTGTTAGCTATCGGATTAATGGTAACATAGTTTACTTCAACAGCAGTGCATCCGTACCATCGGTTGATGGAACCAATAGCGGAGTGAGAGATAGTATTATCAGCAGAACCTGGTATTTTGGAGATAATGCTGCGGGAACACCCGGCTTATCGGGCAATGAAGTAGAAACTAAATATCAATACCTCAAGCCTGGAACCTATACAGCTTATCTGGTTATTAAAACAAAAAAGGGTTGTGAAAGTAAATTTAGTGTAACCTTTATCATTGGAACTCCACAACCTGAATGTAGGGCAATGGCTGAATTCAAATTCGAGCAGGCCGGCAAAACTAAGATTCAATTTGCCAGCGGCTCCAGCAGTGCAGTAGCAGGCGACTCTATCACGCAGCGCATCTGGAGCTTTGGAGATAATACGGTAATGACGGGTAATATAGTAAATCCAGTAAAAGAGTACCGCTTATCGGGCAGCTATAAAGTTTGTTTGCAGGTGAAAACAGCCAAGGGTTGTAAAGCAGATGTTTGTAAAGAGGTAAAACTCCCCGACACACTAAATACGCCTTCCACCAATATTACCTACATCAAAATCATCACCATCAACCCAAATCCGGTTCAGAGCAAAATGGCAGTAACCGTTTGGAGCAAACTTCCGGATATGCCTACTGAGTTTACCATCTATGATGTGAACGGTAATCCGAAAATGAGTTTCAAGAAAACGCTGATGGCGGGAAACAATACCCTGGAGATTTATGCCGACCGCCTAACACCGGGATTATACTTCCTCCGCGTAGCCAATGCGTACGGAAAAGATAGTATGCAGTTTTATAAACAATAGTTTCTTTCCCCCCCATTGCAAGGCCTGCCGAAATATAAACCGGCGGGCCTTTTTGCATTTTAGGCCCCCGCCTACCCCGAAAACCGGGAATCTTTATGAATATTCACTATACCAATGTGCTTTTCGCTTATTTTTGCGGCGAACATTAAGCAAATTTCAACATGTCAGTACTGGTAAATAAGCACTCCAAAATCATCGTTCAGGGTTTCACCGGAACAGAAGGCACATTTCACGCCACGCAAATGATTGAATATGGCACCAACGTGGTAGGTGGCGTTACCCCCAATAAAGGAGGTACTACCCATCTAGACAGACCTGTTTTCAACACAGTTGCGGATGCCGTGGCTGCCACTGGTGCGGATGTTAGTATCATTTT
>JBIINW010000044.1:0-16207 GCA_044337245.1 Sediminibacterium sp. | reverse complement strand
AACAAGTGTGGGATTGCCGGTGAGCAAGTGCTGTTAGGTGTTCAGATGGATTTCTGCCAGCAATTACCAGCGGAATTTTTACCCGGTTAAAAACTTGCGTAAGTAAGTGGATGGCAGCTTTTTCATTGGAAGGTACTTGCAAATCACCATGGTAAAAACAATAATTACCCATTCCTGCTGCTCCGGTAACCGACCAATCAGGTAAAAAAACAGGGAGGTGTTGAATATGCTTGCAAAAAAATTGCTGTTGATAAATGGCTACTTCTTTTTCAGACACCGCCAAAAATCCGGCTCGATTTGCAATGCGCTTTTCATATTTTTTCAACAAGCGGCTTTCTACTTCGTAATATATTTTTTTCATCCACGAGCGGGTATGCATGGCCAGGTGGTGATAATAAATATATTCAGTGTTATGTAACCTTACCCAGCATTTTCTATGGCGAAACCTCTCGTCGTTTAACAGAAAAGTGCAATGGATACCATGCATCAAAATGGGGGCTTCGTCTTCTAAAAGTTTATTGAGTAAGTCGCGATTGTTGCGGCTGGCAACAATATAGGGTAATCGAGAGCTGATTCCTTTATGTCCGCGGTTTCTGGGGTAATAATAAACTGCCTCGCAATATTTTAATAATTCATCCTGTTTTCCTCTGCCATAATCAAAACAATGCAGGTGAATTGAAATGCCGGCTTGTTGCAATGCAGGAAGCATGTAAAATAGGTCGAACACCCCCCCATAATTTACCGGATAGGGTACTGTGAAACAGAGGATATGGATTTTATTGTTCAATAATCAGCAATTAGCGTAAAATGCCAGCAATTTTTTCTCCTCCCTTTCCCATGTAAAAACTTCTCGCGCTTGAAGGCAGGCCTGCACACAATTGTTGTATATAACATTATCGTTGAGTAATTTGTTCAGTGCTGCTGCAATCGCATCGGGATCACTGGTATCTACTGCCAAACCCACCGGATATTTTTCCAGAATAGCCTCGTATTCGGGAAAATCTGGACAAATTTGCGGTACACCTGCCATGATATAATCGAAGAATCGGTTAGCAAGGGATAAGTATTGGTTTAATCCCCGATTTTCAAAAAGGGTAATGCCTATCGAGGCCTGGGGGGTAAGTTTCCATAATTGTTCGGGAACCAGTAAGCCTTCACAATGTACACGGTCGGTTACACCGTTTATTTGAATCAATTCTTGCACCTGTGAAAAGAAATTACCAGAACCATAAATGCGTAGCGGAGCGTTTACCTGTTGCATTGCCGGAATTAGTTGCTCAAAGCACCTGCCTTCATTTACTGCCCCTTGGTAAATGATCCATTTGGGGGTATCTTTTTGTAATTCTTCGGGGAGCTGCTTGAAATGTGGTATGTTTCTTATTACTTCATATTGAACCCCATAGAGGTTAGCGAATTGAGTTACCAGTGATTGATTAACCGTATACCCTTTTGTAAACTGGGGTACTAACCAACTTTCTATCAGCTTCCAAATTCGGTGAATCCTGGGTCGGCTGATCACTTCTTTCTGTTCGGTAAACAACTCATGTGCATCATAACAACGTTTCTTCTGCCTAACTATTGAAGCAAGATAAACAGCGGGCAGGGTATCTAAATCGGCCCCGCTATATATATCTGCTGGATGAAAAATCAAGTAAAAAAACAATCGCAACTGAAATTCAAGGTAAAAAAACGGACCATTTTTAGTCCATATTCCCAGCCAATGTTGTTCATAAACGGGAAGGGCATTAGTCGGTGGATTACCCCCTTTTCTTCCCACGAGTGTAACTGAATATCCGGCATTTTGCAGGCTGGTACATATTTTAAACATACGCTGATCGTAATGCAAATCGGTGGTTACACAACAGGTAATAGAGGGCATACTATGGGATAGTGTTAAAGATACAATTCTTTCGGATTTTGTTAAGGATTTATATTTATAATAAATATATAGATAACTCTTGTAAATAGATGAAAATCAATTAAATAATATAAAAAGTAATTTAACTTTTATTCAAAAATTACTATTTCTCCACCTATTATGCACAGTGTTTATATTTTCTCCCTCAGATATAGTGGTTTTCGTGTATGTTCGCAGGTACTAAATGTAGTTGTGTGAGATTAAAATCATTAGAAATCAAGGGGTTCAAGAGTTTTGCTGATAAAACCGTGGTTAGTTTCGATGAAGGGATAACCGGTATCATTGGGCCGAACGGCTGTGGTAAAAGTAATATCATAGATAGCATCCGCTGGGTAATTGGAGAACAGAAAATTTCTGCGCTGCGAAGTGAAAATCTGGAGGCACTTGTTTTTAACGGAAGTAAAACCAGAAGTGCCAGTGGATTGGCAGAAGTAAGTTTAACTTTTGAGAACACCAAAAATTTACTTCCTACCGAATTTAATACGGTTACGGTTACCCGTCGATTTTATAAAAACGGCGATAGCGAATATCGGCTGAATGATGTTACCTGCCGGTTGAAGGATATCCATAATTTGTTTTTAGATACGGGCGTAAGTACCGATAGCTATGCCATTATCGAATTAGGCATGGTGGATGATATTATCAAAGACAAGGAAAACAGTCGTCGTAGAATGTTAGAGCAGGCGGCTGGTATTACCATATATAAAACCCGCAAGAAAGAAGCGAAGAACAAACTGGATGCCACGGAACAAGATTTGGCAAGAATTGAAGATCTGCTTTTCGAAATCAACAACCAGTTAAAATCGCTGGAAAGTCAGGCACGCAAAGCGGAACGATTTTTCGAGATTAAAAAGGAATATCGCGAGGTTGCCATTGAGTTGGCCAAGGCATCACTTCAAGGGTTTAATACCAACTACAAATCAATTATTGAACAGCAAGAAGCTGCTCAGGATAACCGGATGCAACTAGAAGCTGCTATTGCTTCTGAGGAAGCGGCACAGGAACACGAGAAACTCGCTTTTATTAATCAGGAGCGCTCATTACAGCTTTTGCAACAATCGTATAACCAGTTTTTACAGGAGTTGAGAACCAGCGAAAATGAAAAGAATCTGGCTACCCAAAAATTGCATTACCTCCGCGAGAAAGAAACCGGCTTACAAGAATTTTTAGAAAAGGCGAATGGTCAATTAAATACCATTGGCGACTCTATTGAATATACCCAATTACAATTATCGGAGGAAGAAGTAAAGTTAGCCGACATGCAGCAGTTGGTGCTGCAGGGGCAGTCTGGCATGGAAGAAAAGCGAAGAATTTTTGATGAAAAGCGAAGTGGATTGGATACCATGCGTGGCCAATATCAGCAGTTGCAACTGAAGCAATTTGATGCCGAAAAGAAAGTGGCGGTGGCCGATACCTCCATTCAGAATTTGCAGCGCGCCTTTCAGCAATTGAGCGAGGAAAAAACGCAGCGTGAAAACCAACTCCAGCAATTGCAGCAAGAATCGGTTGAAAAGGACGGATTATTGGCCGAACATCGCGTTAATTTACAGCAGTTGCAAGAGCAGCATGAGAAAACAAAGGAACTGATTTTCGAAACCCAGGCTGCTTTGGAAGTGTTACGGAACGAGCTGAATGATGAAAATAGAAAATTAGATGCCAAGCGCAACGAATATAATTTGTTGAAGAGTTTGATCGATTCGATGGAAGGATACCCCGACAGCATCAAGTTTTTGCATAAAAATCCGGAGTGGAACCATGCCGCACCCGTATTGTCGGATATCATTTACGTAAAGGAAGATTATCGCACGGCTGTTGAAAATGTGCTGGAACCTTACCTGAACTACTATGTAGCCGCTAATTTGCAAGAAGGCTTGCAAGCAGTTCAATTGCTGGATAAAAATCAAAAAGGGAAGGCCAATTTCTTCCTGCTCGAAGCTTTTGCCGGATATGCTGGAAATGTATCTCAACCCGCAGATACTATTCGTGCCCTGGATGTGGTAGAGGTGGATGGTCGCTATGCAAAGTTGGCTGAGTATCTATTGGGTCATGTATTTATTGCTACACAGGATACAGCATTAGACAGTGCAGCGGGCACTGGAGCGGTAATTCTAGAAAAATCGGGTAAATATGTAAAGGGAAAATATACACTCTCCGGTGGAAGTATAGGGTTATTTGAAGGTAAAAAAATTGGTCGTGCTAAGAACCTCGAAAAGCTGGCTGAGGAAATTGCTGATCAGGAAGCCGTGGTTAATTTGTTGAAATCAGATATCCACGCGAAACATCAGGAAGTAATTGCCTTCAATGATCAGTTGAAAGAAAAAGCAATTCGGGAAACCGAGCAGTTGATTAATCGCTTTACCAACGAAGTGTTTGCGGCTAAAAATAAAATCGAAAATCTACAAGTGGCTCAGCAAAATGGTTTGCAGCGCCTCAACGAAATTGAACAACGCCTGCAGGATGAGCAAGCAGCCATTGCTGCCACCCGCCAATTATTGGGTACTTTAAGCATTGAGATGCAGAAGACCGGCGAATCACTAAAATCAGTAGAAGCCGATTACCAGCAATCTGAGCAGGAATATAACTTACACGTATTTCAATTAAATGAAAGTAACCTGCAGTTAACCCGACAGCAGAGTAAAATCACTTCGTTACAGCAGGAACTGAATTTTAAAAAGAATCAGCTAACCGATTTGCAGCAGCAGATTACCAATAACAGTGCGATGTTGGAAGAATCGGTTACTGCCATAGCCGAAAGTAATCTACACTTACAAAATGCTGTTGCCTTATTGCAAGAAATGCTGAAGCGGAAAGAAGAGGAGGAGAAAAATTTGAATGAGGCCGATCAGGCATTTTATGTGCTGAGAAATGCCATGCAGGATAAGGAAACAGCCCTCCGCGCCCGCGTTAAAAACAAAGATCAGGTAGATCAACAAGTTAATGCACTTAAAGATCAACTGAATGAACTGAAATTGCAATTAGCCGGCATGAAAGAAAGAATGCAGGTTGAATTTAAAGTTAATTTAGATGAGATCATTGAGGAAGGTAGAAAAACGGAAACACCGCTAGAAGAATTACAAGCTGCTGCTGATCGTATGCGGAAGCGACTCGAAAATATGGGTGAAGTGAACCCAACCGCCATTGAAGCATATACGGAAATGAAAAAGCGGTATGAGTTTATTTTAGAACAAAAAAATGACCTGGTATCGGCAAAAGAAAGTCTGCTACAAACCATCCAGGAAGTAGAAGCTACCGCCAATCAACAATTTTTGGATACTTTCAATAAGGTACGCGAGAATTTCCAACGGGTGTTTAAAGCTTTATTTACAGAAGAAGATACGGCCGATATGATGCTGGTTAATCCCGATAACCTGGCAGAAACGGGTATCGAAATTATTGCTAAGCCTAAGGGTAAGAAGCCTTCTTCTATAACTCAGTTAAGCGGAGGAGAAAAAACACTTACCGCCACAGCACTTCTATTTGCCATTTATCTGATTAAGCCTGCACCCTTCTGTATTTTAGACGAGGTAGATGCGCCTTTGGATGATGCCAACGTTGGTAAGTTTACGCAAATGATTAAAAAGTTTAGCGATAACTCACAATTCATCATTGTAACCCATAATAAACAAACCATGAGTGCCGTGGATGTGATTTATGGAGTTACTATGCAGGAACCCGGCGTTAGTAAATTGGTGCCCGTTGATTTTAGAAGTCTGGCTAACTAATCGAAATCCCAAAAGATTTTTCAGACACTGATAACTGATCACCTGAGCAGAATTGTAATTATATTATTCCTGGTTTGTTATGGCACATATTTGGTGGCCACCCGTCAGCCCGATTTTTTGGATGGAGAATTTGCGCCTGCAATTATTCAATGGAAAACCAATGAAAAAGGGAAAAGTGTTCCCCTGGCAGTCTATCATACTGGCTACAAAGAATATGCCATTAATGCCCTGTATCTTTTTCGGGAATATCAGCCGGGCGACCGGGTTACAGTAATTTATGAAGCAGCCACGCCTGAAAAAGGTGCTATATATCATTGGTGGGGGTATTGGATTACTTGGCAAGAATTACTGGGCGGCATGTTGATTATCTTTTTATTATTTCAGTTGGCTAGAGCAGTAACGAGTAATCCAACACCAGAAGCCCTATTGGAGCAAATGGAATATGTTGAGCCAATAAAGAAGAAATACATTGAGTAAGGATTACTCATGTGTGATTCAGCAATTTTATTTATATTTATTTCATGAACCTGCTCCCTCCTCAGCCTAGTTTGGTTGTATCTTATGTAAGAGTGGGCCGATTATTATATTGGTCCCTAATAATTTTTTTGGTGGAATCCTGGTTTTACTGGCAAAAATTAAAGGCTGTTTTGGTAGATAATAGTCATTTGGGATGGATTTTTTTCTGGATCTGGTGTTTTCTCTTCTCATTCTTACATATTTTTCTGGTACTAGCAGATGGCTGGTCGCGATTTCAGAATTATAAGCGGGCGAAGGATCAGTTTTTTCTGCACGGATTTCATCCACGAATTGCCGATCGTTATATGGTTTCAAAATGTCAGCGGATGGCAGCCATTGAGGCAGCGACTGAGCTAGGTTTAAAAAATGAAATTGAAGCACATTATATCGCCCGCGGTGTAAAATGGTATCATTTTGTGCCTTATTTTATGACGAATGATTTTTGGTTCGGGTTTCGGCGCAAATTTTGGTCAAGAACATTTTTAGAGCCACATTATACTCCCCGGTATGATTTTCATCAATTGCAAAATACCTCATTGGCTTTATGATTTCGGGTACCGGGTTAACCAAACAATATGGGGGAATCACGGTACTTAATAAAGTAACGATTTATTGTAATTCCGGTGAAATATGCGGTTTACTGGGTGCCAATGGTGCCGGTAAAACCACCCTCTTTAAAATTTTATTGGGTTTGGTTACGCCTGATGCAGGCACTATTTCCAAGGATGCACAATCGGTGAAGTCAGTGGGAGGGATTATTGAAAAACCTGCTTTGTACGATTACCTGTCTGCCGCTGATAATGTTCGAATTTTTTGTGGGATTCAAGGATTACCTACCCATAAGGCTGCCATACGAGATCATTTAGAAAGGGTAGGATTGCCTGTTGACCGAAAAGATCCGGTTGCCAATTTCTCTATGGGTATGAAACAACGATTAGGCATTGCCATTGCCTTATTAAATAATCCGGCCTGTTTAATTTTAGATGAACCCTTTACCGGTCTCGATCCAATGGGAGTAGTAGCTTTGCGACAGTTGATAAAAGACCTGACGAGTCAGTTTCAATTGGCTGTTTTTCTTTCTTCTCATATGCTGGATGACCTGAATGTTTTATGTAACAGACTGTACGTGTTAAGTAAAGGCTCCATCATTCGCGAGGGAAACACACACGAAATCATGCATTCCTGCACGCATCAATATTTTATTACGGGTGAAAATATAGGTGCTGCTCAAGCTATAAAAGCGTGGCCGCATGCTATTTCCGGTAATACGGTTGATATTCATATTTTGCCCAACCAACTATCCCAACTGTTGGCAGCGCTGCAGCAAGAAAATATCCAGGTTACTGCCTGTGTTCCTCAACCAGATTTAGTTCAATTATTCGAAGGAGGTGCTGTATGAAAAGACTAATCTATGCTGAGATTTTAAAGTTGGCAAAACAGAGTAAAACTTATTATGCCCTTGCCTCTATTCTGATAATTGAAGTAATTATTTTACTCAGTGCTTATTTTGAGGGTACCAATATTATTAATCTCTTGCTGGAAAATTTAAGGAAGTCATTTTATTTTCAGGGGAGTTTGTTGAATGGAAATCTATTACAATATTTGGTACTCAATACCCTTTGGTTTCATTTGCCGCTGATTATCATGCTTGTTGTTTCTGGTACGCTCACAACTGAATACAAAGACAAAACAGTTCAGGCCGTTATGTTGCAACCGGTTAAAAAATGGCAATGGATACTCAGTAAATACATAGTAGCTATACTTTTTACAATTTTGGTGGTGATTGCTTTATATGCAACGTCTTACTGGCTTTGTAAAGGTTTGTTTGGAGAGGGTGATTTAGTGGTTTATTTAGACGGATTAAATTTTTTCCCTGCTAAAGAAGCTGCCTATCGCATTCGTTGGGCATTTGTAGCCGGATCGCTTTCTATGTTGTTTTTTGCTGTAAGCAGTTTAACGCTGGCAGTATGGTTAAAGGATG
Organism: Sediminibacterium sp.; assembly: GCA_044337245.1. Taxonomy (GTDB): domain Bacteria; phylum Bacteroidota; class Bacteroidia; order Chitinophagales; family Chitinophagaceae; genus Sediminibacterium. The sequence goes on along the minus strand of JBIINW010000044.1, from coordinate 8,070 downwards.
TAACCAAAACCTGGATTGTTTGCTCATTATTCCTGATTGTATGCAATCTGTTGCTAAAAATTGATTTGGGTAATGCTTGGCTCAATCAGTATTCCTTTGTAAAGCTGAATGATACCTGGCAATACTTTTTTCAATTTACCATACCCTATCAAACGATATTGATTAATTGGTGGGTTTTGGTGGGGTATATTTTCTTTATGGCAGCTGCCGGTATATATGTGTTTAATAAAAGAGATATAGGATGATGCGAGTATTTTTTGTTAGTTGGTTGGTATTTAGTAGCCTCGCCTTATCTGCACAAGGGGTTGATGAAGATTTACTGCGCATAAAACAGCGGCTAGACTCTGTAGTATATTTTCAAGCGAATTTGCAACTAGAAACGGATATTTCTTTTGTGCATATGCCGGTTAAAAGGGCGCTTATGAAATTTGAAAAAGGGAAGCCGGTTCAGTTCTCTTCCAGTGATTTTGTTTTATTGCCGAAGCGAGGTCTCGATTTTTCCCTTCAATCTTTATTTGAATATCCGGTGGTTACCCTCGTTCGAAGTATTTCCCTCAAAAATGGCTACACGGTAAAAGAAATCAATGTAATTCCTGCGGATAAACGGGCCGACTTTACCATTGCTACCCTTTGGTTAAATACCTCACTTCGGAGAGTTGAATCGGCAGAAATCAGCACTTCAAAAGATGGTACCTATGTTTTGCAAATGCATTATCAACAGGCACCGGATATCTTTCCCGATCGGGTAGAAGTAAATTTTGAAATCGAGCGGATTCGAATACCGCTTAATTTTATGGGCAAGGGAACGCAGATAGACAAAGAGAAATTAAAATCCGAAGGCGCTAAAACTGGTAAAATATTTATGATACTGAATAACTATCAAATTCGATATAAGGCGCGATAGTTATTTTAATAGTCTTTTTATTTCTTTGTCCACTTCTCGTGAACGAATCGTATCTCTCTTATCGTGCAGTTTTTTACCTCTGGCTAAACCAATTTCTACTTTAGCAAGTTGTTTATCAGTAAAAAATACGCGGAGAGGTACAATGGTAAGTCCCTTATCTTTCATTTTCCCTTCCCACTTTTTCAATTCTTTTTTACTGAGCAAAAGTTTTCTGTCGTGCACTGCCAGGTGGTTATTTACGGTGCCTTTGGAATATTCTCCAATGTATAAGCCCCGAAGCCATAGTTCTCCGTGATCGAATAAACAGTACGCATCATTGAAACTCAGTTTCCCTTCGCGGATAGATTTAACTTCCGAACCAAGCAGTACGATTCCTGCCACATAGCGATCGTCTATGAAGTAATGGAAAAAAGCCTGTCGATTGTTCATTTCCTGAGCCATAAAAACAAGGGTACTTTAAGGAAATCAGTTCCTTACCTTACAATGCGTTCACCCGTTATTGGGTTATTGTTGAAATATCCGAATGAGTTGGGCCAGTTTTGCTTTCAGATTTTTTCTTTCAACGATAAAGTCGAGAAAACCATGTTCCAATAAAAATTCACTCCGTTGAAATCCTTCAGGAAGGTCTCTTTTAATGGTTTCTTTAATTACACGGGGACCGGCAAATCCGATTAGGGCGCCTGGTTCGGCAATATTTAAATCGCCCAACATTCCAAAGCTGGCTGAAATTCCACCAAATGTTGGATCGGTTAGGAGAGATAAGTAGGGTAGGGAAGCATCACTTAACTGGGATAATTTACCACTGGTTTTGGCCAGCTGCATTAAACTGAAGGCACTTTCCATCATACGGGCACCACCACTTTTGCTGATCACCATATAGGGTAGGCGATGGGCTATGCAGTAATCAACTGCCCGGCTAAATTTTTCTCCCATCACGCTTCCCAGTGAACCACCAATAAATGCAAAATCCATGCAGGCAATTACCATCTTATTTCCTTCAATTTCGCCAACTCCCACACGCATAGAATCTTTTAAATCGGTGGCTGCATGAATTTCATTCAGGCGTTTCTGGTAAGATTTCAGATCAGTAAATCCTAAGGCATCTACACTTCTTATTTCATCAAACAATTCGGTATAAGCACTTTCGTCAAAAATCAAGTCGAAATATTCCTGACTGCCAATTCGGTGATGGTAGCTACATTTCGGGCACACAAACAAATTTTCCTTCAATTCGGAAGTGGTGCAGATATGGTTACATTCGGGGCATTTATTCCAAAGCCCCTCCGGTGTTTCTTTTTTGTCGGCAGTAGACGTAAGAATCCCTTTTCGGATACGATTGAACCACCTTGGTTTGGCAGCTTCATCGCCCGTAGTTTGCTCTCCCGTGAGATTCGCTTCTAAGTCTTCTTCCCTTTCTTTTTTCATATGGGGGTATCTAATTTCGGGGAATAAAGATACTACATATTTGGCATTTGTTTTCGGGGTTACCCTACCCTCACTACTTAGTCAGGGTATTGAAAATCACAGCTCGGGCTGAAATTACCCGATACTGGTTCATGAAACCATTTTTTTATTTAATTTGTATACGATTACCCCTGATTTGAATGCTCCTTGTTAAGCACTTTACATGAAAAAAAATAAGAAAAACACCCTTAAATCATCCCCCGTTTCTGAATCGCCTGTGAGGCCAATTCCTGAAGGCAAGGCAACCCCGGGATTGATTCGTTGGATACCATTAATGTTGGTTGCACTCTATTTTGGGGTGGAATGGATAGGCCCCTGGGATGGCATTGAGTATTTAGGTAGTCAGTGGCTTTATCTGATGATGGTGAATTTTGTTGTAATAGGATTTATTTATAGTCAAAAAGACATCTATCAATCTGCCATTCGGACGGTTTTTTCAACCGCCCTAATCTGGGTGTATTTAGCACTCGCCCTTTGGGCAGTCTTTTCGTGGTTGTATGCTTTAAATGCAACAGAAACCATGGTTTGTTTGGTTCGATTGGCAACCGCAATTATTGTTTTACTCAATTTAAGTATCCTATTTTATCAGCGAACTACTGATCTGCGCTATGTTGCTGCTATTGCTGCTGTTTTTCTATTGGTTCAATCTGCTATCTCTCTTCTATATTTTTTTAAAGGAAGTTCCGAGATACCATTTACCGAGTTAGTACTAACCATGCGATTAAATGCAGGCAATAAAAATATTTATGCCGCTTCTATGGTGGTAAAAATTCCATTTGTGCTGATGGGGATTTATTTTTATAAGAATGCTTTCCGAATCTTTTATGCATTTGTTTTATTACTGGCAGCTATCACCATTTTTCTGCTGAATTCTCGAACCGCACTGGTAGCTATGGGTATGAGCACTGTGGCTTATTTGTTGGTGTCGATTATTGCATTTAGTAAAGAGAAATCTATTCCTTCATTGGCAGCTAGGCTACTAATTGTTACTCTAACATTGGGGATGGCGGTTATTAGTTCTCGCGTAGCTACAAATTATGCGAAGTTTAGTTATAATGATGGTTCCGGTAATGCAGGTCAATACGGCACTGTAGATCAAAGGGTGGCTTCGATTGTGAATGCCAGTGATGGAAGTACCCAGTCGCGTTTTATCCTTTGGAATAGTGCCTGGGATTATAGTAAAAAACATCCCTTTATGGGGTGTGGATTTGGAAACTGGAAACTGGCATCTATACCCTATTCCCGAGAATTTAATGATGGATTAATCGTTCCCATTCATGCCCACAACGACTTTTTAGAATACTTTGCCGAGCTGGGATTTCCCGGGGGAATCTTATATGGTTCCTTGTTTTTGTTTTTTGCAGTGTATGGAATTCGAACCTTCCTGCATAATCCTTTGTCGGAGGATTCGGTCTTTACCATATTTTCTTTGATAGCTGTTGTGGCTTTTGCAATCGATAGTGCCCTAAATTTTCCAAAAGAGGAACCAATCAACCAACTGATGTTAGCCGTTGCCGGAATGGGTGTGCTTTCGGGGTATACCAGTTGGAAAAACAGTACGGTTACTGCTGCTGAAAATAAACCCGCAATAGCCGGTTTGCCTCAGATATATTCTTTTGTGCTTGGCTTACTCATGATTCCTATTCTGTACATCGGATTTCAGATTTGGCGATCTTCTGTGGCGCAAAATCTATATGTGCAGGAATTAAATGCCGTAACACTTACTGCTCCGGTAGACCAGGTAGTAAATGCATTTCCTTCTATTCCAAATTTGGTATCCAACACCGTTCAACCTATTGAAGGTATGCTGGGCATGTATTTGTGGAAGAACCAACGGGTAGAAGAAGCAGAGAGATTTTTGCGCCGGGGACAAAAAGCGAATCCCTACATGATGTATGTAGAAAATATTCGGGCCAATATGTATTATCAGAAAGAAAAATGGGATAGTGCTGCCTATTTTGCAAAACTGTGTTTGTACGAGCGACCCCGAAATCCAACCTATTATCAAACCTTTATGGCCTGTGTGGCCAGAACCTATGATACGGCAAGCTTACGTAAGGGATTTGAACTTTATAACAAATATCATCCCAAAGATGCGTTTTGTTGGAATCTCTATTTAAGCAATATGCTGAATGCCAGTCAGGGTGCCGATGCCAGACTAAAACAAATGGCAGACAGTGCCCTACGTTTATTTCCAGCCGATACCGAAATTCAAAAGAGAAATCAGGATATCAGTACAGCTTTTGCACAGCGTCGCTGATTGCTTTTAGGCGTTTCGGTTGATGCAGTTCAGGTCTTCAAAGGCAATTTCGAGCCGCTTGCTGAAAGATTCTTCTGCTTTGCGCAACCAAACCCGCGGATCGTAGTATTTTTTATTGGGCTTTTCAGCACCTTCCGGATTGCCCAGTTGCGCTTGTAAATAAGATTCATTCTGCTGATAAAAGTGCCGGATACCATCCCAGAATGCCCATTGGAGGTCGGTATCAATATTCATCTTGATAGCCCCATAACCAATCGCCTCCCGAATTTGATGTTGTGGTGATCCACTGCCACCATGGAAAACAAAGTAAACCGGCTTGGGGGCCGTACCGAATTCTTTTTGGATATAGTCCTGACTGTTCTGAAGAATAATGGGGCGGAGTTCAACATTACCCGGACTATAAACGCCATGAACATTTCCAAAAGCAGCAGCCACGGTAAACAAACTACCAACGGCACTCAATTCTTTGTAGGCATGGGCAACGTGTTGAGGTTGGGTATATAGTTTATCGTTTTCTACGCCGCTATTATCAACGCCATCTTCTTCCCCTCCGGTTACACCCAATTCAATTTCGATACTCATTCCCAAGGGTGCCATTCGTTTATAGAAGGCAACCGATGTTTCAATATTTTCTTCAAGCGGCTCCTCCGATAAGTCAAGCATATGCGAGCTGAACATTGGCTGCCCCTTCTCTTTAAAAAATTGTTCTCCGGCATCTATCAATCCACTAATCCAAGGCAACCATTTTTTGGCAGCATGGTCGGTATGTAGCACAACCGGTACCCCATAATATTGGGCTACGTTATGGATATGGAGTGCACCAGAAATGGCTCCGGAAATATTAGCCTGCAATTGCCCGTTGGGCATTCCCTTACCTGCAAAAAACTGTGCGCCTCCATTGGAGAATTGAATAATAACGGGAGAATTTACCTTAGCAGCCGATTCCAATACTGCATTAATGGTATTTGTGCCGGTAACATTTACAGCAGGTAGTGCAAATTGATTATCCTTGGCATCATTGTATAAGGTTTCCAGTTCTTTGCCGAATAAAACACCGGCGCGATATTTTCCCATGAGTAAGTTTTTCTGTTGTTAATTAGAACGGCAAGATAAATCATTGATAACAAACGAATGTTAGCATTTATTTTCAAGGCAGGATTTGGCTATTGTGCCAGACTTTGTATTACATCGTATTTCGTTACAATATGGTGCTCTCCTTTGTCATCTTTCGCCAACACCGCCCCATTTTCTTTATTGATTAGTTGTCCCAGTTTTTCCACCGGTGTTTCAAAAGGAACTACTGGATAAGGCGGTTCGATAACCTGCTGTAATAGTTCATGCCTTATTTCGGGATTACTGAATACTTTTTGAAATAACCCATTCTCGCTCACTGCACCCATGATTGTTCCTTCATGAGTAATGGGGATATGTTCGATGTTGTATTTTTTCATTAAGTCTACCGCTTCCGAAACAGTTCGGTTAGTTTCCAGGGTTAGTAAATGTTTGTCCCTTCTTCCGTTTACAATGTCTTTGAAAGTTTTCACTTCCAAAAATCCTCTTTCCATCATCCACTGATCGTTATAAATTTTTCCGATGTAACGGGTTCCATGATCATGAAAAATACAAACCACTACATCCTCCTTTTTTAATCTAGATTTTAACTGCATCAACCCTTGCAAACAGCTGCCAGCGCTGTATCCGCAGAACAATCCTTCTTCACGGGCAATTTTGCGTGCCATGATTGCACCGTCTTTATCGGTTACCTGTTCAAAATGATCGATGAATTGCATATCGTAATTCTGTGGAACAAAATCTTCCCCGAATCCTTCTGAAATATAAGGATGTACTTCATTCATATCAATTTCACCTGTGCGAAAATATTTGGTAAGCAAAGATCCATATACATCAATTGCCCAAATCTGTATATTGGGATTTTTTTCTTTCAAATACATGGCTGTTCCCGTTATCGTTCCACCTGTTCCGGCAGTGCAAACTAAATGCGTAATCTTCCCCTCGGTTTGTTGCCAGATTTCCGGACCCGTACTCTCATAGTGGGCTTGTCGATTGGCCAGGTTATCGTACTGATTCATGTACATCGAGTTCGGTATTTCCTGCGATAATCTTTTGGCAACGCTGTAATAGCTTTTTGGGTCGGTGGGCAGTACGTTGGTGGCACAAACAATTACTTCTGCCCCCAATGCTTTTAGGATATCTACTTTCTCCTTCGATTGTTTATCAGTGGTAACAAAAATGCAGTGGTATCCCTTTACGCAGGCTGCCAGGGCCAGTCCCATACCGGTATTGCCACTGGTGCCTTCAATAATGGTTCCGCCGGGCTTAAGTTTCCCTTCTTGTTCGGCAACTTCCACCATTTTCAGGGCCATCCGGTCTTTGATTGAATTGCCAGGATTAAAATAATCTACTTTGGCTAATACGGTGGCTGGAATATCTTTCGCCACTTTATTCAGCCGAATTAGGGGGGTATTGCCAATAGTTTCCAGGATGTTATTTAGCCACATAAACTAACAATTGTTTGTACAAAAGTACTTGTTTCGCTTGTGAACAGGAACAAAAAAACTAGAGATGGGATTACTTGAGTATTTCTTCGGCTATTTTTCCGCAGATATCGTGCTCAACCATTTTGCAGGCGAGGTTGATCATATTTTTAAAGGCTTTGGCATGACTGATACCGTGGCCAATGATTACGGGTTTAGATACGCCCAGCACTGGGGTACCGCCATAATTTTCGTAATGGAAGCGTTCGAAATATTCATCGTGAATACCTCGTTGGAGGGTAAGGTCGTACACCGACTCTGCCATTTTGAGTAGAATATTTCCGGTAAATCCGTCGCAAACCATTACATCGGCTTTATCTAAAAACATGTCGCGACCTTCCATGTTACCAACAAAGTGGATGTGTTTATTTTCTTTCAGCAGGGGATAGGTTGCCTGGGCCAGTATGTTCCCTTTTCCTTCTTCTTCCCCTACATTCATCAATGCCACTTTGGGTTCAGGTATTTGTAAAATGTGTTTGGCGTAGAGATTTCCCAGGATAGCGAATTGATTCAGCTGTTCGGGTTTGCAGTCGGCATTCAATCCTACATCTAGCAAAACCCCGGTATCTCCGTTTAATTTGGGAACGATGGTTGAGATGGTTGGTCGCAATATGCCTTCAATGGGTTTGATAGTGAACATGGCACCTACCAGCATGGCTCCGGTATTTCCGGCACTAATAAATGCATCCAATTCTCCTCCTGCCAGCATTTGAAATCCGATGGCAATAGAGGACTGCGGTTTTTCTTTCAGTGCCTTGGTGGGATGTTCGTGATAGCCGATAATTTCGGCTGCGTGTATCACTTTGATTTGGGGAGAACTGATATGGTATTGTTCTAGCAGCGGCTGAATTTCAGCTTCGTTTCCTATGCAATGGATAATGGCATTA
>JBIINW010000202.1:0-4787 GCA_044337245.1 Sediminibacterium sp. | reverse complement strand
TGTAGTAATTACAACTAATCATAAAATTTCATCGGTATCTGATATCGCTTTTGAGGAAGAAATTGTATGGGGTATAAGAGTAAAGGGTCAGTATTATTTTAATCCGGGCGATCACTTGAATCCCGGGGAAGTACCCTCTTATGTTTCTGGAAACCCCTGTGGCATATTTAAAATTGAAAAGTTAAAAGCGATAGGAACTCATGAAGTTCAGGTATTACCTGCTTCAGATACTAGTCAAAACAGAAATTCCGTAACCATTACTGCCACGCCTGATATTGTTAAGGCCACCGTAAAAATTCAGAAAGAAACAGAAGCAATGGGTGTTTCTAAGGAATTGATTTTAGACGATATTTTGGCTGAAACTCCCTTTGCAGAAACTGATTTGCGAAATTATGGCGGAGTTGGATTGTGGGAACAGTTGCCCATTAGTGAACAGGAAAAATTAATTGAAGAATGGGAGTTTCTGAAAAAGAAGTGGAAGGAAGAAAAACCCCAGACAATGAAGTTGCAAGCATCGTATAGTTATGGAAGACCTGTAGTTCAGTATACTCAATTCAGACTGCTGCAGGATGGGAGAAACCATAAAAAGTCGGTTCTTAAGTATAATGAACAATTTGAACTGGGTGAGATGATAGCAACGGTAGGAGACGATTTGGTTCTCGATATACCCCTTTTAATAGAACAGCAAAAACAGGTGAAGCAAGAAGATAGGGTTCGGATTCGCGACATTGATGTTGGATTTGCCAGAACCAACAGCTGGAAAATTAACTGTATTATTCCACCAGGTTATCAAGTAGTGGAGACCGAAAATTTGAAGCAGGAAGTTAAAAATGCCGCCGGAAAATTTTCCACTAATTTTCAGATTAATGGAAATATACTTACCATTCTGGTAGTTAAGCAGTATGCTCAAAGATTATTGCCCGTTCAACAATGGAATCAAATGATTACTTTTTTAGATGCGGCCTATTCGTTTAGTATTTCAAAAATTGTAATGAAGAAAGTGAAGTAAGTATAATTTTGTAGAAAGTTCATTTAATTCTAATTATTGATATGCAAACGTTCTAATGTAAGTGGAAGAAATTTTGGTTATTTATAAGGAACAGTATATAAAGTATAACCTTCACCTCTGAAACATTTAAACTCAAATATTCAAATGAAAAAAAGTCTACTTTTCTGCGCTATCATTATTTTTTTCAACTCCTGCACTGAAAATTATTCAAATGGTGAACGAATCGGCGTTATTACGCAGTTTTCAGAAACAGGTTTAATCTGGAAAAGCTGGGAAGGCCACTTAAATGTTACGCAAACCGGTATGAATAGTAGTGTACCCTTCGACTTTTCTATTGATAATGATAGGCCAGATCCGCAAGTAATCAAAACGCTTGATTCTGCTGCCCAATATGGGTGGAAGGTAAAACTGATTTACCATGAAACGGCTGGTAAAAATTGGTTTCATAATAGAGGAGAAACCAGTCATTTTATTACCAAAGTAGAAGTACTGGAAAAAAATTTCGGAAATGTATTTAATGGTTCCCAGTCGCAGAAGAATGTTGGACGGGTAGTGGATACTATTTATATTGTAATTACTCCGGATAATCCAGATTATAAGAAGTTTTTTAAATAGTTTCGTTTTAAATGGGTAGGTGAAAGTAATTCGATTATCCTTTCATTGTGGGATGTTTATTTTGGCAAGGTATAAACATTTATTCCACCGTTACACTCTTCGCTAAATTCCTGGGTTTGTCTACATCATATCCTTTGGCCAGTCCTGTATAATAACTCAGCAATTGCAGCGGTATTACACTCAATATGGGCGCAATGGCTTCGTGGGCTTCGGGGATAATGATTACGTCGTTGGCCATTTCGGGTAGGATAGTGTCTCCTTTGGTAATGATGGCAATTACCTTTCCCTTACGCGCTTTTATTTCCTGTACATTGGAAACTACTTTATCGTAATACAAATCTCGCGTAGCTACAAATAGTACGGGAAGGTTTTCATCTACCAGTGCAATTGGGCCATGCTTCATCTCGGCAGCGGGATAGCCTTCGGCATGTATGTAGGAGATCTCTTTTAATTTCAGTGCTCCTTCGAGTGCTATTGGGAAGTTATAGCCTCTACCGAGGAAAAGAAAATCTGTTGCATCCTTATATTTATTGGCCACTTGTTGAATGTGGGCGGATTGATTGAGTATTTCCCTTATTTTTTCGGGAACCTGTTCTAATTCTAATAATAAATTCAGGTAATCTGCTTCTGCCAGGGTTCCTTTGGCATAGCCTATTTTGAGTGCCATCAGGGTTAATACGGCTACTTGACCGGTGAAGGCTTTGGTGCTGGCAACTCCAATTTCCGGTCCAGCATGCGTATAGGCGCCGGCATCGCTTAATCGGGCGATGCTACTGCCTACGGCATTTACAACGCCAAAGATAAAGGCGCCTTTTGCTTTGGCACTTTCTAATGCTACCAGTGTATCGGCGGTTTCTCCGCTTTGTGAAATGGCAATAATCACATCTCCCGCATGTATCACGGGATTTCGGTACCTGAATTCAGAGGCATATTCTACTTCCACCGGGATGCGTGCAAAGGTTTCAATTAAATATTCTGCCAATAAGCCTGCATGCCAACTGGTACCGCAGGCAACTATGATAATGCGGGGGGCCGATAAGAAAGCTGGAAGATGTTGCTCAATACCACTCATGATAATTTTTCCTTCTGCTGCTAGTAGCCTGCCGCGCAACCCGTCAAAAACAGTTTCGGGTTGCTCCATAATTTCTTTCAGCATAAAGTGATCGTAGCCCCCTTTTTCAATGGCAGATAGTTCCATATCCAGCCGGGTGATATAGGGCGTTTGTTTTTCATTGCCCAGATTTTTCAAAATCAGTTCGTCGGGTTTTACGATGGCTATTTCATAGTCGTTCACATATACCACTTCGCGGGTATATTCAATAATAGGGGAGGCGTCGCTTGCCAAAAAATGTTCTCCCTTGCCAATGCCAATTACCAAGGGACTCCCTTTTCTGGCGGCAATGATGGTTTCTGGATCATCCGAGGCAATTAACAATATACAATAAGCACCGACTATTCTTTTTAAGGCAATCCGTAATGCTTCTTCTAGTGAGCAGGTATTTTGGGTTTGAATCTCTTCAATAAAATTGAGCAGTACTTCGGTATCGGTATCACTGTGAAACTGATACCCTTTGGATACCAGCTCTTGTTTGATGGGTGCGTAATTTTCAATAATGCCATTGTGTATCATTGCCAGCTTACCACTTTGTGAAACATGCGGATGCGCATTCCGGTCGCTGGGTTCGCCATGTGTTGCCCAGCGGGTATGTCCTATGCCAATATGCGCATGCATCCCCTTACCCAATAAAAGTTCTTCCAACTCCGAAACTCTGCCTTTCTTTTTAAATACTTGAAGATGCTGATCTTGTTGCAAAGCAATTCCTGAACTATCGTAGCCACGATACTCTAAGCGTTTGAGCCCCTTTAATAAAATGGGATAGGCTTCTCTTTTACCGGTGTATCCTACAATTCCGCACATGTTGAATTATTTTTTATATTGTGGGGCAAGTTACCCACTCAGGTCTACAATTTCAGTTTCCTTGGTTGATGCGTTGATAAATAACATTTTACTCACATGATAAGAGCAATATTTTCCACTGATCAAAACATTATTTTAGAAAATGACTGCGTGTTATTGCGGCCTTTAGAAATGAGTGATGTCAAGCATTTGCAGGTTTTCTCCGAAAATGAACCCGAGCTTTGGCAATATAGTCTGCAAAGCGCGGCAGGTTCCGACAATCTCACGCAATATCTGGCAGCGGCAGTAAAAGGGCGTGAATCTGGACAAGCTTATCCCTTTATTATCTATGATAAGCAGCGTAACGCTTATGCGGGCACTACTCGTTTTTATGAAATTGATTTACCCAATCAATCGCTCTTGTTGGGATATACCTGGTTGGGACGAGATTTTCAGCGTACAGGTATCAACCGACATTGTAAATATTTACTCTTACAGTTTGCTTTTGAGCAAGCAGGGTTTTATCGGGTTGCATTTCGGGCGGATATCAATAATGAAAAAAGTATTCGGGCAATGGAATCTATTGGCTGTAAACATGAGGGTGTTTTGCGGGAACATATGCTTTTGGCAAACGGATCGCGCAGAACGAGTGTTCTCCTGAGCTTATTAGCAAATGAGTGGCAGGATTCCGTAAAAAATCAGTTAATCAAGCAGCTCAATTCTTAAAAATCATTCTTTCCGAAAAAATTATTATTTTTCGTGGCAGTTTCATTCGAATCCCCCCCAAATACCATGCGAAAAATAGGCTGGATTATTTTATCTTTTTTGCTTTTCAATCAGGCAGTTGCCAATCCGCTCGAAAGAAACCGGTGGCACGATTTTGAAGGGATGATCGGAAAACAGTTGGCACATTTTTCAATTTATGTAGAAGATGAGGGGAAATTAACCGGTACCATGTGCTATGCAGGAAATCAGTCATCTTATTTGTTACTGGGGACTATGATTGATAATCGTTTGAAATTTACCATCTCCCGGCAAAAAAAAATGATTGCCCAAGTATCGGGTTTACTAACTTCTAAGGATGCCGATAAAATAGAGGGAGATTGGAAAGATATTTCCACCGGCGCTAAACAAAAAATTAAAATAACTTATATAGCTTCCTGCGGCGGCGATCTTACGCATCGGTATACTGCTATTGATTTTCCCGATTCGGTAGCCGAAAAGTTTATGCAAACCGCCGTTACAAAAATTTTAGCCAAGGATAAA
>JBIINW010000201.1:0-4795 GCA_044337245.1 Sediminibacterium sp. | reverse complement strand
AAAAGCCATGCCGGGATTGGGTTTTCGGTTGGGAGAGTCATTGCTCAGGTCGGTACAATAATAAATATGGTCTATCCTGCCACCCGTTCGATTCACTTCGGATAACAACAATTGGTGTATGCCTTGCAGATCGTTTTCCGTCATCAATCCCCGGCCCACGCCTTTTTGGTTGGTAACAATTACAATGCGCGGAAAAATCTTCGATAAAGTGGTCAGTGCAGCTAGGGTATCCTCATACATCCGAAATTCATCGGCATTGCGGATATAATCATTGTCTTTGTCGTGATTAATCACCCCATCCCTGTCTAAAAATAAACTCCACTCACTATTAATTTGATCTAAAGGGATTGCATTCATGCGTTGCTATATTTTGGTAATTCCAGTTGTGCTCGTTGATAATCTTCGGGGATGCCAATATCTAAAAAATAGGCAGAAGCTACATAGCCATAAAAAGGCAGTTGTTGATGATACGCTTGTAAAAAATCCGTTTCCATCGAAAACTTTTCAGGCCAGGGTATCGAAAGAAATGCGGATGTGTTCAGTAGATAAATACCCGCATTGATAATTCCTTGTTCCTGCCATTTTTTTTCTTCAAATCCCAATATGCGATGGTTGTTATCGATGGTAACTACCCCATATCGGTCAAACTGCTCCATCGGCACCAATCCCAATGTGCAGGTTGCCTGTTTTTGAAAATGCAGTTCGGATTGTTCCGATAAATTCAAATTACATAGACTGTCGCCATTCAGCACCCAAACCTCTTCGCCATTTACTTGTTGTATTGCCAATTGAATGGCTCCTCCGGTTCCTAGTGGATAAGGCTCCTGCACCAGCACATAGGTTTCGGGAGGAAGGGTTGCTTTGATATAATCGGCTGCTGCTTCTGCGAGGTGGCCTAAAGAAAAAATAAATCTTTCAACGCCCTGTTGTTGCAAATACGTAATCAGGTAATGCAGAAAAGGCTTTCCATCAACCGGTGCCATGCATTTGGGCAGGTCGGTAACGGCTGATCTTAATCGGGTACCCAATCCTCCGGCTAATACTATGGCCTCTTTTACACGCATTATCCGAAAATATTTTTTTCTACCAGCTCGCAAATAATGTGGCCGATTAAAATATGACTTTCCTGAATGCGTGGTGTTGTATTGGAAGGAACTTCAATCAGGTAATTACTGATAGCTTTCATTTTACCTCCCCCGGCGCCCGTCATGCCAATGGTAATTACGCCCATGCTGTTCGCCATTTCAAAAGCCTTTAGAATATTACCTGAATTGCCCGAAGTGCTAAGTCCGATTAATACATCGCCTTTGCGGCCAATGCCTTCTATTAACCGCGAGTAGATAACATCATAACTATAATCATTGGCAACAGCTGTTAGATAGCTGGTATTGCAATGCAGGGCTTCAGAGGGAAGGGCTTTGCGGTCTTTATAAAATCTGCCCGAAAATTCAGCGGCTAAATGTTGTGCATCGGCAGCACTGCCTCCATTTCCACAGAAATATACGGCACCACCGTTTTGGAAAGTATTGGTAATGATTTGTATTACTTCTTCCAGTATGGGGGCCATTACTCCATCGCTAATTATTTGCTCTTTTACGGAGATGGATGCTTTAATTAAGTCGTTGATGGTGTTCTGAACTTGCATAGATTATTTTTTTATTTGCTCCGTTTATTTTCCAATAGATAATAAGGCTTCTACCATTTTTTTCCAACTGTATAATTTTTTTTCTTCCTGCATATAGGGTATAAAATGGGCTTCCCCTTTTTGGTACAAAGCTTCAATACCGGCTGCAATTGCATCGGCAACTGGCTCTGTAATAATACCGGTTTTCCCGTGAATAACCCTATCCGGTAATCCACCCACATTGGTTACCAGCATGGGCTTTTCAAAATGATAGGCGAGGGGGGTTACGCCGCTTTGGGTGGCATTTCGGTAGGGTTGAATTACAAAGTCGGCCGCACTTAAATAATACTTCACTTCACTATCCGCAATAAAATCGGTGCGCATATACACTTGGTTGCCTAGTTGTTCTTGTTCGATGATGGTAAGGTACTCTTCGGGTTTATCGTAAAATTCACCTGCTACCAGCAGATGGATATTTGCTGCGCGGATGGCGGGATTTGCCATTGCGTGCAAGAGGATGTCTAGCCCCTTATATTTTCGGATAAAGCCAAAGAATAGGATAATCTTCTCCGATTCGGGTAGTCCCAGATGTTGGCGGGCTAATGATTTGGGAATGATTTCTCCAAAATGGTCGTACAGGGGGTGCACCACCAATTCGGCAGGTTGTTGGGTAAAGGTTTTCAGTTGTTGCAATACCTGATCGCTCATGGTAATAAAGCCGTCTATTGCTTTTACAAAATAGCGGGTAAATAGGGTATCTCCCGGGCGATGTTCGTGGGGAATGATATTATCGGCAATGCATACAACTCTGGTTTTGGATTTGCCTTTGGCTATGCGCAATAAAGTGCCGAGGCAGGGACCCATCAGCGGCAGCCAATAACGCACTACTATTAAATCGGGCTGTTCTTTTCGGATGCGTCGGCCTATTTTTATCCAGTTAAAAGGATTCATCGAATGGATGCATCGATGAATCACCAGATCGGCAGGGGCTGGTTCGGTTGAATATTGCGTAGTACCCGGAAACAGGAAATCGGGGTATTGCATCGAAAAAGTGTACAATTCGGTGGCAAACCCCATTTGGATAAATTCTCTGGCCAACCTTTCATTGAAGGAAGCCAATCCACCCCGCAGGGGCCAGGCGGGTCCGATAATAATTACTTTTTGCAAATGCCAGGTTTACGAATGATTAGTATTGCAAAGGTACTTAAACGGAAGTTATACCCGATAAACTTGGGTAGGGGAAGGGAAGTGGGTGTAAAAAAGGTTTACAGCAAGTTACCAGCCAATTTTTTCCTCAATCTGGTAGTGATTGCGCTCGGGTGCATTGCGTACCACCAGTTCGGCCACAAAACCGGTTAAAAATAGCTGCATACCTATTATCATCGTAGTAAGGGCTATATAAAAAGCGGGCCGGTTGGTAAGGGCAAATTCAACCGAAAAAAGTTTCGCTACAATTAAATAGGCACTGGCGATTAATCCGGTTACAAAAAACAGGGTACCCAGCAATCCAAAAAACTGCATAGGTCGTTTCCCGAACTTTCCTAAGAACATGATGGTGGCCAGATCTAAAAATCCATTCACAAAACGCTGCCAGCCAAATTTGGTTACGCCGTATTTCCGTGGGCGATGCTCTACTACTTTTTCGCCTATTTTTTTAAAGCCACTCCACTTGGCCAAAATGGGAATGTACCGGTGCATTTCGCCATATACTTCAATACTTTTTACCACTTTGTTTCGATACGCTTTCAGTCCACAGTTAAAATCGTTCAGTGCAATACCAGAGTTAGCACGGGCAACAGCATTGAATAATTTAGAGGGCAAATTTTTGGTGAGGGTATTATCGTACCGCTTCTTTTTCCAGCCGCTCACCATATCGAGTTTGTCGGCAACAATCATATGGTATAAAGCAGGAATTTCATCGGGTGAATCCTGCATATCTGCATCCATGGTAATAACTACATCTCCTTGTGCAGCTTTAAATCCTTCGTTCAGGGCGGCAGATTTACCATAATTTCTTCTAAAGCGAATGCCTTTGTAATGGGCAGATTGTTGGCTCTTATGTTCAATAAAATCCCAACTGTTATCGGTACTGCCATCGTCTACTAATATCACTTCATAGCTAAAAGCATGGGCAACCATCACACGATCTATCCAATCGCATAATTCTGGTAGCGATTCGTCTTCGTTAATTAAGGGGATAACCACGCTTATTTGCATACTAGCTGGCGTTTTCAAAGGGTGATATAGGATTTTTCTTGGCTAGGCCTGCACCAATTAGGGAAGCAATCGCTCCAATCAATGCTGTTCCAAAAAGTGATCCTGCAATCGCGAATGGCAGAAAAAACTTACGTGTAAAGCCTAAAGCCATATCCATTTGATCGGTGGGTACTTGTCCTTTTTTTTCCATTTCTGCTCTGGCTACATCAATCGTCATTTCTATGATTTCTGGGTAGATGAATTTAACAGAAATGATGGTATAAATAGACATCAGCGCAGCTATACCGGCTGTTATTTTAAAACCATGGGCAAACACATTACCATAGGTTACTTGACCATTCATTTGTTTCGCATAATTTATGCAAGCCCAAATAATAACTCCAATTACAAGTGCCATTGGTATGTAACCCAGCGATTTGTTGGTTAATTGATTCGAAACATACATTACCAAGTTGATTACAATGCAAACCAAACTGGTAATCAACGCAATAGTCCAAGGTGGTGTGATTTTTTGTTCCATAGTTTTATTTTATTGTAGGTTAAATTGCCCCTTTACAAATGTACCCCAAACCTTACCTGGCAGGGTTTCATTCATATGCGGACTATTATGCGATTTACTTTGGTTGTTAGAAGGTGTGAGTGTAGTAGAACCCTGCTTGCTGAAAAAACTAAGTTCTGCTTTTTCTCCTTCCCGAATATCAGTAGTGGGCAGGGCAAAAATATTACGTGCATTCAAAGAAAAAAGTTCGGCCAGTCTTTGTTCAGATAAATCCGGAAAAATTTGATTGATAATGGCAAAGCTGGTTTGCAGTCCAATCATTCCCCAGGCGGCATATTCAAATTCACAGGTTTTCTGATCGCCGTGTTGCGGCAGGTGATGGGTAGCGATGCAATCGATGGTTCCATCCAATATTCCTTGCCGTAAAGCAGCTCGGTCGGAGGCTTTGCGTAAGG
>JBIINW010000200.1:0-4833 GCA_044337245.1 Sediminibacterium sp. | reverse complement strand
AAAGGAAATTATCAAAATAACCTTACTGCGAAACCGATTTGCTACTTTCTGGCAAAAAGCTCAATCTGCAACACCGATCCTAATATTATTGCCCCCTATCGTCACTATTCTTCCATTAATTGAATAAATTGAGTAATTCCAACCCTAACCTTTCCAATAAAAACTACGCAGCACACAGTTTGCGTATTTTATCAAATGCTGCAACAGGATTCCAATTAACACTGAACAAATGGGTTGAATGGACGCTTAATCCTATTGAATCTTTTTCGCCAACCAGCCTTTTCAATTCAAGTAAACATAAATGTATATTGATATTCACAAATTGGGTAAGGGGTATTATTATGGGCCTCTCTTCCATTCTTACCGTGACTATAAAAACAATTGCAGATATTATTGCATCACTTGTAAGTTCATCCATTTTATTGATAGCATCCCTTATAAGTTTATCTATACAACCATTTGCTAAAGGGATAGTTAATTTCTTACTTACAATAGCTGGTAGTATTATTTCTGTACTAAGTACTCTATTGATTTTAATTGCCAGGGTACTGGGAATATTATCAGAAGGCAGGCCTATTAGTGAAGATGAAAATAATATACTCCTAGACGTATTTCAAAAGTCGCTTAAACCGAATAAGATAACTATTGCCTACTTCCCATTTTGGAAGAAATATTTTTTTGCTCTACACAACACAATTTATACGCCGCATAAAGATCTATCGATTCCCCCGTACCTATTGGTGCATGAATCAGTGCATGTTTGGCAGTATCATCATGAAGGGGTTAAATATTTGGCAGAGGCCCTACTTGCCCAAGTGCAATATGGCATTAAAAATATCCCGGGGAATGCCTACGACTGGACGGCCGAGATAAGCAGGGGCAAAACGGATTGGGGAAATTTTAACAAAGAAGCCGCTGCGCAATTGATAGAAGAAATATGGAAAGAAGGAGAAGCCTGCATCCCTTCTAATGAAGCGGAACCCTTAGAAGTTGAAAATGGATGCGGGGTATTTTTTATAATGAGTGCTGAGGAAGACAATAGAAAACCCCGCTTTATTAGTAAAAGAAACCATCAGGATTATACCGACTTGGCCATAGAGAGTATGCTGATGCTTCGGAGTAAAAAATAACTACAGAGGTTTCCACTGTTTCACCCCCTAACATTTGCTGTTTTACTGTTGAATCATTTTCCGCTAAGCGGATCAGGAGAAACGTGTATCTATACCCCTATACAATCTTTTACTAACAATTTAAAACACCAACCATGAAAACAGTTTACCTTCTTTTGTCAATGGGCATATTGCTCAGTTGTGGTAATTCGGAAACATTAAAACCCATTACAAATACTCCTAGCGCTGCAAGTGACATCTCAATTGCTCAAGATGTAGATCAGCTTAAGATTGACAAAAACAAAAATGAAGAACATTTTCAAAATAACCAACCAGTTCCACCTCCTAATGAAAAATATGACACATCAATAAAAAAAATACAACAGGGAGAAATTGCGTTTGCCACCGAAAATATAGGCAAGAGTAGTGCCTGGTTAAAAAAGCAGACTGAACATCTCAAGGGCTATATATCCAATGAAAATCTGCAAGTACATACTGAAAAAATTGAAAACGAAATTACCATTCGGATTCCGGCAGCGAGTTTACAAATACTAATAGACAGTATTACTTCACAAGCAGGGAAACTGGATAATAAACAAATTTCAGTAGAAGATGTAACTGCGGAATATATAGATTTAGAAGTTCGAATTAACAATAAACGGGCATTAGAAAACAGATATAAGCAATTGTTACAGAAAGCCAACAAGGTAGCCGACATGATAGCAATAGAAGAACAAATAGGGAATTTACGGGAAGAAATTGAAGCAGCCGAAGGAAGATGGCGGCTCATGAAAAATCAAGTTGCGTTGAGTACGTTACGAATTCAAATGTATGAAATACATGCTACCCCATCTCAAATCACCAATCAAATAAAAGAAGGTTTTTTAGAGGGTTGGCGTGGGTTTATTCAGGTGTGTATGTTGCTGGTGTATAGTTGGGTGTTCTTACTATTGGCTGTTATAGGTTGGATAATTTACCGAAGACGAAAACTAAACCGAAAAAAATGATGTAATACTATTCTGGCATTATCGTATTAATACTACCGTACCCTTTTGCCTGAATACTTGTCCATCCATTCCAACGGCTTCTAGCATCCAAACATAGGTGCCTGCATCAGCAGCAGTACCTTTGCTGGTTCCATCCCAGCCCTTGCCAATAGTATTGGTAGTAAATAGCAACTCGCCCCAGCGATTAAATACAGAGAAAAAGTTCAGGCGAGCAATACTATAACAAACAGGGGCGAACTTATCATTTTTACCATCGGTGTTAGGCGTAAAGGCAGAGGGGACAAAAATATTGGCATCCACCGCTTTTACAAATACAGTATCCGTAACCAAACAACCACTATCTGTTCGTAGGGTAACCTGGTACTCCATATTCTTCAAGTAACTAAACCAGGGTTCCCGAATAAATGGTGAGTTTAAGCCTGCAGATGGAGACCAACTAAATTCAGTACCAATCGTTCTGGCTTTTAATTGAACGGGAACATTGTTTTGCGTACGCACAGTATCTAGTCTTCTCGCTATAATCGCTTTAGCAACAGCCACTTTTACTTTAACCGGGTTTTCTGTTGCGCAACCATTTGCATTTTTTACCTGAACAAAATAGATACCCGATTGGGAAATTCGCAAAGGATTATTTAACATACTGGTTTGGGTAGAATCTTTCCAATAGGTATATGTATATCCCGAAGACCCATAGGTTGAAATCATAGGCTGATCGAGTCGAATAGTACCCGGTTCACAAGTAAGTGCAGGAGCCGGTTGACGTTCGGGTACGGAATCTACTTTAAGTATATGGGTGGCTGCGCATCCATCATTATCGCGGAATTCTATGATGGCAGTTCCGGCACGATTGCCCCTTACAATACCTCTTGAATTCACACTTGCAATACCGGGTGTTTGACTGATAAAATTTGCAAGGCCAGCATTCGTTGAATTAGCAATTACCTGAACACTATCCAACTTACATACCAATTGTTTCCCTGATAAACGAGGTAAATCTTTTACGGTTACCGCCACATTAGAAGTGCAGCCCTCACTATTTGTGAAGCGCAACAGGGTTTGTCCCGATTGAAATGCCTGCACTACCCCACTCGCATCAATAGTAGCAATGGTAGGATTGTTCGAAGTCCAATTGCTTCCTAAGGGAGCACCGGTAAAGGTGATTGCCTGTGTAGAACCACTGCAGAGGATTAAATTGGAGAGGGATAATACTGGAACCGGCTTAACGGTAATTGTTTGCTGTGAAACCGATTTACACCCGGCTGTATTGGTAACGCTATAGGTGATGGTATGATTTCCGGGTTGGGTATTGGCCAGATTAATTTGTCCGGTTGCCGCATTAATAGCAACACCCGTATTAGCCGAAAAACTTCCTCCACTTAAACCAGCCATTAACACGGTCGCATTACCTCCTGAGCAGAAACTAGTTGATCCGTAACTAAAACCTGCATCGGGAACTGGGTCTACCTGAATAGATACTGGCTGCGTATTGGTACATCCCTTACCATCTCTGCAGGTTATCAAATAAGAAATAGAGCGTGTAGGCTTAAATGTTAAACCACTGCTGGTAAACCGATTAAGTGTGCCGGTACTATCAGACCAAAACAATTCTCCTGATGCAATAGGATTAATAAGCACCTGGTTGCCTTCGCAAATTTTATTAAGTGAAGTTACCTGAAGAGATGGCTTCGGATTTACCTGAACAGTGCCACTATATTGTACTGAACATCCAGCAAACGCATTGGTAATATACGTTATTATGTGTATCCCAACTCCTGCTTGTTTTGGATCAAACTTATTTGCATTTACTCCGGCACCACTGAATTGCCCACCTGTTGGCACTGTAGATCCTGCTACTAATGTAAAAGGATTAGCGCTAATACAAACTTCCGAAAATAGTAAGGTGGTAGTTCCGCCTGTAACCGAAGTAATTGTTATGGTATTGGTAGCCATAGCAGCACACCCTTTAGGATTGGTAAACGTGTATTCAATTACATGTGTTCCTATTCCGGCCAATTGAGGATTCATACTATCTCCCTTTATGCCAGGGCCCCGGTAAACTCCACCCAAAGGATTCCCTCCTGTAACTGTAAACGGAGATGCCTGCACACAAACTGCGGGTAATACACCCGTGAAACTAACTATGGGTAAGTCAATAATCGTTACCTGCGTACTGAACTGATTGGTGCAATTGCCATTACTAAATGTATAGGTAACGGAATAGGTTCCGGAATTGCTTGCTGATAAATCAATCGCTCCTGTAGTTGGGTTCAGCGCCAATCCGGATGGTGCACTATATACGCCACCTGCTATCCCCGTTCGTAATACATTTACACTCCCCGTTTTACAAAACGGATTTCCCGGATAGTTGATTGTAGCCGTAGGTAATGGTAAAACATTTACAATTACTGCATCCGAACTGCTGCATCCATTTACATCCATTCCGGTTACGGTATAGGTGGTGGTAGTAATTGGATTCGCCACTATTGAAGCACTTGTTGTAGCCGACAAATATTGATTGGGCGACCAGCTATAACTTACTGCATCTGTAGCTGTAAGGGATACTGAATTACCAACACAAATGGTAACATCCAATCCTGCTTTTACATGCACCAGCGGATTAACCGTTATGCTGGCAGTGGCGGATGACATACACCCTCCGGCATCTGTGTAAGAATACGTAAACACATGAACACCGGTTCCGGCAATCGAAGGAGAAA
>JBIINW010000199.1:0-5001 GCA_044337245.1 Sediminibacterium sp. | reverse complement strand
CATTAATAAAAAAATATCTTAAGGATACTGCGCTTAGTAAAGAATATGAAAACAAGTTACTTTTTTGGAATGAAAGAAATAATTATATGGCTAGACAAATTGAAAATATTTCTAAGTTAAACCCTAAAAAAAGAATTGTTGTATTAACAGGATTGAACCATAAATATTTTTTGGTAAACAAATTATCGACTAAAAATATAAATACTGTTAAGTTGACTGAGTTAGGTAAGGAATTATGAGAATTTGTGCAACAAATAGTGAAACATTATCATATTGTGAATAAGTACCCCATTAATCTGAAGATGCTAAAAAAGAGAATTAGACTATCCCTACATGCAAAAAGCCGACCTATAAGAGTCGGCATTTTGCATGAAATTTGTTATTTTGTAAAATAACATGTCGGGATGACTGGATTCGAACCCCCCACTCCATCGTCCCGAACGTAGAGGTCTACCGGGCTGCACTATATCCCTTCAATGTGCAACATAAAAAAATGAAGAATAGTTAAAAATGACCGGCATTAGAAAATTAGGACCGCGAAAGTGAATGAAATTGCATGAGATTACATCAAAAAAAGAACAGCCGACTGATTAGTCGGCTGTTCTTTTTAATCAAAATTAAACTGCGTCGGGAAGACAGGATTCGAACCTGCGACCCCCTGGTCCCAAACCAGGTGCGCTACCGGCCTGCGCTACTTCCCGATGGGCTATTGCCCCTTTCGCGGTGAGGGAGGGATTCGAACCCTCGGTACAGTTTAACCCGTACGGCAGTTTAGCAAACTACTGGTTTTAGCCGCTCACCCACCTCACCTTTCCCGTGTGGGGTTGCAAAAATAGTTTTCCTTCAGTGATTTGCCAAAAATAACTGTAAGTGATTGAGAACTACTTCCCAAACACCTTACATGGCAGCCAACTGAACTTTTTGTGTTAATTCCATTACATTTTCCCGGAAAAAAGAATCGGTATCCATCAAATCCTTTACAGTTTGACAAGAATGGATAACCGTGGTATGATCTCTGCCCCCAAAATGTTCGCCAATATTCTTCAATGAATTTTTGGTAAACGCCTTGGCCAGATACATCGTTATCTGACGAGCCTGAACAATCTCCCGCTTACGGGTTTTGTGCAACAGCTTGTCGTACGATACATCAAAGTACTCACATACCATTTTTTGTATCGCGTCTATGGTAATTTCCTTGCTGCTGGTCTTTACAAAATTGCGTAATACTTTTTTTGCCAGCTCAACATCTATTTCTTTTTTATTTAGGCTCGATTGTGCCAATAATGATATCAAAGCCCCTTCCAGCTCACGCACATTGGTATTGATATTATACGCCACATATTTTACTACATCCCGCGGCATTTCTAGGCCGTCGTTCTTCATCTTTTTTTCTAGAATTTCTATGCGCACTTCATAATCAGGAATTTGCAAATCGGCACTTAACCCCCAGCGGAAACGACTTAATAAACGCTCCTGCATGCCATCCAAATCTTTGGGTGCCTTGTCGGAGGTTAATACCAACTGTTTCCCACTCTGGTGCAGGTGATTGAATATGGCAAAAAAGGCATCCTGACTTCTTTCTGCCCTGTTGAAAAACTGCACATCATCTATAATCAGCACATCGATTAACTGATAAAAATGTATAAAGTCGTTAATGGCATTATTGCGACTATGATCTTGAAACTGATTGATGAACTTTTCACTGCTTACATACAGTACTACTTTACCGGGGTGCTGGCGTTTCACTTCATTGCCGATGGCCTGGGCTAGGTGGGTTTTTCCCAAACCTACCCCACCATATATAACCAATGGGTTAAACGAGTTGTTTCCAGGCTTTTCCGCTACGGTTTTACCGGCTCTGCGAGCAACCCGATTACAATCGCCCTCTACAAAGGCATCGAAGGTATAAATGGGGTTCAGCTGTGGATCTATCTGCATTTTCTTCAAACCCGGAATAACAAAGGGATTCTTCACCGGATTGTCAATCACCAGTGGAAAATTCATCTCATTATTATTGTAAGTTTTCATATGGCTGGCCGGAACATCCATAGAACCCGAACGGCTATTGCCATTTCCACTATCTACTAAAATACGATATTCTAAACGCGCCTCTTTGCCCAACTCCCGCTTCAAAGTTTTAGCAAGCAGGTTTACATAATGCTCTTCGAGGTATTCGAAAAAAAATTGAGAAGGAACCTGAATCAATAATACATTATCCTTAATCTCTAGTGGCTTAATTGGCTCAAACCAAGTTTTAAAATGCTGCCACTCCACAATGTCCTTAATAATACTTAAGCAATTTACCCAGATTGTTTCAGCGTTCTTAGCCATACGATAATGAAGAAATTTATATTGAGTTATTGAATTATTTTGAGAACCTTCAAGTTAGTGTATTTTCAGTAATTGTGGATAACTAAAAAAAGTAACTTGGGAATGCGAATATGTAGGTTTTATGTTGAAAAAAAAATTTTTTATTCTGCATTTTTTTTGCCTAGTACTACCCTATTAGCTTTCAACGTTTTATTACTCCCAGATTTAGGAAAAAAATAGTCAATTCTACCCATTTGAACCCCTCCCCACCCCATTTGACTTACCAAGGTATCCCCACCACCTTTATTAACATACCGACGGGGTTGCTGAAAAAACCGATGAGTATGTGCACTTATGATGATATCTACCCCTATGTTCTCCCTCGCTAATATTGCATCGCCGATGTTGCCATCGCTGTAATAATCGCCCAAATGAGAAAGGCATACCACCAATTCACACCCCTTTTTCTTCAATAGGCTGGTAGTTTCATTTACGCATTTGATTGGATCGCGGTATTCGATACCCTTTATCAAACCTTCCGGCACACGGCCCTTTAGATCTATCCCTACCCCTAGCACACCAATGGTTATATGTTCTCTAACAATAATATAGTAGGGCAATAAAATATTTTCCAACGGCGTTTCCGCAACTCCATAGTTACAGGCCAACAACGGAAATCCAGCCAATTTCCATTGGGTTGCTAAATTTTCCAGGCCAGCACTAAAGTCACTGCTGCCCGGGGTAGCCGCATCATACCCCATACGCGACATGGCAGCTATTTCAGGGGCACCTTTAAAGATATTAAAATAAGGCGTTCCCTGAAAAATATCTCCTGCATCTACCAACAATACCGGATGCCCCTCGTTTCGAATTTGCTCAATTACTGAAGCCCGGGCTTCTAATCCCCCCATACCCTGATATTTTCCACCATCCATTGGAAAAGCATCCAGCCGGCTATGCATATCATTGGTATGTAACAAAACCAAACGCCGCTCCGCTGCAGGCCTGGCCAAAACAGACCCGCCCCCAAAGGATGCAGCGCCCAATCCCACTAAAGCAGTTTTACGGATAAAATTCCGCCGGCTAATCCAGTGCATACATTCGTTTATCAGTGTGGATAGAAAGGGGTTTTCCTAACCGGGTAATTTGGCGACAATATTGCACCATTGCATCGCGCACCAACAGCGTGCTCATCCAACTACCCTCTCTTACTTCTGATGCAAATAACCCTGCCTGGGAATTATCTTCCAATACAGCAATTCGATAGACCCTTTCCAACTCCAGCGGTTTACCCTGTATAGATATAGATACCAATTTACCCTTGCTGATTACAATATACGTGCCTCTCGAAACCGCCCATCCTCCTTTGGCAGACAGCTTTTCGATTGTAGGCAGTAATTCTTTTCCACGAACTTCGTATATCCACCAAAACTCATCCGCCGGCAACAATCGAAAAAACTGTTCTAATCGGATATTTCCCTTGGGCCAATACCCGCGCATTTTTTTCTCGTGCACAAAAGCTACTTCAGCAGAAAAGGTTTCGGATGTTGGTGAGCTATTAATCATTGCATCGGCCAATAAATTTCCCAGTGCATATTCGGGGGGCTTATTGAACCAGTTTTGATACGAAAACGCCACCACTGTATTAAGCGTATCACGTAATTTTTGTCGGTAATTATTCAATAAATTAGTTAGCAACGAATCGGATGGTAACTGCTGATATAGCGGATAATAGGTATGCTGAACACGAAGGGGTTGAACTGCCTGACAGGCATACAAACACAGCACGGGAATAGTATATACGTATATACGTTTGTTCATAGGAGATTAGATCCGCAAAATATAGTTTTCCTGAATGGATGACAGATTTTTTTTTGCACAATTCATCCCGTAAATTATTCGTACTTTTGTAGATTAAATTAGAGTATATGTCGTACGAATTAACCGGAAAACTAACTGTCAAAATGGAAGTGATGCAACGCTCCGAAACTTTCAAAACCCGTGAATTTGTTATTGAAAAGTCGGAGGATATTAATGGAAGAACCATTACCAATTTTATCAAATTTCAATGTGTGCAGGATAAAACGGCGCTTCCCGATCGATTTAATTTGGGAGATGAGGTGAAAGTGTTTTTTAATATTAAAGGTTCTCACTGGAGCCGGGATGGAAGAGAGGGCTATATCACCAATCTGGATGCCTGGAAAATGGAAACCGTGAAGATGAATCCCTCAGCTGCTTCCGGAGATAGTTCGAATTATAACGATATGCCACCGGCTTCGCCCACTGAGCAGTTGGATGATTTGCCATTTTAGATTTCATTATTTTTCATTGGTTTTAGGATAAACACCTAACCTTATGATACATACCCTACAACTCCGGTTATCTCCCGAGGAGGCCTATAACGATTCTGTTTATTTATCGATCCTTTCTCAACACTTAGCAGTTGATGCATCACGTATTACTGGCTATCGGCGCATCAAAGAATCCATCGACGCCCGCAATCCCCGACAAATTCGAATCAACAGCACGGTAGAAGTTACCCTTGATGAGCCACCCAGCCTTCTACCCTATCAACCCATTACCTGGAAATCCGTAGAAAAAGCTGCCCATTCCGTAATAATTATTGGCGGGGGACCGGCAGGACTATTTGCCGCACTCCGCTTGCTGGAAAAAGGTATTCGGCCAATTATT
>JBIINW010000198.1:0-5002 GCA_044337245.1 Sediminibacterium sp. | reverse complement strand
CCACGAAAAAAACCCGTTTTCTAAATCAAACACAGCCGGGGGTGGACTTATAAAAAAATGGAGGTGCACACCCGTTGATAATAAAACCAGCAGAAACACATTAATGATAGACTTATCCCTGAATAAAAAAACCACAGAAAAAATTTAAAAATCGATTTTTGCAAAACAAATATATCCTCTAAACTGACAAGGCACCAACACCTGTCGCAAACCAATCTGCTTGGCATGACGAGGCATAAATTCATAGCCCTTATCTAAATTTTTCAAAGTAGGATTGCGGGTAAGCTGTCCGCCAGGTGCAATGCTCTGATCCGATAAAATCAGGGTACGCTTTTCCTGAATATTAAATAAAAAATGTAACTGGTCGCCCGTATTCATCATACCAAAACCAATCATATCATCTGAATTATCATCAAACTGCGACTTTCGTACCACATTACTCCATTCCATTTTTCCAGAAGGCTCAAATGATATAACCAGTACATTTTCTGCATAAAAACGAGTTAAGTTGTTGCCATTATTAAACATATTATTATACCCCCATGGATAAACACCGGAAGGGCTGTTCCACATAAAATAATCCGAAGGCATGCGGTAGGGTGACCCATACAGGTAATCCCACCGATTTAGGGTACTTCCCCTAGAAGTAGTATACACCGACTCGGCTGAAAGTAGAAAACCACCATCCTTGCGTAAAATAATCTTATTGATAAAGAAATCGTTGAAAGCTGTTTTCAAAGCTCCTTCCCCCCGTGCGTCATTTCGTAACTCATCCGAAAAGGTGGTAGTTGCCTGCATTATTTCGGTATGCTTTTCTTTATCCCAGAGTGTGTAATACAGTCCATCAATATTCCCTCGCCGTACCTTACTATAAAAGGAGGTAACCAGGTAATGCTTATTGATATTATCTGCTTTAATGCGGATATCATCTAAAAAAAATCCTTTAATCTGCAGTTCACCTAATCGAATGGCATCCCACAAAGGATCTTTGAAAACCAAAGTTACCTTATTGATATTGTCGTTACTGGAAGTTCCCGAAGCACGGATACAAACCATTTCGCCATCATTAAACAGCGTGAATTCGGATAAGAAATCATTGCTTTGCGGCATTTCTATAGGAACTACTGATTTTTTCTGCAATGCCAGTTCTCGGTTAAACAAACTGGTAGTGAGAATATGTCGCCGATTGTTATGGGTATTGATTTTAAATACCATAATCTGCTGCTTATCTTCACTGCTGATTACCGAATAAATTTTGTTGTTTGATGAATAACTTATTTGCTCGGTAGAATCTAGCAGCATTTCTTTACCAACCTGCCTACCCTGTGCATCTATTTTGATGGCAGCGAAAATAACAGCTCCCTTCTGATAATACTGATACAGGAAGTAGGAAAATTCCGGATACACCAAGAAATCGGTACTGAGCAATCGGGTTCCCTCGGGTTGAAGCTTATTTTTCTCCAATAACTTCATGTCGCCATCATAGGCGCAAATAAAATGCTGATCCCGGTATCCTTTATAAATAAGATTGCGGCCATTAATTTTACCGATCAGCTCGAACTGTAAAGTTCTCGGATCCTCCTTGTCGGGTTCGGAATAAGCAATCTTTTGGGCAGAAATCACCCCCGAAAACATAATGCTTACCAGCAGCAGCCAAAAGATGGATTTACGCATAAGGATCGGTTTTACATTTACAAATATAGGCTAGACTTACCCTTGGCAGGAACCTTTCGCCTTTAAAATTCCACCAATCCCAATATTATGCCCCGATGCATTAAATTTACTTATACATTTGTTAAATATTCAAGGTTAAACGCATCTTTTTCCTGTGGGCAAGAATTATAATAAAGCTACCGGTGCCGGATTAATTATAGCGCTGGGCATCATTTACGGCGACATAGGTACTTCTCCCCTCTATGTGCTCAATGAAATTATCAAGGGGCGGGTAATTAATGAAGCCCTGATTTTGGGATCCCTGTCCTGTATCATCTGGACCCTCACCCTGCAAACCACCGTAAAATATGTGATTCTTACCCTAAAAGCAGATAACAAAGGGGAAGGGGGCATTTTTAGCTTATACGCACTGGTAAGAAGAAGAAAAAGATGGCTGGTAATACCGGCCATGCTGGGAGGGGCTGCCCTGTTGGCGGATGGCATCATTACCCCACCCATTACCGTAACCTCCGCTATTGAAGGTCTGAAACAAATTAATTCGCTGAGCCATATTCACCAAAGTACCATTGTAGGTATTGTGATAGGCATTATCACTTTCCTGTTTTTATTGCAGCAATTTGGTACCGCTTCCATTGGTAAGTTTTTTGGACCGATTATGTTTTTGTGGTTCTCCATGCTGGCAGTACTGGGGTCGGCTCACCTGATGGATGATATCCATATTTTTAAAGCCCTCAGCCCCCACTATGCGATAGAACTACTCACCACCTATCCAAAAGGCTTTTGGCTGTTAGGGGCTGTTTTTTTATGTACCACCGGAGCCGAAGCCCTTTACAGCGATTTGGGGCATTGCGGAAAAGCAAACATCCGTGTTAGCTGGGGATTTGTAAAAACCTGTTTGATATTAAACTATTTAGGACAAGGAGCTTGGCTGCTGGCAAACTACAATGGCCAAATTATTAACGTGGATGGTTTCAACCCCTTTATCGGCATCATGCCTTACTGGTTCAAACTTACAGGTATCATCATTTCAACCATTGCTGCAGTTATTGCCTCTCAGGCATTAATCTCAGGCTCTTTTACCCTAATCAGCGAAGCCATGCGGTTGAACCTGTGGCCTAAAATGAAAATCGTTTACCCTACCGAAGAAAAGGGTCAACTCTATATTCCCGGCATTAGTCTTTTAATGTTTGTAGGCTGTATCGGCGTGGTATTATTTTTTCAGAAATCAGAGAATATGGGTGCCGCTTATGGGCTTGCCATCACACTTTGCATGATCAGTACTTCTATTCTGTTTGCCAATTACCTGGTTAGCCAACGCGTAAAACCGTTCTTTATTTATATTTATTTGGCAGTGTACTTGTTAATAGAAATCTCTTTTCTGATTGCCAACCTGCAAAAATTTTTAAACGGTGGATATGTTACACTCATAGTGGGGGGAGGATTATTCTTAGTAATGTACGTTTGGTATCGCAGCCGGAAAATTAAAAACCGCTATGTAGAATTTGTTCGGCTAGAACAATATATACCCCTCATTCAAGAGCTGAGCAACGATAAAACCATCAGTAAACATGCTACCCATCTGGTGTACATGACCAGCGCCAATAATCCCAAAGAAATTGAACATAAAATCATTTATTCTATCCTGAATAAAAAGCCCAAGCGAGCCGATATTTATTGGTTTGTGCACGTAGATGTATTGGATGAACCGTATACCTGCGAATACAATGTAGAACACATCATACCCAATGATATCATTCGCGTAGAATTCCGACTCGGATTCCGGATGGAACAACGCATTAACCTGATGTTTAGAAAAGTGGTGGAAGACCTGGTAAATAACAAAGAAGTAAACATCACCAGCCGATACGAAAGCCTGGAAAAAAACAATGTGGCCGGAGATTTTCAGTTTGTAGTATTGGAAAAATATTTGAGTCAGGATAATGAACTCCCCTTCTTTGAAAGGATCATTATGAAACTGTATTTTTGGCTAAAAGAAATCAGCTTGGGAGAAGAACGAGGCTTCGGCTTAGATCCAAGTAATGTATCTATCGAAAAATTTCCACTGATTGTTGCCCCGGTTGCTGACCTGAAACTGAAAAGGGTTTTCCACGACGGATCTGAAGGCGAATAATTTTTAGGCTATTCTGCCGAAAAAAAACGAAATTGTTGTTTAACCATTTTTCATTGTGTTTCCAACGCTGCTCTATTTTGTTGTAGGCTATCTGATAATTGCCCTGATTGTTTATCTGGTGCAGGATAAATTTATTTTCAAACCCGAAAAACTGGCTCAAGATTTTGAGTATAAATACGATTTGCCTTTTGAGGAATTGTTTTTTAATGTAACAGAAGGAACTACTATAAATGGACTTCATTTTTATTGTAAAGAACCCAAAGGGCTGGTACTGTATTTCCATGGCAACTCAAAAAGTATCAAAGGATGGGCCAAACATGCCCGGGATTTTTATCGATACCAATATGATGTAGTGCTGGTAGATTATAGGGGGTTTGGAAAAAGTACCGGAAAAAGATCCGAACAGCACTTATTGAGTGATATGCAGTTTGTGTATGAAAAGCTAATCGAAAAATGTCCGCAGCACCATATGCTCGTATATGGCAGAAGCTTGGGAAGCGGGTTTGCAGCCAAAATTGCAGCCGATAATACACCCCGCTACCTGATTCTCGATGCGCCATATTTTAGCTTTACAAAAGTGGTACAACGCTTTACCCCTTTTTTGCCCCATCGCTGGTTGTTACGGTATCAGTTTCCCACCGACAAATGGATAAAAAAAGTAAACTGCCACACGTATATTATTCATGGAACCCGCGACCGACTGATCCCTATCAGGCAAAGTGAACAACTTCAGCAAATCAATCCGCACAAAATTACCCTGATAAGAATAGAAGGCGGCGGACACAATAACCTACCTACGTTTCCCGAATACCATAATTTTCTAAGAGATATTTTAAAATACTAAAGCCGGCATGCGCGCATTGTTCACACCCCGATTGAAAAGAATCCTGAAAATTGTTCTACTTGCCTATGCTGGAATTGGAATAGCTGGATACTATTTGCAAGACTATCTGATATTGCACCCAGTTCAACTTGCGCCTGATGCGAAATATGCTTTCCCACAACCATTTGAGGAAATCAACTGGCAAATAGATGAAAAAACATCCTTTCATATTGTACAGTTCCCTACACCCGATTCAATAAAAAAAGGTGTTGTACTATATTTTCATGGCAATCGCGAAAACATCAATCGCTATGCCCGATTTGCTCCACAATTTGCCCAAACTGGCTACGAAGTTTGGATGCCCGATTACCCCG
>JBIINW010000043.1:0-16936 GCA_044337245.1 Sediminibacterium sp. | reverse complement strand
CCGGTTGGGTTACGCCTAACTCAGGCCCAATCACATGCACAATACCTTGGTTGGGATGCCCCAATCCATACAATTCAACGCCATGCCTGGCACAGTTTTCTATCAGCTGTTGTACTTGTAAACGCGAAAGCTCATCCCGGATAGGAAGTTCCTGATGAAGGGTAGGCACATTGTGATCGGCTGTAGCAACAATTTGCTTCGGCCGGAAAAGGGGTAACCCACGCTTTTCAATTCCGTTAAATGCTTGCGGACTGGTAACTTCATGAATAAAGTGCCGGTCGATGTAGAGAACGGAAGGGCCATCGTTTACTTGCTGAACGATGTGCTGATTCCAAATTTTATCAAATAATGTAGCGCCCATAGTATGTGTATTGGCTTATTGCCAAGAATAGAATTATATAAATTACTGAGCTTGAACAGTTGATTCTTTATACGCTTTTGCCATTTCGTTCAGGTGCTCTTCTTCCACTTCTTTTTGGCGGTCGGCCACCTGAAGAAAATTTTCATAAAGAACATCTATGTCGTCGCGGGTAAAATCGTAGCCTAGTTTTTGAAAGCGATAAGCCAATGCACTGCGGCCACTGCGGGCTGTGAGTACAATTTTACTACCCTCGGCACCTACTTCTTCCGGACTAATGATTTCATAGGTTTGGGCGTTCTTGAGAAAGCCATCTTGGTGAATGCCCGAAGAATGAGAAAATGCGTTGGCGCCAACGATGGCCTTATTAGGCTGAACAGGTACGCGCATGGTTTCCGATACCAATCGGCTGATTGGATTTAGCAGTTGCGTTTGAATATTTGTATAAAGACCCAAATCTTTGTGTTGCTTTAATACCATAACCACTTCTTCCAACGAAGTATTTCCGGCACGCTCACCCAGGCCATTGATGGTGCATTCTATCTGACGGGCTCCGCTAATTACACCTGCAATTGAATTGGCAGTAGCCATACCCAGGTCGTTATGACAATGGCAAGAGAGTATCGCCCGATCTATATTGCTTACATGCTGCATCAGGTAAGCCATTTTTTCACCATATTGAGAAGGTAAACAGTAACCCGTTGTATCAGGAATATTAACCACGGTTGCACCTGCAGCTATTACGGCTTCAACTACCTGTGCTAAATAGTCGTTGTCGGTACGTCCTGCATCTTCTGCAAAAAACTCTACATCATCGGTATAGTTTCTTGCCCATTTAACTGCCTGAACAGCCCTGCGAAGAATTTCTTCTCTAGTGGTGTTGAATTTACTTTTAATATGAAAATCGGAAGTGCCGATTCCCGTATGAATTCGGGGCTTTTTAGCATACTTGAGGGCTTCCCCCGCAACTTCAATGTCTTTTTGAACTGCCCGTGTTAGGCCACATACAGTTGCATTCCGAATGATTTTAGAGATTTCGGTAACGGATTCAAAATCGCCCGGACTGGAAATAGGGAAACCGGCTTCAATCACATCTACTCCCAATTCCTCTAACTGTAGGGCGAGGCGAAGTTTTTCTTTGGTATTTAGCTTACATCCCGGCACCTGCTCGCCATCGCGAAGGGTAGTATCGAAAATAAAGACTTGCTTTTCCATAGTCATTGATTTTGAATATATGTTATATTTATTGCTAATATTTCTGATTCCCGGAAAGGGGGATCGAAAAATAATCGCGAAATGACCGAATTTAGCACTGAAATAACCGATTCTACAGGCAAAATATAGGCTATTTTACACCGGATAAAGCCGGAAAAAAGGCCTAAAACCCTTGCTAGTATTGAGTTTTTATCCAATAAATATACGATGCCCAACCGATCTGCCGACACCCTGTTTCAGCTGATTCAGTCCCTGGAAAGGTCTGAAAAACGGAATTTTAAGCTATACATCACTCGAAACTCGGGTAGTAGCGACTTAAAAGTGGTGCAGCTATTTGATGCCCTTGAGGGAATGAAGCAGTATGATGAAGAGCAATTATTGAAAAAAAATCCTGCCCTCCAAAAACAGCAGCTTTCTAATTTAAAAGCCC
This sequence comes from Sediminibacterium sp., assembly GCA_044337245.1. Taxonomy (GTDB): domain Bacteria; phylum Bacteroidota; class Bacteroidia; order Chitinophagales; family Chitinophagaceae; genus Sediminibacterium. Next base: position 14,933 of record JBIINW010000043.1, on the reverse strand, counting down.
ATTTATACCGGGAGATACTGGCCAGCCTCCGTATTCTGAAGCAAGATGAGAACATCGATCTGCAAATTCATGAGCAACTAGATTTTGCTCGGCTGCTCTACAATAAGGGGCTGTATATGCAAAGCCTAAAATTGCTGGAAAAAGTAAAAGAACTTACCAAAAACAATAACCAAGTTACTTATTTACAACAGATATTATTTCTGGAGAAAAAAATAGAAACCTTGCACATTACCCGAAGTTTGCAAAACCGCGCCGAGCAACTGAGTGCCGAAGTAGAAGATGTAAATGAACGGGTTCAACTGATAGGAGAACTTTCTAATATTTCATTGCAATTGTACAGTTGGTACATTAAAAACGGACATGCACGTAATGAAGAAGATCGAGAAGCGGTAGACAATTTTTTACAAAATGAAGCCGTAACGCAGGCCCAAACAGACAAAGGTTTTTATGAGCGGCTCTATTTATACCAGTGCTTTTGCTGGCATTCGTTTATTACACAAAATTTTCTTGTGTATTACCGCTACTGCCAGAAATGGGTTGATTTATTTGCAGCAGATGAAAAAATGATTGGCATTGAAACAGCTTCCTACATTAAAGGGTTGCATAACCTGCTGGGCGCTCATTTTGATTTGAGAAATTATCAGAAGTTCAATGATACCATTCGGGTTTTGGAAGACTTGATGCAATCGCCGGTTATTCACCAAAACAGGAATAATCAAATTCAAACCTTTATCTATTTATATACTTCCAGAATTAATAGTCATTTTATGACTGGCACTTTTACTGAAGGACTAGAGCTGGTGCCCTTTATAGAAGAGAAACTTAAAGAATATGAGCTTTTTTTAGATCGACACCGTGTACTGGTATTTTACTATAAGATTGCCTCGCTGTATTTTGGTAGTGGGCAAAGCGAAAAAAGTATCGATTATTTGAATAAGATTATCAATTTAAAAGTTGACCTGCGCACCGACTTACAATGCTATACGAGGTTACTCCACTTGATTGCACACTACGAAATTGGCAATTTCGAATTATTGGAGTACTTGCTGAAATCTGTTTACCGGTTCATGTATAAGCTGAATAATTTGAGTATCGTAGAAGAAAAAATATTCGGCTTTTTACAGTCCGCTTTCCGCCTTTCTCCCAAGCAATTAAAACCAAAATTTGAATCCTTGCTTTCCGAACTTAGGCCCTTGGAAAAGAGTACCACAGGTAATCGGGCATTTATGTATCTCGACATTATCTCTTGGTTGGAAAGTAAAATTGCCAATCAGCCAGTACAGGAGATTATCCGAAAGAAATACCTAGCAGCTATAGAAGTAGCAGGAATTGAAAAGTAAACTACCTTAGGCAGATTGTATCTCTTTAAATGGAAAGCGTATCTGCAACCGACATCCATTTCCGGGAGTAGACTGAATTTCTAGCACCCCATTGTATACATCCGAACGGCTGGCAATATTGTGTAATCCAATACCTTTACGCGGTAGGTTCACATCAAATCCAACTCCGTTGTCGGCAATGGTTAAAAGGATATCGTGTTCATTGCGCCCCAGCACAATACTAATTTCATCCGCTTTTGAATATTTGATAATATTATTCATCTGCTCCTGAACAATCCGAAAGGTATTGAGCTTGAATTCGTAAGAAATATTATCCTCATAAAATGTTTCACAACGGTAGTCAATCTGAAAAGTATTCACTGCATTCACATCATCTAATAATCCCTCAATGGCTTTACTTAATCCAAAATGCCTAATTAAAGGCGTAACTAATATCTGAGAAAGTTTCCGAATTTCTTCAATTGCATTTAATACAAAAGTTTGCGATTGCTTCAGCAGTTCCGATTCTGTGCCAAGTTGCTGCTGAGCAGAGGCAATATACATCATTGCCACTGTGAGTTGCTGATTTACATTATCATGCAGCTCGGTACTGATTTCATAGCGCTCTTTTTCCTGAACCTTTATAATGGCTTCATTCAGTTCTTTCTGTTTAAGAATTTTTTCTTCTTCCAGTTTTTCCTGTAGATGAATAGTTTCAGTGATATCGTTTTGTATGGCCAAAATAGAAAGATTCCCCTTGTACTCGATTTTGTGAGAGGAGATATCCATTATCAGAAACTCTCGGTCTTTATTCATGTGAGTCCACAAAGCAGTTTCTTTCATGAGGTCGGTATCCCTAAATACACGGGCCGTTTCGAGCAAGCGGGTATATTCACTCGCATGCCCCAATTCGATTACTGTTTTTGATAAAAAATCTTCTCGGCTATACCCATATTGATTTTGGGCAGCATCATTTATTTCCAGTATCTGAAAGTTTTCTAAGTCCCAGATAATAATTGGCAATGGATTATTAAAAAACAGGTTGCGATAGCTCTCGCTACTTTCCCGCAAACTCTCTAAAATTCGATTTCTTTCTACGCTATACTGAATTGACTTATACAATAACCGCTCGTCGTATTCTCCTTTAATTAGGTAGTCTTGCGCTCCATTAGCCATAGTTTCGAGGGCCAATTCCATATCTGCCAATCCGGTTAAAACTATAATTGGAATGCCGGCAGCATATTCGTTGATGTGAACAAAGGAATCAAAACCCGTACTATCCGGCAGAGAAAGATCCAACAAGATCATATTGATAAAATACTCACTCAACAAAGTAATGGCTTCTTCAACACTGCGAGCTTTATAAACCCGACCAATTTGTAAACGGGTAAGAGATAGATTCTCTTCCAGCAGATAGAGATCTCCTGGATTATCTTCTACTATAAGAATGGAGAGTTGCTGTTGCTGAAGGGTCATTCGTTGGTTTTTGAGAATAAACTGATGCGATTTTTCCTGCGATGGACTTATGGTACAAAAGTGGCTTGTTCCTCTATTTCTTTACTGATGGTAAAATAAAAAGTGCTTCCTTGACCGGGTTCGGAAGTTACCCAAATTTTACCACCGTGCTTTTCCGCTATCTTTTTGCAAACCGATAACCCAATTCCGGTACCCCCATACTGATGCTTATGATGTAAACGCTGAAAAAGCACAAATATTTTCTCAAAAAACATAGGTTTTATTCCGATTCCATTATCCGACACTGAAAAAAGAAAATGTTGTTCCTCTTCCAGTCCCTGTACAATTACTACCGGTTTCTCATTCCCCACGTATTTTAAAGCATTGCCTACCAGATTCTGAAATAATTGAAATAGCTGTGTTTTATTTCCCCTAATTACCGGCAGTCCCTTACAAATGATAGTGGCTTCACACTCTGCAATACGGTTTACAAACACCTCCTCCACTTCCTGCATCAAGGCAGCCGTATCAATGGATTCTAATACCCCTTTATTAGAACCAATGCGGGAATATTCCAGCAAGTCGGTAATTAACCGCTTCATCCGGTCGGCCCCGTCCATCACAAAATGGAGGTATTGCTCGGCCGTTTCATCAATCTGATCTTGATATTTTTTCTTAAAGAGTTGCAAAAAACTGGTAATCATTCGCAACGGCTCCTGCATATCATGGGAAGCCACATAGGCAAACCTTTCCAGTTCAACATTAGACGCTGCCAACTCATCGGCCCTTTGTTTAAGTCGATTATTCAACTCAATCATCAGAGCTTCATCATCTTTTCTCCGGGTTATATTTTGAGTAGCCCCAATTAATCGGATGGCTTTTCCGGAAGCATTTCTAACAATATAGGCTTTATGATAAAAATAATTGTACTTGCCCGATAAATTCACCATACGAAACTCATCCTCCCAATATGGATTATCATGATTCCGCAATGCAAGATTTCGCTTACTGATTACGCGATAAAAATCATCGGGATGTAATAATTTTTTCCAGGCATTAAATGATAATGATAATTGACTGGGCTCAGTACCAAAGAAATCACTAAAGCCAGCATTGGCTTTTATCAGCAGCCCTTTTACCATGTCCCACTCCCAAATAATATCATTGGTTGCCTTGGTAATTAAATCGTATCGCTGATTGCTGAGTCGAATATTTTCCTGAGCAAGTTTATTTTCCAGTAACACTTGCAGCAGGTTAGCGGTTCGTTCAATCGTGCCGGGCTCATCGAGTAAGTTGTGCTGCTGATTAGTATAAAAAACTTCCAGCACCCCCACCACATCCCCACTGGAAAGTATAATTGGGCTTGCACTCAATGCAACAAAACCAGCTTCCTGCAATAGCTGCGCCCGTGCATCCTGATTAGCATTCGCAGAAATATGATCGGCTACTAATCGCCTCTTTTCGGATGCTGCCCGTGAAAAAATATATTGATTGTCGTGAATAGCTGCCCTGGAACATGCAGTTGTGATACTTTCCGGAACAGAATTGGCCGACCATTGAAGTAATCGATCATTTTCAACTTTCCATAACATCATCACCAATCCATTGTACATCTTCTCCAAAGAGGTAATGTAAAAATCAAGCACTTCGGGAAGTTCTTTATAGGGATTGGCATTCATTGCCAGTACATCCCTTTCTAAACTTTGAATTTTTTTAAACTTAACCACATCATTCACATCCTTAAAATAAACAACCACATTGTCTTCAGAAGGATAGGCACTTATCTCCACCCAAAAATTATAGCCGGGAAAATATTCCTTAAATCGAGCTGGCTGATTCTGCTGAAAAACCAAATCGTAGCCTGGATATTGTTTTAATACATTCAAGTCGGGTACCAGTTGCCAGATATTTTTTCCTATTAATTCTTCACTTGAATTTACTCGCATGATTTGAGCAGCAGAGTGATTACAAAACAATACATCGCCCTTTTTATTAATCACCAAAAAACCATCCGTAATAGTTTGCAAAACCTTCTCTAAATATTGACCGCGCCCCGAAAATAAATCCGAATGAGAGAGATCGGATAACGGTGCCGGATTCAAATTCACATGCCATATCGGGTCGGAATCATGCGCAATCGTTAAAGGGGTAAGCTGTAACTGAACCAACTCCGTTTTACCATCCGCGGATTGCATAGTCACAGAAATGGAAGTGGGTTGTTGATTTTCCACGATTGACTGCCAACCAAGCGAATTTTCAGAAACTAAACTTTGTATAGATCTACTTTGCAAATCGGTAGCCGTATACCCCAACAAAACCTGCAGGGAATCACTTCCGGCTAAAACAGTTCCGTTATGAGCTACCAACAAGGTAGGCACTGCTGATGTTTGAAAAACCTGTTGAAAAATAGGTGCAAAATCCATAGGCATATTATTCAGCTACTGGCAATTTGCCGGCTGAATAGATTTCTAAATTCGGTAAGATTTGCTTGATTACCAATTTTATTCTATGCAAATAAAGAAACCTGCGCTATATATTAAGAAAACGCCCCGATTTTTCGGATTGCCGGGTACAACGGAATCAATGATGCCGCACTATTCGGAATAAATCCTTTCAATCGCATCTTTATATTTCTCCATCACCACTTTTCGCTTCAAGCTCAGTTTTGGCGTCATTTCACCCGAATCGATGGTCCATTCTCTGGGCAACAACTCAAACTTTTTAATTTGCTCTACATGATTAAAGTAGCCATTAAAACTTTCAATTATCTCCTTATACAATTCCAATACTCGGGGATGATGAACCACATCTTCATTGGTAGTAAACTGGAGACCTTTTTCCCGCATCCAGTCTTGCAGCGTTTCAAAAGAAGGAACAATCAGGGCTCCAACAAATTTTTTGTCGGCCCCTACCACCATCATCTGCTCAATAAAGGGGCTCTCTTTACACCTATTTTCGATTGGCTGAGGCGCAACATATTTTCCGCCGCTGGTTTTAAATAACTCTTTTTTGCGGTCGGTTATTTTTAAAAATTTCTTGTCAATCCAAACTCCTATATCACCAGTATGCAGCCAACCATCGATAATTACTTCCTGGGTTAAATCGGGTCTAAGATAATATCCTTCCATTACACTGGGGCCTTTCACACAAATTTCCCCGTCTTCTGCCAATTTCACTTCCTGACCGGAAGTTACCGGACCAACCGTACCAAATTTCATTCCACCGGGTTCTTGGCGGTTTACCGTAATTACTGGACTATTCTCTGTAGGGCCATATCCCTCATAAACCGGTATTTGTGCGGCATTAAAAATTCGGAGTAATTTAATCTGACAGGCAGCACCTCCGGTGATGATAAACGAAACCCTTCCACCCAACGCTTCCCGCCATTTAGAAAAAATCAGCTTATTCGCCAGGGCGAGTTGGATATTGTACCAGATTCCGCCCGACTGAGTATTGTCGTATCGATCTGCCAAATCTACCGCCCAGTAGAATAATTTGCGCTTAGTGCCGGTTAATTCCTTGCCTTTGGACATGATTTTTTCAAAAACTTTTTCTAATAAGCGGGGAACAGTAGTAAAACCATCGGGTTTTACCTCTCTCAGATTATCGCCAATCGTTTCTAAATTCTCAGCATAATAAATACTGATACCACTGAACAAGTAGATGTAAGTGCAGGCTTTTTCAAAAATATGATTGAGGGGCAAAAAACTAAGCACTTTACTTCCCGGCGCATCATTAAAAGGAAAACTTTCCTTACTCATCATCACATTCGAATAAATATTTTTATGACTTAACATAACTCCTTTAGGGGTTCCCGTTGTTCCCGAAGTGTATATAATAGTTGCTAAATGAGATGCGGGTATGGAAGCCTTAATGCTCACCAATTTCTCTAATTGCGCACTGCTCTTATCAACCAACAAACTTTTCCAATGCTTGGTATTCGGAATTTCATCAAACACAAAAACATCTTTCAGGGAAGGCACTTTACTTCGTAAGGCATTTACCTTGTCGTACATTTCCTGGTTACTCACAAACACATACTTAACAGCCGCATTATTTAAAATGAATTCAACTTCTAAGGGATTGGTGGTAGGATACAATGGAACCAAAATGGCACCAATTTGCTGAACAGCCAGATCGGCAAAAACCCACTCCGGACGATTATTGCTGATGATGGCAATTTTATCACTGCCCTCGGGACTAAAATCATGTCCGCTAACCCCTAATTGCAATAAGCCTGCCGACAAAGCATTTACCGTATCGGCTACTTCCTGGGTGCTGTGTTTTACCCACTCCCCCTTCTCTTTGGCAACCAGCATCGCTTCTGTTGGAAAATTGGCTAATTGATGGTCTACACAATCGAATAATCTCTTGAATTCCATAATTGATGATTATGTTTTTAATAAAATATTTTTATTAACTTTTTATTATGCATAAACAAATATATATAAATAACCGTCTGCTCGGAAAATTTTTCCCAAAACGAAAGGAGAGGAATGCCACATAAAAACGGAAGTAGTTCAGCAGGAGGGAGCAAAGGTATAGCACTGTAAATGGCAGTAGAATTTCGGCAAAAAATCCATTATCCATCCACTTTTATCCCCCGAAAACTCAGTATATATAGCAAGCCAATCTAATACACAAAGTACCAAATATGACTGATAATAGCAAAACCAGTTTAGCAGTTGGGGCAAAAAATCAGATGAGAAACCATCCTATGATTCGTATATAAGGTGGGTAAGTAATCCATCGCGGAGTTTGGGCTCGAACCAGGTACTTTTAGGCGGCATCACTTCGCCACTATCGGCAATTGCAAAAAGCTGTTCAATAGAAACCGGGAATAAACTGAAAGCAATGGCCATTTCACCACTATTCACCCGCTTTTCTAATTCTCCCAGTCCGCGAATTCCACCTACAAAGTCGATCCGCTTATCTGTTCGCTGATCTTGAATACCCAGCCATTTTGCCAGCATATTATTTTGTAAAATGGTAACGTCTAATACACCAATTGGGTCGTTCGAAAAAGAACCGGGTAATGCAGTAAGGCGATACCATGATTGCTGCAAATACATGCCAAACTGATGCGGGGCCTCCGGACGCACCAGTTCTTTTCCGAATGATTCGATATGAAAATTTTCGGCAGCAGCAGTTAAGAGCGTCTCCGGGGTATGTCCATTCAAATCTTTTACTACGCGATTATAATCAAGAATTCGCAATTGATTGGAAGGAAATAAGGTAGTTAAAAAATAATCGGCTCCTTCGGGAATGGCTCCTTGAATGTTATTCCGCACTTTAGCAGCAGAAGCTGCCCGGTGATGCCCATCTGCTATATAAGTAAAAGGTACCTGCTCTGCAAACAACTGTACCAGTTTTTCCATTACCGCATCATCGTTGATAATCCACACCGTATGTTGAATATGATCCGGAGCCGTAAAATCATTTACCGGATTTTTAGATGCCTTCCAGTTGTCAATCAACTGATCAATGGCCTCCTGATTACGATAGGCCAAAAAAACATTACCGGTTTGGGCACCTGAAATTTTAATATGCTGTATCCTGTCTAATTCTTTCTCAGGCCTTGTAAACTCGTGCTTGCGGATGATATTGTGTTCGTAATCATCAATACTACTGAGGGCTACCAAACCGGTTTGACTAACCCCATCCATCGTAAGTTGATAAATGTAAAAGCAGGGTTTACTTTCACGGAAAAGAACGTCGCGACTGATGAAGGCGGATAAATTCGTTTTGGCGGTTTCGTAAACGGTGGCATCGTACACATTAATTGCCTCAGGTAAATCAATTTCGCTTTTCGTAATGTGCAGAAATGAATAAGGGTTTCCATTTGCCGCCAATTTGGCTTCCGCACTATTTAAAACATCATAGGGTAAGCTGGCTACGAGACTTGCCAGTTGTGGTTGCGGGCGCAATGCCCGAAAGGGTTGAATCAAAGCCATGTGCAAATATCCGAAAAAAAGAAAAGCAAGTGGTGAAAAAAAAGTAGATACACGTATTTAAATATTCACACTACGGTTTAAATCTTTCAATCACCTCTTTTCCGGTAATCGGATCGGTGCCCCGGAACTCTACATATACAATATTAGGAACCCAGAAAGAGCCTCCTTCAACTTTAACAAAAATCCGTTGCAAAATCGCTTCTTTATTATTTATAGTCGCAAATACCTGGTATCGTTTACCTGGGGTATGCCATTTTAAATAAAATAGGCGCTTTTTGTAGGAAACAAAATTCAATTTAAATACCCCATTATCAATGGCCTTCGCATCCATTCCATAGGCAAAATTTCGCTGAATATAATTCAACTCTTTTCTTACCCCTCCTTCTGTATATAGAATCCAGAATACATTGATAGGCTTTTCTGGATCCGGAATCCCTTTTGCATTCAGGTTTAATTCACATACAATAGTATTGGTATTGGCCGTTCGTTGCAAATAAAAAAGTTGCAAGGGATTGCTTTTCGGCACTGGAAAAGTATCCGGTACCGTAAACGGATCTGAAGAACGATTAAACAGGCTTGCCGAAAAAGCAGGGCACACTGTTAGGAATAGAAAAGTAACTGATAGTAGAATTCGGATGTGAGCGTTACACCAACGTAATGGGGATGTGTGAATCGAAAATTTCAAGTAGCAGAGTTTGTAAGGGTATGCAGCTTTACGTTAAAAATCAAATTTAAATCGGGCCCTGAGCCCCCAAGGAGATACACTTGGGTTTTCAAGATAAGTGAATCTTTTAACAATATCAACCCTAAAAAGTTTTAAAAGATTACAGATTCCTACACTCCCTTCCAAATAAGGCTTTGCTTCTAAAGTAAATGTGGTTGGATGCCCATCCATTTGAGGAAATTGAATTAAGTCGGGATGCAATCGGGGATCATTTTCATCGCGCACACCGCCGTATAACATCTTTAAGGATATTACCTCCCGCAACTTCATTTTTTTCACTAAAGGCAACCGATTGAGTAGTAAACCATTAAAATAATGATTGATGTTAATGGAAAAATAATGATCACTTACAAACTCCTGAAAATTCATCAGATTATACGATTCTAACATGTACGAATACGTTTGATTGGCGCGATGTATTGTAATCAATGGATAAGGCAGCTTGCCAAATATATATCCCCCCTCTAGCACCACATCACTATATCCAAGCCGCGATAAAAAGACCCGCTTTTCTATGCGCCCACTAAGATTCTGATAAGTAAATTCACTGTTCAACACACCTTTTACCCCTGCAATAAACCGAAGTGTATAAATAGGATATTGATTTACGATGGGAATTCGATATACCTTACTTTGATAAAACTGCTCATGGGGTGCCCAGCGCACTTCACCATACAATTCGGTAGTAGTTAATTCTTTTACCTGTACCGGAATTCCATTTGACGTTTTATTATATACAATACTACCTGCCGGCTGCTGGATCCAGTTTTTCCCTCCAAGGGTAATGGCTACATTGCCGGGAAACTCATGAACATATTCCGTTACCAAATTGCGATTGTATAACCACTTGTCGTTAAGCCCCCGTTTAAATGATAATAAAAAATTGTCTTCCGATACAAACTGCAATTCTTGTCCGGGAATTTTAGTATCGTACTGATAGCTGGCGCGAATAAAGCTAAGCGGATATTTATAAATAGATTTATTATTCAATGAATACGTAGTTCTTAAAAAATACTTGAATTGTTCGTCCTTCAAACCATAGGCCCCATAGCCCTCTAAATAAATGCGCTTACTAAATTGGGGCGTAGTTCTGCCCCCTAATCTTGGCTTAAATCCTTCAACAGGATTAAAACTATAAAATGCCGCAAAAGGCCCCCATTCTACCGGACCTAATGAAACATATCCATCAACCAGAAATACCATCAGTCCCATTGCTCTTTGATACGAGCGCATACGAGTTAAACTGTCGATATTAGTATAAATGGCTGATTCGGTTTTTTTAAGACTGTCGTGCCTATTCTCTTGCCAGTAGTTACTTTCACGCCTTGCAGCATCCGGAGCCCGAAGCAAGGGTGCGCCTGCAAATACGCTATCGGGAATGTGCGTTTCACGGTCGTATCGCTGAAAACTTACCGTTCGTTCGCCATAAATACCTCCCCGCATCGATCGGTTGATTCCCGCATCTGCTCCTGTTTTGCTACTAATGAGGTAGTATCTTCCATCAGTGTTTTTTTGAAAATTTAAATCAATAGTCATCTCCCGTACAAAATTGAGGTTCGCATTCTTACTGATAAATAGATTGATACTTTTTACGGCATATCGGCCGTCGAGAGTTATTAGCATATTACCCCTAAATAACAGGTCACCGGTATTGCGAGGGGTAAAGTATAGTTTAATAAATTTTTCTCCACTTGCATCCGCTATCGTATCGCGGATATAGAATAGATAAAAAGTGGGCGATAAACTGGCAATCGGACTCAAAAACTGATACGTAAATAATGGGATGTTATTCTCGTATATGTCCACATCCATATACAACCGGTTCAAGTAGAGATTAATTCCTTTGTTATCAACATACGAACCAAAGTCAACCTGTTTTTCAGCCTCTACTATTGTTTTAGCCGCAGCCGGATTTTTCCGCCACCATTTTTTACTGATGGTTTCCTGAATATACACCGGCAATAAAATTCTTCCCGGAACGGTGGTGGTATCTCGATTGTCGAATAAAAATTTATACTGATTCAGTAATCGGGAAGCCGTTATTTTATCAGAAAAATTACTCATCGATAAAGTAAGTTTTTCATATTGGGTATACGATAAATAATCGCTGGCCGTAGCTCGATTTTCGGCCCGGTGCTCAATCACTTTTTTAATCAACTCAACTGCCGGATTACCCTTATTTTTATATGGAGCTCTTTTTGAAGTGGACACCGTTACGCTATTGATATATCGGGGATCTAATTTCAGTAATCCATTAATGACCGTCTCTTTACCCGGTTCGAAATTGATGTATTGCGTTGTATACCCTATATAGCTGATTTGTAACTGCGTAAACTTTACGTTAGTGGAACTCAGTCGGAAATATCCCATACTATCGGTTGCCGTACCCTTACCTCCCCGAAACAAAACACTGGCGGCAGCAATGGGCTGGCCAGATGCTGAATCTTTAACCACACCGGTTATAATAGTTTGACTAATACAGCTTGAAAATCCAACAAAAAACAGGGCAATACAAAATACTAGTCGGGAAATAAAAACGGAAGGGTTGAATTGCATCAACCGTTTTTTTCAGTGAAGTAATTGATCAAATCGCAAAATGCCTGTACACTAGAAAGTTCCAAAGCATTATACATACTTACGCGAATGCCACCTACTGTTCGATAGCCTTTTACGCCAATCATTCCCGCTTCTTTGCAAAGCTCCAGAAAGGGTGCCTCTAATGCAGGATTAGTTAAAAAGAAAACAGCGTTCATACAACTTCTGCTATCTGGGTTTACCCGGATTGTAAAAAGCGGATGATTGTTTAGTGTATTATATAGTAAAGTAGTTTTGGCTCGATTCCGGCGTTCCATTTCGGGAAGTCCGCCCTCGCGGATAATCCATCTAAGGGTAAGCATACTAACATAAACCGAAAATACAGGTGGTGTGTTCATCAACGATCCGGCAGCAATATGTTGCTGATAATCCATGATGGCAGGTATTGCTTTCTTTCTTTTTCCTATAATATCTTTTTTCAGCACCACCAGGTTAACGCCCGCTGCTCCCATATTTTTTTGAGCTCCGGCATAGATGCAGTCAAACCGGTTATACTCCATGGGTCGGGAGAAAATGTCGCTGCTCATATCGGCAACCAATGGCACAGCCACATCGGGAATTTGATGCCACTGTGTTCCTTCTACTGTATTATTGGTGGTGATATGAAGATACTTGGTATCGGCAGGCAACTGCGCTGGCTGCCGTATACAGGTATGTTCACAATCAGCGGTATCGGCAGCAGTAAACACATTTCCAAAAAAAGCGGCTTCTTTTGCGGCTTTCTTTCCCCAAATACCATTGATGCAATAAGCAGCGGTATCGGTTGCATCTAATAAATTCATGGGTACCTGCATAAACTGAGTAGTAGCTCCTCCATGCAAAAACAACACTTCATAGTCGTCTGATAATTCCATCAGCTGTTTTACCGAGCGCTTAGCCTCCTCCATTACTTCGCCAAATGCAGCCGTGCGATGCCCGATTTCTAAAATAGATAAGCCGGTATTATTAAAGTTGTGTATGGCATTTGCAGCCTCTTCAAGAACCGGTGCAGGCAATATTGAAGGGCCAGAATTAAAATTGTGTAGCTTCATAATGATGAGTACAAAGTAAAAACATTTGCTGCAAAGCTGTGCCGGATAAACTATTAATCCCTAAAAGGGATGCTTACTTAGGCATCTCCCGATACGTTCTCCGATACAGTTACCCCGCTATTGCGATGCTCCATTTCCGTTACTCCACCCGAAATGGTATACTTCATGGCGTCTGATGCAGCAATACCGGTTAGTGAACGAATATTAGCAACAGGCACCAAATAAGTGATTCCTGAAATTGCATAAGAATGAGGCACATAAACAGTAACATGGTCGGGCATTCCCAGTGCTAGGCTGGTAGATTGGGTAATAAACCCTACCCGCCAAACTCCTGCACCATCAACATTTACCAAAACTGGCTTATCAAATTTTTTCTTATTCCCCGCAAAAGCTTCCAGAAAATCCTTTACCGACGAATAAATAAACTTGATACCGGGTGTTTTCTCCAGTAAATTATCTAAAAGGGCCACTACCCGGCTGAAAAATAACATGGAGGAAATCCATCCGGTGAACAATACCAGCAGCACCACCACTAAAAATCCGATGCCAGGAATTTTTTTTAGCTGACCATTGGCATCCACTTCCATCCAATTGGGTGCCAGCACATGTAAAATATTAGGGAGGATACTGTCCACAAAATTGAACAACCCAAAAACAACCCACATCGTAATACCTATGGGCGCCAGTACTACTAGTCCCTGTAGAAAATAGGTGAGTAATCGTTTGATCAGGCGGCGAAAGGAAAAGCGGATCTCCGGCTGTTGCATACTATAATGATTAAATGACCACTGCAAAATTACACCCTTCCCTTCTACCCCTCATTTTTCATTTCCAATATGTTAGTATTTAGGGAGACTAATCCTCATTTTGAACCTAAATAGTTGCTTAACATATGTTTACATAACAATTACTTAACAAATTTATTAAATACATATTTATATATTATTCTTTTTATGCTACTTTTATATATAAATTAAAACTACTAAATAAATATTATCATTTTTCAAAGAAACTATTGTTACACAAAAAGTTTCCGTAGTTTTGTTGCAATATTTAAACATGGAAAACACCGCAGAAAGAATTGTAGCAAAAGCGTATGAATTATTCATGCGGTTCGGCATCCGAAGCGTAAGCATGGATGAGATTGCCAACCAATTGGGGATGAGCAAGAAAACCATCTACCTCTATTATGCAGACAAGGATGAATTGGTAGAAGATGCCATTGAAATTGTATTAAATATCAACCGAAACGAATGTAAAACCCAACTGGAAGAAAGTGAAAACGCCATCCATGAAGTTTTTCTGAGCATCGATACTGTAAAGAAAATTCTCAGCAAAATGAATCCGGCTGTGATTTTCGATTTGGAAAAATACCACACAGGCGCCTTCAATAAATACAACGATCACAAAAACAAGTTTTTATTTGATGTGATTGTTAATAATATAAACAGGGGAAAACAAGAGGGCCTCTATCGTAATGAAATTAACATCAATCTGATTGCCCGATTCCGTTTGGCCTCCATGTTTCTAGTTTTTAATCCGGAAATTTTCCCCGGCGAACATTTTAACCTTCCCCAACTGATAGCCGAAACCACCGACAATTTCTTGTATGGAATTGCCAGCGAAGAAGGTCGTTTAATGATTGAACATTACAAGCAACTAAGTAAAAATCTGATTCCAGCATGATGCGTTATTTCTTACTCTATATAATTCTTTTTGCCGCTACCGTAACCCCTCGTTCAACAAACGGTCAGGCCCCGAAAGCCAATCACTATGCTTTCAACATACAACAGGCATTAGAGTATGCCAAAGCCAATAATGTGCAGGTGAAAAATGCCCTGTTAACTGTTCAGGC
>JBIINW010000315.1:0-2525 GCA_044337245.1 Sediminibacterium sp. | reverse complement strand
TAATGGTGTAACCCTATACGTAACCGTCTGGGTCGTATTCGTACGGTTACTCAACAATCCAAATACAGTAGTCGGATTATTCGTAGCAGATGCTCCACCCGTTACAGTGCCCGTAAATGTCGGTACATTCCAGCTATATACGCTACCATCCGGTACAATACCATTAGTAACATTCGACGGCGTTACCACAAATGGCACTCCGCTACACGTAACCGTTGTCATCGTTGTAATCTCTGCCGTAGGCGGTACCGTTACCGTTACTGTAAATGGAGCACCATCGCCACAATTAGCTATGCTCGGTGTAACTATATAAGTAGCCGTCTGTACTGTATTCTGTGTATTGCGCAGCGTACCAAACACAGTGGATTGTCCAGTTGCACTTGCTCCACCCGTCATCGTTGCCGTGTACGTCGGCATATTCCATCTGTACGTAGTACCTATCGGTACAATGCCATCCGTACCATTGGTCGGCGTTACTCGGAACAGTACTCCACTACAAGTTACCGTACTCATCGCAGTAATCACCGGCGTCGGATTCAGATAAACCGTCAACGAGAACGGTGCACCTACGCAATTATTCCATCTTGGTAGAACACTATAGTATGCCTCCTGGGCAACGTTTGACTCATTGGTCAGTGTACCTCTTACAAACGCCTGATCTGTACCTGATGTTCCACCCGTTACTGAAGCAGTAAATGTCGGCTCACTCCATGTATACAAGGTCGACTGAGGCACTATACCATTAGTAACATTCACAGGTGATACCGTAAACTGTACTCCATTACATACCACCCTGCTCATCGCACTTACCTCAGGTGTAGGATTCAACGTAACAATCACCGTAAATACCGCACCAGTACAATTACCTGATATAGGTGTTACTCTATACGTTACAGTCTGCACTGTATTCGTACGGTTGCTCAATGAGCCAAATACTGTAGCCAGATTATTCGTAGCAGATGCTCCACCCGTAACCGTTCCAGTAAATGTTGGTACACTCCAGCTATATACGCTGCCATCCGGTACAATACCATTCGTCGGGTTCGTTGGCGTTACCACAAATGGTACTCCGCTACATGTAACCGTTGTCATCGTTGTAATCTCGGCCGTAGGCGGTAACGTTACTGTTAACGTGAAGTTCGTTCCCACACAATTAGCAGCTGTACGTGGCGTAACTATATAAGTAACCGTCTGCGTCTCATTCGTACGGTTGCGCAGATTACCAAATATCGTTGTTACATTATTCGTTGCAGACGCTCCTCCCGTTACAGTACCCGTAAATGTCGGTTCGTTCCAGCTATACAAGCTATTGATCGGTACAATACCATTCGTAACATTGGTCGGTGTTACCACAAACGCTACTCCGCTACACGTAACCGTCGTTATCGCAGTTACCTCAGGCGTCGGATTGAGCGTAACTATCACCGTAAACGCTGCGCCTACGCAATTATTAGATTGCGGTATCACTGTATACGTAACCGTCTGAGTCGTATTTGTACGATTCAGCAGATTGCCAAATACAATCGTAGGATGATTCGTAGCCGATGCGCCACCCGTTACAGTGCCCGTAAACGTTGGTACGCTCCAGCTGTATACGCTGCCATTCGGCACTATACCATTGGTTACATTCGTCGGCGTTACCACAAATGGCACTCCGCTACATGTAACCGTTGTCATCGTAGTAATCTCAGCCGTAGGAGGTAACGTTACCGTTAATGTGAAGTTCGTACCCACACAATTTGCCGCTGTTCTCGGAGTAATAATATAGGTTACCGTCTGCGTCTCATTCGTACGATTACGCAGATTACCAAATATCGTTGTTACATTATTCGTAGCTGACGCTCCTCCCGTTACAGTGCCCGTAAACGTTGGCACATTCCAACTATACAAGCTATTGATCGGAACAATGCCATTCGTAACATTGCTCGGCGTTACCACAAACGGAACTCCGCTACACGTAACCGTCGTCATCGCAGTTACCTCAGGAGTCGGATTCAACGTAACTGTCAAGGTGAAGTTAGCTCCCACACAACCAGCAGCCGTTCTCGGCGTAACTATATAAGTAACCGTCTGCGTCTCATTCGTACGGTTCAGCAGATTACCAAATATCGTAGTCACATTATCCGTAGCAGAAGCGCCACCTGTTACCGTTCCCGTAAATGTTGGTACACTCCAGCTATACAAGCTATTGATCGGAACAATTCCATTGGCACCATTATTCGGCGTTACCACAAACGCTACTCCGCTACATGTTACTGTCGTCATCGCAGTTACCTCAGGGGTCGGATTGAGCGTCACAATCACCGTAAACACCGCTCCCGTGCAATTACCTGATAATGGTGTCACTCTATACGTAACCGTCTGAGTCGTATTCGTACGGTTACTCAACAGACCAAATACCGTAGTCGGATTATTCGTAGCAGATGCTCCACCCGTAACCGTTCCAGTAAACGTTGGTACACTCCAGCTATATACGCTGCCATCCGGTACAATACCATTCGTCGGGTTCGTTGGCGTTACCACAA
>JBIINW010000312.1:0-14412 GCA_044337245.1 Sediminibacterium sp. | reverse complement strand
GAGGTAACGTTACCGTTAATGTGAAGTTCGTACCCACACAATTTGCCGCTGTTCTCGGAGTAATAATATAGGTTACTGTCTGAGTCTCATTCGTACGGTTGCGCAGATTACCAAATATCGTTGTTACATTATTCGTAGCTGAAGCTCCTCCCGTTACAGTACCCGAAAATGTCGGTTCATTCCAGCTATACAAGCTATTGATCGGTACAATACCATTCGTAACATTGGTCGGTGTTACCACAAACGCTACTCCGCTACACGTTACCGTAGTCATCGCAGTTACCTCAGGCGTCGGATTGAGCGTAACTATCACCGTAAACGCTGCGCCTACGCAATTATTAGATTGCGGTATCACTGTATACGTTACTGTCTGAGTAGTATTTGTGCGGTTCAGCAGATTGCCAAATACAATCGTAGGATTATTCGTAGCAGATGCTCCTCCCGTTACCGTGCCCGTAAACGTTGGTACACTCCAGCTGTATACGCTGCCATTAGGTACAATACCATTGGTTACATTCGTCGGCGTTACCACAAACGGTACTCCGCTACATGTTACCGTTGTCATCGTATTGATCTCCGCAGTCGGTGGTAAGGTAACTGTTAACGTGAAGTTCGTACCCACACAATTAGCCGCTGTTCTAGGAGTAATAATATAGGTTACTGTCTGTGTCTCATTCGTACGATTACGCAGATTACCAAATATCGTTGTTACATTATTCGTAGCTGACGCTCCTCCCGTTACAGTGCCCGTAAACGTAGGCACGTTCCAGCTATACAAGCTATTGTTCGGAACAATGCCATTCGTAACATTGGTCGGCGTTACCACAAACGGCACTCCGCTACATGTAACCGTCGTCATCGCAGTTACCTCTGGAGTCGGATTCAACGTAACAACAATAGTAAATGGCGTGTCATCACCACAAAGGGTAGAAGTTGGAATCACACTATAAGTAACCGTTTGTGCTGTATTGGTCCTATTCAGGAGATTACCAAAAATGCGGTTTTGTGAGGCATTTGACTGTCCGCCTGTAACCGTACCGGTATAAGCAGGAACACTCCATCTGTACAGGGTACCTGCTGGTACTATACCATTGATTCCATTGGCAGGTGATACTTCGAAATTTACTCCACTACAAGATGTCGTAGTAATTAAATTAATTTCTGCAGTAGGATTGATAGTAACAGTTACCGTAAATGTTGGTGCGAATCCGCAATTATCAACATTTGGCGTAATGGTATAGGTTACAGTTTGGATTACATTAGAAGAATTAATCAGCGTACCAAAAATGGAAGATTGAAGTGTTCCGGATTGACCACCAGATATAAATGCATTGAAAGATGGGATAGTCCAACTAAACTTCGTATTAGCAGGAATAATGCCATTAACACCATCAGTAGGTGTTACTTCAAATTGAACACCATTACAGGTTACAGCTGTCATTGGATCAAATGCACCGCCTGGATTGAGTATTACAACAACTGTAAAGTTACCTCCAATACATGCGCCAGAACGAGGAGTAACTGTGTATGTAGCTGTTTGTATGATTGAGCTTATATTACGTAACGTTCCGGAAATAAAGTTTTGCAAGGTTCCGGAAGCTCCACCAGTTATTGATGCTGAAATAGCTGGAATATTCCAGGAGTATCTGGTTCCATCAGGTACGATACCATTTGTAGTATTTACTGGTGATACAACAAAAGGAACATCACTACATACAACCGTGGTTATTGTACTAATCTCAGCAGTTGGGTTAACCGTTACAGTAACAGTAAATCCTACATTATCATTACAATTAACAGTAGTTGGAATTACAAAATAAGTGGCAGTCTGCTGGATATTGGATGTATTTCTTAAAGTACCATTCACATTCATTTGACCAGAAGCAGATGCCCCATCTAATATAGATGCGGTGAAACTCGGTGCAGACCAGCGATACAAAGTACCTGCTGGTACGATACCATTTATTCCGTCAGTCGGTGTAATTACAAACGGAGTTCCACTACATGTAACCACAGTCATTGCTCTGATGTCAGCAATTGGACGCAAGGTTACAATAAGTGTGAATGGTGCATTAGAAATACAGCTTGTTGTAGATGGAGCAACCGTGTAGGTTACTGTTTGTGTGGTATTAGTTTGATTAACCAGTGTTCCAAAGATGTTAGACTGATTGGCTGCACTCTGACCACCAGTAACAGTTCCGGTGAATGCAGGTACACTCCATGTATAGTAAGTATCTGCAGGAATAATACCGTTAGTTCCATTGGTTGGTGTAATTACAAATGGAACACCACTACAAGTGGTAACCGTCATGGTATTAATTACCACGATAGGATTCACAGTTACAGTAAGAGTAAATGGCGCATTATCACCACAATTCAAACTTCTTGGGGTTATGATGTAAACTGCAGTCTGACTTACATTGGCAGAACTATTCAAGGTACCAGTTATAGCATTTACAAGCGTTCCGGACTGACCTCCACTTAAAGAAGCTGTAACTGTTGGAGGATTCCAACTATAGAGTGTTCCGGCAGGAACAATACCGTTGATTAAATCCTGAGGTACAATTGTAAATTGAAGGCCACTGCATATCACAGCAGTCATTGCCCTGATTTCCGCTGTTGGATTAACAAATACAGTAAGTGTAAAGCTGTTATTGGTTCCACAGAATTCAGTATTGGGGGTAACCGTATAAACTGCAGTCTGCAGTACATTGGTAGCATTGGTTAAGGTTCCGAATATGCTTTCCTGAGTATTATTGGTTTGTCCGCCAGTCAAGGAAGCATTACTCATAGTTGGAAGTGACCAACTATATGTAGTTCCAACCGGAACAATTCCATTGGTAATATTAGTAGGTGTTACATTGAATAGCAATCCGCTACAAACCGTTGTACTCATTGGATTGATAACCGCAGTCGGGTTGACTGTAACAAGCACCGTGAAGGTTGCACCAATACAATTTCCAAGTGTAGCTGTTGGCGTTACTGTATAAACGGCTGTTCTGGCGGTATTGGTATTGTTGGTGAGTATACCATAGATACTTGTCTGATTGGCATTAGACTGACCACCCGTTAATGATGGTGTGCTAACTGCTGGAATATCCCATGCATATCTGGTAGTGGCAGGAACAATTTGTGTACCTCCATTAACAGGCGTTACATTAAACTGTAGGCCGCTACAAACAACTGTGCTTAATGCATTGATCTTCGGAGTTGGTGTAACAAAAACGGTCAATGTAAAGCTGGAGTAAGAAGCACAGGCTACCACATTCGGAGTAACTGTATACACTGCAGTCTGTGTAATATTAGAGCTATTGGTTAAAGTACCAAATATGCTAAACTGATTGGCGTTGGTCTGTCCGCCAGTAACTGATCCGCTATAGGTTGGCAGTCCCCAATTATAAGTAGTTCCCGGAGGTATCACCCCATTCACTACATCCTGAGGTGTTACACTGAACTGAACACCACTACATACAGCGGTTGTCATTGGAGCAATATAGGCTCCTGGATTAACGGTAACTGTAACTGTAAAGACTGAACCAGCACAATCACCTAATGGACTTGTTGGACGAACCTGATAAGTTGCCGTTTGTGGCACACTGGTACCATTTAACAAGGTTCCGAATACATAGGCACCTGTCTCCGTATTACCGCCTGTTAAGGAAGTAGATGAAACGGTAGGCTGGTTCCAGCTATATTGGGTATTAGCAGGAACAATTCCATTGATAACATTAACCGGTGATACTTCAAATGTTACACCACTACATACAACTGTTGACATAGCGGTTACAGCTGGGGTTGGATTCACAAACACTGTAACAGTAAATGTTGTACCAATGCTACAGTTGGTCGTATTAGGTGTTACCGTATAAACAGCTGTTCTTACTGTATTAGTCGAATTGAATAGTGTGCCAAAGATACTGCTCTGCAGAACAGTGGCAGACTGTCCGCCTGTGAGCGAACCTGTACTTACTGCAGGGGTAGTCCATGTGTATTTTGTACCGTTAGGAACAATGCCATTGATTCCGTCAGTCGGTGTAACCTGGAACTGAGATCCACTACAAACTGTTGTACTCATTTCCGTAATCAAAGACTGCGGATTCACATAAATGATAGCAGTAAACGGCGCGCCCGGACAACTTCCCGGCGCTGGTGCTGTTGGAGTAATGATGTAGGTAGCAGATTGTTGAACGCTGGTACTGTTATTAAGTGTACCCGTAATTATACTTACGCTATTGCCTGCAATTGCTCCTGTAAGTGATGGAGTGCTTGTTAATGGCGTATCCCAAGTATACAGGGTATTTACAGGTACTATACCATTGGTAATATCGGTTGGATTAATAGTAAACTGCACTCCACTACAAGTAACCGTTGACATGGCATTGATCTGCGGTCTTGGATTAATATATACCGTTAAGGTGAATGCATTGTTGTTAGGGCAATTAGGCAAAGATGGAATAACAGTATAAACAGCTGTTCTTACAACATTAGTTCCGTTAAAGAGGGTTCCAAATATGCCGTTTTGATTACTATTTGACTGACCGCCCGTCAAAGATGGATTACTAACAACCGGAAGATTCCATCCATAAGTAATATCAAGCGGTACAATTCCATTAGTTCCATTTACAGGGGTAACGTTGAATTGAGTTCCGCTACATACGGTAGTACTCATTTCAGTAATTACTGCTTTCGGATTAACGAATACAGTTACTGTAAAATTGGCTCCCACGCAACTTCCCGGTGTGGGAGCAGTTGGCGTGATGCTGTATACCGCCGTCTGTGTAACATTGGTGTTGTTTGTAAGATTTGCCAGAATAATAGAAGTTGCTGTTCCTGATACACCACCGGTTAGAGAAGGCGTACTAACAAGAGGAGCATCCCAATTATAATTGGTACTAGAAGGGATAATACCATTGTTATTATGGGTCGGAGATATTGTAAATAATACACCGCTACAAGTAACCACACTCATAGCAGTAATCTGCGGAACCGGATTAACTGTTACAATCACAGTAAATGTGGTATTCGCGCCGCACAAAGGACTGCTTGGAAGAACAGTGTAGGTAGCTGTCTGAACCGTATTAGTTCCATTGTACAGCGAACCATAAATGCTGGATTGAGCAGTATTTCTGGACTGACCACCCGTCAATGAAATTGATGTAACCGAAGGAACTTCCCATGTATAACTTGTATTATCAGGCACAATACCATTGGTCTGGTTCGTAGGTGTCAACTGGAAGAATCCATTGCTACAGATCACTGCAGTCATTGTATTGATAACTGCTTTTGGATTAACGGTTACCAGAACTGTGAACGTACTTCCTGTACAGGTTCCTAAGGTAGCTGTTGGTGTTACCGTATATACCGCTGTTCTGGTAGTATTCGTATTGTTGATCAATGTGCCAAATACACTTGCCTGACCAACATTGGATTGACCTCCTGTTAAGGATGGTGTACTTACAGCAGGAATTTCCCATGCATAAGTTGTATTAGCGGGAACAATATTTGTACCACCATTCACCGGAGATACTTCGAATTGAACACCACTACAAGTTACTGTGCTCATAGCGCTTACCTTCGGAGTAGGCGTAACGAATACAGTCAATGTAAAGCTGGAATAAGTTGAACAGCTTACCACGTTAGGGGTAACTGTATAAACAGCCGTTTGGGTATTATTTGTGTTGTTGGTTAGCGTACCGAATATGCTGGATTTACCACTATCTGATTGACCACCTGTAATGGAGCCGCCGTATACTGGAACTTCCCAATTATAAGTAGTTCCTGCTGGAATTACGCCATTCACGCCATTCTGAGGGGTAACACTGAATTGAACACCACTACATACAGCGGTTGTCATTGGTACAACGTAGGCTCCCGGATTAACAGTAACAGTAATTGTAAATAATTGTCCAGTACAGGTTCCGGTAGGGGCAACTGGACGAACCTGATAGGTAGCTGTTTGAACAGAATTGGTTCCGTTCAATAGATTACCGGTTACAAATGAACCAGCTCCGGAAACTCCTCCGGTTAATGAAGGTGTTGAAACCGAAGGTGCTTCCCAACTATAAGAGGTTGATGCGGGTACAATTCCGTTTAATAGGTTAACCGGCGAAACTTCAAATGTTATGCCGCTACAAACCACAGTAGACATTGCATTGATCTCCGGTGTTGGATTCACAAATACAGTAACTGTGAATGCATTGCTAGGTCCGCAACTTTCAGTAGAAGGTATTACAGTATATACGGCAGTTCTAACTGTATTGGTTCCATTGCGCAATGTTCCAAAAATACTGGTCTGTGCAGTAGTAGCGCTTTGACCTCCCGTGAGTGATGGTGTGCTAACTACTGGAGGAAGCCACGTGTATGTTGTACCCTCTGGAACAATGCCATTGGTGATATTAGTAGGTGTAACCCTAAACAGTATTCCGCTACAAACTGTAGTGCTCATTGGAGTTATAGCAGATTTTGAATCTACATAAACAACGGCTGTGAAAGAGGTTCCTAAACAGTTATTAGCTGATCGCGGAGTAATGATATAGGTAGCAGATTGTAATACATTGGTGCCATTTGTTAATGTTCCAGTTACCGTTCCTACTGATGTGCCACTAACACCTCCAGTAAGTGATGCGTTACTTAACACTGGTGGATCCCATGTGTAAGTGGTTGCAGCCGGTACAATACCATTCACAGTATTGGTGGGCGAAATCAGGAATGGCAATCCACTACAAACCGTGGTACTCATAGCACTGATCTCAGGTGTTGGATTAATGGATACCAGCACAGTAAATACAGATCCCGTACAGTTGCCTGATACTGGCGTTACGCTGTAAGTTGCCGTTTGCTGAATGTTCGTGCGGTTGCTCAGTGTACCAAAAATGTGAGTCCGTGGTATACCCTGACTGCTCTGACCACCTTGCACAATGCCTGTAAACGTTGGCGCTGTCCATGTATATTCTGTATTCGATGGAACTATGTTGCCACCAGCAACGCCTGCTGCCGGTGATACCTGGAATTGTACTCCGCTACATGTAACGGTAGATAATGTAACAAACTCAGGTGTAGGATTAACCGATACTACAACTGTAAATGCAGCACCTGTACAGTTGCCAGACAAGGTTCTTGGCGTTACGCTGTAGGTAGCTGTCTGTAATACGTGGGTACGGTTACTCAATGTGCCTGATACATAAGAAACAAACAGACCCTGGCTGCTCTGACCTCCCGTGATCGTACCCGTAACGCTCGGTGCATCCCATCTATATTGTGTATTAGAAGGAACTATGTTGCCGCCACCAACACCCACAGCAGGTGATACCTGGAACTCAATTCCGCTACAAGTAACCGTAGTTAAAGTTACAAACTCAGGTGTTGGATTTAATGTAACCACAACCGTAAATACAGAGCCCGCACAGATGCCGGATATCGGAGTCACATTGTAAGTCACCGTCTGTACCTGATGTGTTCGGTTGCTCAGCGTACCAAATATATGGCTACGTGGTGTTCCCTGGCTGCTCTGGCCACCCGTTACTGTACCTGTAAATGTTGGCTCGGTCCAAGTATATAATGTATTCGACGGAACAATGTTGCCACCACCAACGCCCGCCGCAGGTGATATCTGGAATTGAACTCCGCTACAAGTAACTGTAGACAGTGTAACAAACTCAGGTGTAGGATTAACCGATACCACCACTGTAAATGCAGCACCTGTGCAGTTTGCAGACAAGGTTCGTGGCGTTACAATATAGGTTGCAGTTTGTAATACATGTGTACGGTTACTCAATGTGCCGGATACAAAGTTTACGAACAGACCCTGACTGCTCTGACCACCAGTGATCGTACCCGTAACGCTTGGTGCATCCCACCTATATTGTGTATTTGAAGGAACAATATTTCCGCCAGCAACGCCAACAGCAGGTGATACCTGGAACTCAATTCCGCTACAAGTAACCGTAGTCAAGGTTACAAATTCAGGTGTAGGATTCAACGTTACCACTACAGTAAATACAGAGCCCGCACAGATGCCGGATATCGGAGTCACATTGTAAGTCACCGTTTGTACCTGATGTGTACGGTTGCTCAGCGTGCCAAATATATGGTTACGTGGTGTTCCTTGGCTGCTCTGACCTCCTGTTACGGAACCGGTAAATGTCGGCTCTGTCCATGTATATAATGTATTCGACGGAACTATGTTGCCACCACCAACGCCCGCTGCAGGTGATACCTGGAACTCTACTCCGCTACAAGTAACTGTAGACAATGTAACAAACTCAGGTGTAGGATTAACCGATACCACCACTGTAAATGCAGCACCTGTACAGTTGCCGGATAAGGTTCGTGGCGTTACTATGTAGGTAGCCGTTTGCAGAACATGTGTACGGTTACTCAACGTACCATATATGTGAGTCTCTCCTGCTCCCAGGCGACTCTGACCACCCGTAACAGTTCCTGTAACCGATGGAGCTTCCCAGGTATATCTCGTATCAGATGGAACAATATTTCCAACAAAACCAGCAGCAGGTGATACTTGGAACTCTACCCCGCTACAGGTTACCGTAGATAATGTAGTAAACTCTGGTGTCGGATTTACTGTAACTGTCAAAGTAAAGTTAGCACCTGTACACACACCTGAAGTTGGAGTAATGGTATAAACAGTCGTCTGCGGTATGTTGCTGGTATTGAACAAAGTGCCGGTGATAGGCTTGCTATTAGAAGCAGATTGGCCACCAGTCAAGAATGGATTAAAGGAAGGTTCAGTCCAGCTATACAGCGTATTATCAGGCACAGTTCCGTTGACCCCATTTTCTGGCAATACAGTGAACATACTTCTGCTACAAACAACGGTTGACATGGCAGAAATAATCATTGGCGGATTAACAACTACGGATACCGTAAATGGTTGACCGATACATGTTCCTGTTTTAGTAGTAACCGTATAAGTTGCTGTTTGGGTAGCATTGGATGAATTGAATAATTGCCCAAAGAATCCGCTACGATCGTTAGCTGAGGCACCACCGGTGAGCGATGCAGTAATTGATGGTGTATTCCATGAATACAGAGTACCGTCAGGTACAATGCCATACGGAGATCCATCAGCAGGCGTAAACCCGAATACCACGCCATTACACACAGGAACAGTGATTGGGTTGATATATGCCGCAGGAAGAATAGAAACAGTAAGTGTAAAGAAGGTATTAGCACCACAATTGAGCGGTGTAGGTATAACTATGTAAGTAGCTGTCTGTAAAACATTGGTATTATTGGTTAATGTACCCTTTATTGATAATTGACCCGTATTACTTTGTCCTCCAGAAACAGAACCTGTATAATTAGGTAAGCTCCAACTGTAAGTAATTCCATCCGGAACGATTCCATTTATACCATTTTGTGGTATCACAGTAAATTCAACACCGCTACAGATAACTGTTGACATCGGATCAATATATCCACCGGCACGAACCCGAACAGTCACAGTAAATGAATTACTCACATTACAATTAACGGTAGATGGCGTAACGGTATAGAATGCAAGCTGCTCAACACTAGAAGTATTAAAGAGAAGACCGTTTATAGAAGCTTGATCAGTTGCGGATACACCACCGTTTAAGAATCCGGAATAAGTTGGCTCTGACCATCTGTAACGAGTGTTAGCAGGAACAATATCCGGATTAACATTGGTAGGCGAAACCTCAAATGGCGTTCCGCTACAAGTAACTGTAGTTAGAGAAGCAATATTTGGAACAGGATGTACGGTTACAATCAGCGTAAAGCTAGATCCGGTACAATTTCCTGTTGTAGGAATTACCGTATAAGTAGCAGTTTGAGTTGTATTTGAAGCATTGGTTATAGTACTTCTGATAAATGATTGGCTCGTTCCGGAAATACCTCCACTGAGTGATGCAGTGTAGCCTGGCTCACCCCAAGTATAAGTTGTATTGGCAGGTACAATGTTACCTGAATAAGTACCCACAACAGGTGATACCTGGAACTCCACTCCGCTACAGGTAACAGTGGTTAATGTTACAAACTCTGGTTTCGGAGCAACATACACCAGAACTGTGAAGGTAGATCCGGTACAGTTGCCAGTAATCGGTGTTACAGTGTAGGTAACGGTCTGCTGCACATTCGTACGGTTACTTAACGTACCGGATACATGAGACGCAAACAGACCTTGGCTACTCTGACCTCCAGTAACTGTTCCTGTATAGCTAGGTGCATCCCACTTATACAAGGTATTTAGTGGAACGATGTTTCCACCACCAACGCCCACCACAGGGGATACCTGGAATTGTACTCCGCTACAAGTAACCGTAGTCAACGTTACAAATTCAGGGGTTGGATTCAACGTAACTACTACTGAGAATACTGAACCAGTACAGTTACCTGTCTGTGGCGTTACACTATAGGTAGCCGTCTGCTGGCTATTCGTACGATTGCTTAATGTGCCTGATACGTGAGTTAAGAAGGATCCCTGGCTGCTCTCACCGCCCGTAACGGTGCCCGTATAGCTTGGTGCATCCCACTTATAGAATGTATTGAATGGAACAATGTTTCCTCCACCAACGCCCACCACAGGGGATACCTGGAACTGAACGCCGCTACAGGTAACCGTTGTTAATGTTACAAACTCAGGTGTTGGATTCAACGTAACCACTACGGTGAATGCAGATCCGGTACAGTTGCCGGTCAGCGGTGTTACACTGTAGGTAACCGTCTGCTGACTATTCGTACGGTTACTCAACGTACCCGATACATGAGTCAAGAAGGATCCCTGACTGCTCTGACCGCCCGTAACCGTGCCCGTATAGCTTGGTGCATCCCACTTATACATTGTATTTAATGGAACAATGTTTCCACCACCAACGCCCACCACAGGGGATACCTGGAACTGAACGCCGCTACACGTTACTGTAGTAAGTGTTACAAACTCAGGGGTTGGATTCAACGTAACCACTACTGAGAATACTGAACCAGTACAGTTGCCTGTCTGTGGCGTTACACTATAGGTAACCGTCTGCTGACTATTCGTTCGGTTACTCAACGTACCCGATACATGGGACACAAATAAATTCTGACTGCTCTGACCGCCAGTAACTGTTCCTGTATAGCTTGGTGCATCCCACTTATACAATGTATTCAATGGAACAATGTTTCCTCCACCAACGCCCACCACAGGGGATACCTGGAATTGTACTCCGCTACATGTTACTGTAGTAAGTGTTACAAACTCAGGGGTTGGATTTAACGTAACTACTACGGTGAAAGCAGCGCCCGTACAGTTGCCGGTAAGCGGTGTTACACTGTAGGTAGCCGTCTGCTGGCTATTCGTACGATTACTTAATGTGCCTGATACATGTGTCAAGAAGGATCCCTGACTGCTCTGACCGCCCGTAACCGTACCTGTATAACTTGGTGCATCCCACTTATACATTGTATTTAATGGAACAATGTTTCCACCACCAACGCTCACCACAGGTGATACCTGGAACTGAACGCCGCTGCACGTTACTGTAGTAAGTGTTACAAACTCAGGGGTTGGATTCAATGTAACCACTACACTGAACGCTGAGCCTGTACAATTACCAGACAAGGTGCGTGGCGTCACTTGGTATGTTACCGTCTGCATCACATTTGTACGGTTGCTCAACGTACCAAATACATGTGTACGCTCTATGCCTTGGCTACTCTGACCACCAGTTACAGTACCCGTATATGTAGGCACATTCCATGTATATCTTGTATCGGATGGAACTATGTTACCCACAAAGCCTGCAGCAGGTGATACCTGGAACTCTACCCCGCTACAAGTAACCGTAGTTAATGTAGCGAATACCGGAGTTGGATTCACAGTCATTACCAAAGTGAAATTATTACCCACGCAAGCACCTGAAATAGTAGATACTATATAGGTTGCAGTCTGAGTAATATTGCTGGTATTATTAAGCTGTCCGTTGATGTTTGTTTGATTGGATTTCGATTGGCCTCCATTCAGGTATACAGAGTAACTTGGAATATCCCAAGCATATCTTATATCAGCAGGAACAATACCATTAGTAACATCAGCCGGAGTAACTACGAAGGAGAATCCACTACATACTACAGAAGTCATAGGGTTGATTACCGGAGTTGGATATACCGTTACGGTCAGGGTAAAGCTACCCGTAGTACCGCAATCTCCACTACCCGGAGTAATTGTATAGGTAGCTGTTTTAATGGTGTTGGTAGTGTTAAATAAAGTTCCTTTCAGATAAGTTAGCGGAGTGGTTTGAGAAGCTCCGTTTACAATACCAACACCCGTTGGTTCTGTCCAGGTATAAATAGTAGTAGAAGGAATAATGCCATCTACCCCATCCACCGGAGTATAACTGAATGGCGTTCCACTACAAGTAGTTAAATTGATTGGGTTGATTGTTGCACCTGGCTGCAGATAAATCGTTAAGCTAAATGCATTACCTGCGCAGAAGCCAACAGTGGTTGGAGTCACGATGTAAGTCGCTGTAACAATCGTGCTAACCAGGTTAGTCAGGTTACCTGAAATATTAGTAGAAGGCGTAGTTCCGGAAGCACCATTGATAAAACCAGTTCCGGTTGGCTCGGCCCACGTGAACATGGTATTCATTGGGATATTACCATCTGTTCCATTGGTAGGCGTAACTGTAAACGGTACACCGTTACAGATTGTCCTAGATATAGGCTGAATGATAGCAACCGGACTCACATAAATAGTCACGGTGAAGGGGAATCCGTCAAATCCACCATTGCTCGGTGTTACCAATATGGTAGCCGTGAGCATATTATTCGTGGTATTCTTAATGGTGCCAGCTATGGGCGATACATTAGATCCCGATCCTCCCGCTGTGAGGGTTAGTCCTGAAGACAATACAACATTTGACCAAGTAAAGACGGTAGATGCCGGTACTGTTCCATTAACGCCATCGACCGGAACAGTGCTATAGGGAACATCTGTACATACAGTGGTTGAGTACGGGAAGATAGCAGGAACAGGCTTAACTGTCAATGTTAATGTGAATGGTATTCCCGCTCCGCAATTGGCAGTTGGTGTAACATAGAAAGTAGCTGTTAAATCTACGTTAGTTCCATTAACAATTGTTGTCGCAATACTTGGTTGATTCGTTCCTGAAAGTCCGGCACTCAGACCCAAAGACATTGTAGGTACCGGCCAGCTAAATGTTGTCTCCACCGGCACATTACCATTGATTCCGTTAACAGGTGAAAATTCAAATGGAACCCCACCAAATGCAATAGCAGTAAAGCTGGTTGGTGTGGCTACTGGTTTGATGGTTACAACCAGACTAAATGAGATACTTGGTCCGCAATTCAAGATATTCGGTGTAACTGCATAGGTAGCAGTTGCATTGAATCCTGTGGTATTAGTTAATGTACCCGTAATCGGAGATTGATACGTGGTTGTTGATAAGCCACCTGAAATACCTGCACCCGTAGGAGCATCCCAGATATAGGTAGTGCCTGCCGGAACAATACCATCTACCCCATTTTCTGGAACTACATTAAAGGTTACTCCGGAACAAACGGTAGTAAAGATGGTAGAAATAGTTGCTCCTGGATTCAGTGTAATGATGATGGTAAATGGATTACCAGCACAATTCAATCCAGATGTAGGATATACGGTGTAAGTGGCAGTTTGAACAACGTTAGACAAGTTGGTCAACAGACCTGGAATCTGCGATTCATTGGTACCAGGTGCTCCTCCGGAAATGGATGCAGTAATGGCAGGAGCGTTCCATGTATAAGTAGTACCTGCGGGCAAAATATTAGGACTAGATCCGGAAGGTGTAATGGTAAACGGTGTATTGCTACAAACTGCAGAAGTGATAACATTGATTACTGGCGTAGATCGTAAAATTACACTTACAGTAAATGTGGCTCCGGTACAATTACCGAAAGAAGAAGGAGTTACAATGTACGTTACCGTTTGAGTGGTATTTGTTTGGTTGTAAATCAATCCACTTACTCGATCTGCTAGATTAGCAGTTTGGCCTCCAGTAATGGTTCCGGTGGCTGTTGGTAGATCCCAAGTGTAGCGTGTATTGGCTGGAACTATACCATTGGTAACATTAGATGGTGATAGTTCAAATGGATAGCCACTACATACTACTGTGCTCATCGCTGTAATCTCTGCAGTTGGATTAACAGATACTACCACCGTAAATGCTGTACCCACACAACCTCCCAGATCCGCTCTCGGTATAACTGTGTACGTAGCCGTCTGTGGTATGTTCGTACGGTTCAATAATGTACCAAATATGTGCGTCTGGCCCGATGCATCCAAGCGGCTCTGACCACCCGTCATCGTGCCTGAGTAAGTCGGAACATCCCAGCGATACTTAGTATCTGCTGTAACGATATCTCTGCCACCGAAGCTCACCACAGGTGATACCT
>JBIINW010000042.1:0-17043 GCA_044337245.1 Sediminibacterium sp. | reverse complement strand
CTTGCGGCATGAGAATAGAAATACAACAAAAAAGAATGTTAAACAGACTTTATAACTGAAATGTCTTTTTAACATGCGAGCATAGTGGAGTGGAGTGGAGTGGAGTGGAGTGGAGTGGAGTGGAGTTCATAATTAATAAATGAAATTTAAAAAAAATTCTATTATAAATAATTAAACCGAAAATTTTGTTTACAAGCTTTTCTCTTTTCACTCCTAGTCTTGAGGTATCTTTTCTCATTGGCAACTTTAGCTAACTTAAAGCTAGGTATTAATTCAATACCACCAATTACGGTTTTCCGTAAATACTTAGGTCCAAAAAACATCTAATTGATTGATTACCATTAAAGGAATCTGCATGTTGCAGCTTTTTGCTGTTTTGTGCTGGTGATGAAAGCATTCAATCCGCCTATTTTTTATGTAATTGGTTGTTGCCGCAGTCACTAATTGCAATCTTATAAATAGCCGAGAATTTGGTAAAAGATGGTAACGAATACTAATTGGATTGTACCCCATCAACCAAAAGGCATCAACGGAATTGGAGTATATTCCCCACACAAAAAATGAGCAGCTTAGCTGATTTTTCCTGCCTCGCAAAGTCTTCTGATCCACCCCGGCGGAAAGAGACTTTGCGCTTCGGAGTTTAAATCAACATCGTTTTTAAATAATTCTCCTCCTAGCTTCTTCCTCGAAAAGTCTTCCGACGTAGGAGGAGACTTTGCGCTTCGGAGTTTAAATCAACATCGTTTTTAAATAATTCTGTTTTTAGCATTCTCTCCCGAATCACTTAATTGAAAGAGTGTCATTGCGCGTAAGGAACTAACAGTTTACAACAAACATTCCACCTCCGAGCCGAATAGTCGCCTCCCGCCCAGGCGTATCGGAAGACTATTCGGTTAAGGTAAGGAGCAATTTAAATTATAACAGTTTTGTTAATGCTAACCCGTTTTAACATATTTCAACCTTAGAAAAACAATCCAGCTCCGACAAAAAATGGAGCAAATGTTTGAAGAAAATTAGTTCCGCAGAACCCAAATCCAGCTCATAAATCAGCACTTGATTATTTTTTACATTTCTTTTCCAATTATGAACAACCCCAACAAATTTTTTGGCTTTTTCAGACTTCTGATTAAAGGTATCAATACAGGTATCAATTTGATCTATAATGTAGTCATGGTTCTGCTGCACATCATTTTTGAAATGCATTTCAATAACACAATCATGGCAAATACGAGTAATCACTAATTCAAATGAAAGGGGCTTAAGTTTAAACGGCAGCCCCTCTTTTGGATATAGCTGCTTAAGGTAAAGTGCGGGATCAATGCCTTCAAACCAAAATTGTATGTCATTACAATCAATGTCGCTATCTCCCATTGTGTAAACCCTTCCGGATTTGGATTTCCAGGCTACTTCTACCTGGTTCCAATTATTAGCAATCCAAATGCCATAGGGGATTTTGGTAACGCCTGAAGCTATATCAAAAACACCCCTCCCATTTGGGGAAGTACTCATTTGTACTCGTTTGCTTACCTTCAGTTTGGATTTAATTTCAAAATCGCTTCTTAATTTTTTTTCCGCACACCGAACGAAATTTTCTGACAAAATAATCTGATGATTTCTTTTGTAAGATTCTATCATTGACGACAAAAAATCCTCGTCAAAGAAAAAAGGCACATTATCCATACTTTTTTATATTTAAAGAGCCCAAGCAATTCTAATCAATTTATAACCTAGCATAAAACATTGTACATCGTCTGCTACACCCACTCCGGCAGTTAAGAAGTCTTCAACAATTGTGCCTACAATTATCGAAACACCGGCCCCCACCGCCGCAGTTTTTATGTAAAATACAACTTCCGGGTTTTCCTGTAAAAACTGTAAAATTTTTTCTGGTGTTAAGCCGTTGAGATTTTTAGCTGCTTCTTGAAGGAACCGCTTTAATTTATCAGCTATGGCTTGAGGAATGACGATTGGCTGAGTTGCCGGGTTTCTAGAAGAATATCTATAACCTATTACACCAGGTGCTATCAACTCGCTTACAATTGATAATGTTGGGTTATGGGGATAATTAAGGTAACGGGGTTGATAACCCAAACCCTTTCTCCAAATTGGGCTAATAGATGCATTTAAAATTGGACAAAATAAATTTGCTTTTGTTACATAATTTTGAACTTCTGCTTCGCCTGCAGCTCTTCCTTGCGGATTATCGGGTTTAATTTCAAAAATTTCATTTGTCAGCGTATTTACAATATCTGCATAACCCGGCTTCTGTCCACTAGATCCACTAAAAGGAATTTTGTATTCTCTTTCTCCATATATGTTGTTTTGATAAATATAATCAATTTGAATCATAACATGTTCTATCGGTCCTTTCCAAGCAAGGTTCCCATATCGTAATGAAGAACCACAGGGATTATTGAGGTATGCGGCATCTGCCTCGTCATCCTCACGTTGGATTTCCTCCAAGATTTCGCGATCTCTATCAGTAAGTTGATATCCATTGCCAGTCACGTGAAAAGGCGGAAATTGAAACGGCCACCACGGGTTAATTGACCCATTTTGTCCTCCACCCCCTCCCCCTCCTCCAGAAAAATCTCCGCTCCCGCCACTTCCTGAATGACCGTTTCCGTTTCCGCCAATATTAACGCCATTCCAAGCGAAGAACCAAAGACCCCAAGGATCCCCGCCTCCAGAATTCCCTCCACCACCACCTCCTCCAAAATTATTGCTAAACCACCGACCAATATTGCCAAAAAAAGTTTGAACTCTATCCCAGAAGCTCTCATAACCATGGGGACGTGGACAGTCAATCCTAGGATCACCCAGTGTTTTTACTATGATTACCGAGTCGCTTCCATCCGGGAGAGTTATACGAGTTACCTCCTCCGGACATCCGGATAATTTCTTTATTTGTGGAGCAGAAGAAAGAAAAGCCTTATTAAATAGACCCAGGGAGTCGGGAACAATTTTTGATAATACAAGTTTGTTATTTTCATATACATTAACCCGAAACGATTTTTCGTCTAAATTTGCAAATCCCACTATGCCATTTCCTTTGATAGAATCCGAAACCAAGCGTACCACATAGTTTACCTCCATACTGCCATCTGGCCGCCTGTTAAAGTAGAAAGATCCTCCATCTGATCCCTTACCTGTCGTAGGAATACGAACAAAATGATTTCCGTTAATTGTTGATTGCTCGGCCCTCGCGTATAAAAGGGTTGGTTGGTCTACTAGCGTTGGCAAAATCGTGCTTACCCATTCTTTTATTTCGGTAACCTCAATTCGCTTTTGAGAAAGGGGGAACTGATCATTTATTACATCCATTTTTTTCTGGCAAGCAGAAATAAGTAACACAATCAATAATACCAATACGCTGCCTAATTTATAATTAGCAGGTAATAATCGCTCCATGGGGCTGTTTCTTTGCGAAAGAGGTTGCATAGTTTGAAATTTAAAATTAACAATTGTCTATTAATGAATTGCCAGAAATGAAAGTAGAATAAAGAGTATTACGGATTTCCGTAAATTTTTAGGTCCAAAAAATAGCTAATTGATTGATTATCATTAAAGGAATCAGCATGTTGCAGCTTTTAGCTGTTTTGTGCTGGTTTCTGAGAGTGATCAATCTGCCTATTTTTTATGCATTTGGTTGTTACCGCACACACTAATAGCTTTCTATTTGTAAGTTGAGAATACTGCAAAAGAGGGTAATGATTAGTAGTTAGATTGTACCCCATCAACCAAAAGGCATCAACGGAATTAGAGTATATTCCCCACACAAAAAAAGCCGCCGAAATTCGGCGGCTTCTCAAATAAAATAGGCCAGCTTAGCTGATTTTCTCCACCTGCATATAGCTGAGTTCTACCGGGGTAGAACGGCCGAATATTTTTACGGTAACCTTTAATTTCTTTTTCTCATCATTCACATCTTCAATAACCCCGTTGAAATCATTGAATGGTCCTTCAATAATTTTAATGGTTTCTCCGATAATAAATGGCTCGCTCATGGTAACACCCTGGTCGTTCATTTCATCTACCTTACCGAGCATTTTATTCACTTCAGCTTTGCGGAGCTTTACGATATTACCCTTTGAACCCTTTCCGTCGGTTAAAAAGTGCATCACATTGCTCACATTGCTGATGTGTTGTACAATGTCGTCGGAGAGTTTACCATCCAGCACTTCCATCATTACATAGCCGGGATAATAGTTTTTTTCACGCATTACTTTTTTACCGTTCTGCACTTTATATACTTTCTCCATAGGCAGGAAAACCTGCTTAATGATAGTTTGCCATCCGCTGCGTAAAATATCCTTATCCAGATACTCCTTCACTTTTCTTTCCTTGCCACTCACCACACGCAACACATACCAAATGGTATTGGGTGCGGGGGGGGCTGTATTTTCTACCACTGTAGTGGTGGTTTCCATCGTATCCATAAGAAGGTTTACTTAAAGAGTGAGTAAATCAATTTCAGCAACTGGTTGCTGGCAAAATCCATCAGCGACACCATGGCGGTAATTAGAATCGTTGCAACCAGCACAATCATGGTACTTTGTTGCAGGTTATTCCAACTGGGCCAGGTTACTTTTTCCAGCAATTCCTGATAACTTTCGCGGAAATAATTGGCAATTTTATTCATAAAAAAAATTTGAAACCCATTAGGTTGCACGGGCACTAGGATTCGAACCCAGATCAAAGGTTTTGGAGACCTCTACACTAACCGTTGTGC
The DNA here is from genome assembly GCA_044337245.1 of Sediminibacterium sp. Classification (GTDB taxonomy): domain Bacteria; phylum Bacteroidota; class Bacteroidia; order Chitinophagales; family Chitinophagaceae; genus Sediminibacterium. The sequence goes on along the minus strand of JBIINW010000042.1, from coordinate 12,311 downwards.
TATGCCCGTATAAAGCTAAAAGCTATTCCGGAGACCGGAACAGCTTTTAGAAATGTTGACAAATGTAATAAAACATTTGTAAATAAACCGTGAAAGCTAGGCTTTCGAGCTTATTTTAAAATTTCAGTAACCTGACCGGCACCTACGGTACGTCCACCTTCGCGGATAGCGAATTTCAGACCTTTTTCCATAGCGATTGGCTGAATCAGCTTCACAGAAAGGTTAATATTATCACCGGGCATTACCATTTCCGTTCCTGCAGGCAGGGTTACTTCACCGGTTACATCGGTAGTACGGAAATAGAATTGAGGACGGTATTTGTTAAAGAAAGGCGTATGACGACCACCTTCTTCTTTGCTCAGTACGTAAACCTCTCCTTTGAACTCAGTGTGCGGAGTGATAGATCCTGGCTTGCAAAGTACCATACCTCTACGGATTTGAGTCTTTTCAATACCACGAAGTAACAGACCGGCATTGTCACCAGCTTCTCCTTCATCTAACAACTTCTTAAACATCTCAACACCAGTAACTGTAGAAGTTAAAGGGGCTTCCATTAAACCAACAATCTCAACACCTTCACCCACTTTAATACGACCACGCTCGATACGACCAGTAGCAACTGTACCACGACCAGTGATAGAGAATACATCTTCTACACTCATCAAGAATGCCATATCCACCGGACGAGGAGGCAAAGGAATATAAGTATCAACGGCTTCCATCAGCTCATCGATCTTTGCTACCCACTTTGGATCTTCAGCCAAAGCACCCGTAGCAGAACCTTGAATGATAGGAGTATTATCTCCGTCGAAACCATATGAAGTTAATAATTCACGGATTTCCATTTCAACCAGTTCAAGCAACTCAGCATCATCAACCAAGTCAACCTTGTTCATAAATACTACAATACGAGGTACACCTACCTGACGAGCCAACAAGATGTGCTCCTTAGTTTGTGGCATAGGACCATCTGTAGCGGCTACCACCAAGATAGCACCGTCCATCTGGGCAGCACCCGTAATCATGTTCTTCACATAATCGGCGTGACCAGGACAGTCAACGTGCGCATAGTGGCGATTAGCTGTTTGGTATTCTACGTGCGCAGTATTGATAGTGATACCCCTTTCTTTTTCTTCAGGAGCTCCATCAATCTCGTCGTACTTCTTTGCTACGTTACCCATACCTTTTTTAGACAAGATCATGGTAATAGCTGCTGTTAAAGTAGTTTTACCATGGTCAACGTGACCAATGGTACCTACGTTTACGTGAGGTTTTTCCCTCTTAAAGGTCTCTTTTGCCATTTTTATCGTTTTTTATTGTGTTTTTCAATGGTGGTTGCTGCCAACCGGGTTAATAATTGTGAGTTTTGAGTCCGCAAGGTAATCATTTCCCTGCGATACCGGCCAAACTCCAGGCCTTATTTGTTGCCATTTCCCGGTTACCCGGTACTTCTGGTTGAAGCAGAGCCGTTGATGAGAATTGAACTCACGACCTCTTCCTTACCAAGGAAGTGCTCTACCACTGAGCTACAACGGCATTCACTCAGTAAACCAAGTTGAGCGGAAGACGAGGGTCGAACTCGCGACCTATAGCTTGGAAGGCTATCGCTCTACCAATTGAGCTACTTCCGCTTTTTCTGCTGAAACTGGCCGACAGTTACTAACAGCTTGTAAAAGAACAATTCATTGCTCCGAAAAACAATGGATGTGGGCAGAGCAGGGTTCGAACCTGCGTACTCGTGAGAGAACAGATTTACAGTCTGTCGCCTTTAACCGCTCGGCCATCTGCCCCTGAATTCATCACACAAAGTAAAAATAGTCGAACGCGTTTGATTTCGTACCCTATACTTACCTCCTTGTATGTTGGAGAGCCGAAGATGGGACTCGAACCCGCGACCTGCTGATTACAAATCAGCTGCTCTACCAGCTGAGCTACTTCGGCATTATTGGTCTACTACTTGCCGAAACCTACCCATTTTCGTACCCAAAAAGGATAAAAAACAAGTAAATTTAGCGACAAAATACAAAGAACTATCCCCATTTTTTGGGATGGCAAAGGTAATGGAAATCTTTATTCGGCAAAATTTTGAATTGAATATTTTTCCCCTAAAATTTTCAACCGGCTTAAAAGGCACCTTTTTGTTTCCATTTTCTACCCATTTCTAACCCAACTTCCCGACTTTCTACCAACCCGGCAATAAAAAAAGGCAGGTGACTCATCATCACCTGCCCCTGATTACCTTTTCGTATAACCAACCCTAGGCGGCTAGTTTTTCTTTCTTTCTTTTTAACTGATTAATCATAGACTCCAATGCCTTATCGAATGATTCCTCAAATTGCTTGGTAGAGCATTTGGTAAATAAATCGTGCCTGGGCACATGTACCTTAATTTCTACTACCTTGTCTTTGATAACGTGCACCACATTGTCTAGTTTTAAAAACACCTCTACTTTAATGAGTGAGTCGTGAAAAGTGGTTAGCTTTTCTACTTTCCGGGTCACATACTCGACCAGTTTGGCATCTGCTTCAAAATGCACCGTGTGGATGTGTAAATTCATGACATATCATTTTCAGTGAAAAATTTCCGGTCATCAACCCTAGCGGATGTGAGCCGAAGTTACTAAAGTAAGTTACGGAAATTTTTACCCGAAAACATGACTTTTATCGTGTTTTAATTTTTTTATGATTTCGTTGTATCAGGCCTTGGGATGGGCTTTCTGAAAGATAGATTTCAGCTTTTCGATGCTGTTGTGGGTGTACACCTGGGTGGCTGCTAAACTGCTGTGCCCCAGTAAATCTTTTACGGCGGTTAGCTCTGCCCCGTGGTTCATCAGGTGGGTAGCAAAACTGTGCCGGAGTATATGCGGACCCTTTCGTTGCTGAGTGGTAACCCGGGATAAATGCTTCTTAACCAAATCGTACACTTGCCGTGCGGTAAACTTTTTTCCCCGATGCGTTACCATCACTTCCGGCACCTGCCGAAATGCCTCCGAACGGGCATCTATATATGTCCGGATAGCCTGTTGCAATTCGGGAGATAAAGGGATAATCCGCTCCTTATTCCCCTTTCCAATAACTCGCATCTGGCCATTGGAGGGGTCGAATTGCTGTTGCCGCCAGTTTACCAGCTCACTTACCCGAATTCCGGTAGCATATAAAAGGTTGATGATTAACTGCTCACTTATCCCCTGCCAATCACCAGCAAAAGGCAAATCTTCTAATAAACGGTGCATGTCTTGCTCTGCCACAAAAGCCGGCAAACGCTTCTGAACCTTGGGAGAAACCACTGTAGTTAAGGGCGATTGTTGTACCACCCCCGTTTTCATCAAATGCCGGTAATACGATTTGAGGGTGGATATTTTTCGATTGATGGTTCGGGAACTGATGCCCTCCTCCTTCATCTCGGCCAGCCAACTTCGCACCATAGAGGCGGTAACAGCCCCCACTGCCGGCGATTCATAGGCCGAAGCCAGATAGGCAGTCCACTGGGTTAAATCCAGCTCATAAGAAGTTACCGTATGCGGCGAATACCTGCGCTCGTAGCGCAGATAATCTAAAAAGGTTTGAATGGTTTTGGGCTGAGTTTCGGGCATAAAAAAAGCAGCCTAAAGTTACTAAACTCCGGCTACTTTAACGAGATTCAATTCAACAGCAATTATCCTTCGATCTTGCCGCTGGCTATATTTTGCTTGTAAATGGCTTTCAAAATTTCTCCGCGACGAACAACGGATGGCTTAACAAAAGCTTGACGGCCTCTGAGTTGCAGCAAAGTTTTGCTCTTCTCAAATTTCTTTTTGTACTTCTTAAGCGCCTTGTCGATGTTTTCGCAGTCTTTAGAATCGATGATTAACATATGTATACCTCCTCAGGTGTTTTTAGGGTGGCAAATATACGATTTCCCTTGATTTTCCAATAAAAAATCCGTTTTTTCCGTCTGGAGGCTTGATTTTACCCCCGTCTGGCAGTAACTTGCCTGCATGTTTACCGGAATTATCGAATCTTTAGGTCGGGTTTTATCTGCCACCCCATCCGGCAACAATACCGTTTTTTGGGTAGAAAGCCCCCTCAGTAATGAACTTTCTATCGACCAATCTATCAGTCATAACGGCGTTTGCCTCACCATTGAAGAAATTCAAGGTACAGCCCACCGGGTAACCGCCATTCAGGAAACGCTTGAAAAAACTACTTGCGGGGCATGGACTACCAACACCCCCATCAACCTAGAACGCTGCCTGGCAGCCAATGGGAGACTGGATGGCCATATGGTACAAGGCCATGTAGACAGTACCGCTGTTTGCCTCAGCCGCGAAGATGCCAATGGCAGTTGGAAATATCGCTTTCAATTTCCCGAAAAATTTGCTGCGCTGGTAATTGAAAAGGGGTCGATTGCTGTAAATGGTATCAGCTTAACCTGCTTTGAGGTAGGAATGGATACTTTTTCGGTAGCGATTATCCCCTACACTTTCCACCATACCAATCTGGAATCCGTATTTGCGGGTTCAACTGTAAATATAGAATTCGATATACTGGGTAAGTATATCCTGCGTGCCCGGGAACTTTCCCAAAACAGCCAGGCTAAATAGATTTCCCTTGTAAAGCGCCTTTTACTGCCACATCCATGGCTCTTTCTGCAAAAGGCCGGGTAACCTCATTCAATTCCTCCGTTTTACGCTGAATTAAATCTTTATCGGCCATAGTAAGGGATAACTGAAGGGCTTGCATGGCTGCAGCAGTGCCCGTTATTTCTTCTGCAGATAAAAGGGCGGTATTCTTTTGTATAAATTTTTCTGTAACCCCCAGTATCTGCTCCCCTTCTGTGCGGGCTTCTACCAAGGCACGTTCTACCATATCCGATTTTGCATGGGTGATGCTTTCTAGCAACATCTTTTCAATTTCTTCGGAACTGATGCCATACTGAGGTTTCACTTCAATTTCCTGCGCTACCCCACTCCTCAATTCTTTGGCCTTAACCGATAAAATGCCATCGGCATTAATGGTAAAGCTCACTTCTACCTTGGGAAATCCGGCAGGCATACCGGGAATGCCGCGTAAACTGAAGGAAGCCAATTTGCGGTTATCTTTTACCAGATCTCGCTCCCCTTGAAAAACAGTTATGCGCATATCACTTTGCCCATCTTGATGGGTGGTATATTGACGCGCAGCTCCGCAAGGTATTTTCGAGTTGCGGGGTATCAACACATCCATCAATCCACCCATCGTTTCAATACCCAAACTGAGCGGCGTTACATCTAACAATAACAAACGTTGCGAATTGCCAGCTAAAATATCCGCCTGAATAGCTGCACCCAATGCAACAACTTCATCCGGATTTACCGAATCATTTACTGGCTTACTAAAGAAATTACTCACCGCTTGTTTGATGGCCGGAATTCGGGTAGACCCGCCCACCATCACTACCGTATCAATTTGGTTAGCAGATAATCCTGCATCCTGCAACGCCTGTTTACATGATTTCAGGGTTTCATCCACTAATGGTGTAATCAGTTGCAGTAACTCCGCTGCAGTTAATTGTAAAGTACTTCCCTCCCAGGTTGCTGAAAACAGTTCCTGCGAACTCAATTGTTTTTTGGCGCGCTCTGCCAGCAGTCGCAGGGACTGGCTTTTTTGATGATTGTCGGAAAGGGAAGCAGCAGAAACATTCAGCTGTTGCATCCAATACTGAACTATGGTTCTGTCGATATCATCGCCCCCCAAATACGTATTGCCATGAGTGCTGAGCACTTCAAAAATTCCATTGGAAATATGCAGCAGAGAAATATCAAAAGTTCCACCTCCCAAATCATACACGGCAATGGTTTTTTCTTCGGTAGGATCTAGCCCCATGCCATAGGCCAAACTAGCTGCGGTGGGTTCATTCACAATACGCAACACATCTAACCCTGCCAGCTTTCCTGCATCCCGGGTTGCTTGTCGCTGGGTATCATTAAAATAGGCAGGTACGGTTACTACCGCCTTGGTTACCGGGGTTTTTAAAATATGTTCCGCGCGATGTTTGAGTTCTTTTAAAATAAAAGACGACAGCTCAATGGGTGAATAAAACTTCTCGCCTACCTGCACTTTTACCAAACTATCGTCATTACTATCAATCACCCGATAGGTAAAAAAGTCGGCATGGGCTTTCAGGTCATCATAATTTTTACCCATCAATCTTTTGGCACTGAAAATCGTATGCTGAGGATCTGTTTCCAGCAAAGCACGAGCCGACTCCCCCACCGTGATATTCCCGTTGGCATCAAAATGGATGATACTGGGAACTAGGCTGCTGCTATCGTGTTCTTTAAGGGCTACCGGCTGCTTACTTTCGGGGTGAATAATAGCCACCAAACTATTGGTGGTTCCCAAATCGATACCCACGATCATCTCGGGTTTTTGTAAACTACCAGTTGCTATATTGATGGGAATTCTTGCCATAGAAGGGGTTAATTTGCCAGAGTGGGCAAAGCTATAACACCTTGGCGGCACAATGGTTGCGAAATAAGGAAAAGCTTATCCGTTCTGAACCACGCGGGTTTTACTGAGGTAATCGTGCAGAGTTACCCCCAAAAAAGGGAGAAAAAATAAATCAAGAAGAAAAATCCGAACCGCTGAACGAACGAATATTTGCCAAATACTGGGTCGCGCACCGCGAAGATTTACTACACGGGTAAGACTGACCATTTTCCCCGGCGTTCGAGCAAGCAGCGCCTCCCAAACGAAATAATAGACAAATAAAAATCCAAAGAAAAACCAACCAAAATTGAGCTGTGGGTAATCCCAATAAGCCACATACCAGGTCCAAATGCGCATCAGCAGCAGAGACACCAGAAAAATGAGGGCAGTATCTACTAAAAAATTGAGGGTTCGGGTTCCGTCGCCAGCCGTTTTCATAGCTGCAAAACTAAGCAAAGTACCCCAATAGCTTCCGCCAATAAAATCATTCCTTACTTTTGTTACATGAATACACCCATCAACCTGATAGCCGAATTACAGTGGAGAGGTATGATACAGGATATCATGCCCGGTACCGAAGAATGGCTGATGAAGGAAAAAGTATCCGGATATATTGGATTCGACCCCACTTCGGATAGTTTGCACATTGGTAGTTTGGTGCCGATTTTGTTATTGGTTCACTTGCAACGTGCCGGTCATAGACCCGTTGCCTTGGTGGGTGGCGCAACCGGCATGGTAGGAGACCCCAGTGGTAAAAGTGAAGAAAGAAATCTGTTGAGCGAAGAAGTGTTGCAACAAAATGTGGAAGGTGTTCGCAATCAACTGAGTAAATTTTTAGATTTTTCTGCCAATAACCCTCAGGCAGCTTTGTTGGTGAATAATTATGACTGGTTCAAGGGACTGGACTTTTTAACCTTTATTCGCGATGTAGGTAAACATATTACCGTTAACTACATGATGGCGAAGGACAGTGTGAAAAAAAGAATAGAGGGTGAAAATGGCATGAGTTTTACCGAGTTCAGTTATCAACTGGTGCAGGGATATGATTTTTACTGGCTATACAATCATCATAACTGCCACCTGCAAATGGGGGGTAGCGACCAGTGGGGAAATATCTTAACCGGTGCCGAACTTATCCGCAGAAAAAGTGGCGGTGAAGCCTATGCTTTTACCTGTCCCCTGATTACTAAAGCTGACGGAGGCAAATTTGGTAAAACAGAAAAGGGAAATGTTTGGTTAGATGCCCAAAAAACTACTCCCTATCAGTTTTATCAGTTCTGGTTAAATGCTTCGGATGAAGATGCAGAAAAATGGATAAAAATTTTTACGCTACTACCACAGGATACGATTAATCAATTAATCATCACCCACCGCGAAAAACCCGAAGCCAGGGCATTACAACAGCAACTGGCGCTGGAGGTAACGGCATTTGTGCATGGCAAAGAAGTGCTAGACAGCATCCTGGAAACTACCCGTGGATTTTTTGGCGGGGATGCCTTACATTTTATCAAAAACACTACTGCAGCTACCCTTGAAAAAAGCGGTCTGCCCACCCTACCCTACAGCGGTGAATGGCCCGTAAATGTTGTAACACTTTTAGCAGAATCCGGCAGTTTTGCCAGTAAAGGGGAAGCAAAGAAAATGATACAGGCAGGGGGCGTTAGTATCAACGAACAAAAAATTACGGATATACAAACGATGATAGATGATAGCCATCTGCTGAATGGCCGTTTTATATTAGTTCGCAGAGGAAAAAAACAGTTAGACCTAATTATTCGCCATTAAAATCTCTTCCTGCCCAATGCGGTTAGAAAGTGCAACCGACTGAGCGGGCAGGGAAATTGCTAATCTGCAGCCGATTATCCAACAAATAATGCTTCACGTTGGGTAGATGATTCGCTGCAATTAGGGTAGGGTTTGAATCACTTTCCACATTTCCTTAGCCACCAGGTTATTGCCAGCAGGGGTTAGATGAACCCGGTCGCGGGTTAAAATACCGGATTCCTTATTCTCGGGATTATTGCCCAGGTTATACTGTATAAATAAACTGCGTAAATCTACCAAGGGGATAGATTTTTTGGCAGCAAAATTTCTTATCCATTGACTATAAAAATTCAAATCTCCATCCTGTGGATTAGAATGATCGGTTCTTTCGCCAATCACTGCGGGGGTGCAGATGATCACCTTTATTCCGGCAGCCTGTAATTTGGCAACTACCGCCTCATAAAATCTTCCAAACTTGTTATAATCGGTTCCCGTTCCACTGGATGATTTGTGCCAAACGTCATTAACACCTACATAAATCACCACTATATCGGGTTGTTTCTTAAGCACGTCTTCCTCCATCCTTAGGTAGAGGTCGTATATTTTATCCCCCCCAATGCCGGCCCCAATGAGTTCGTAATCAGCTGATTTTTTGTCAAGGGCTACCAGAGAATCCAATAAACGGATATAACCTCCGGGCTGAACACCTGCCTGAGTAATGGAATCACCAAAAAATACGACTTTCTTTTTGGCAGGTACCCAAAAAGAAACCAAGGCCAAAGAACATAAGGCAACTGATAATAAGCGGGTTTTTAACATGTTAGGGGGTGTTTAATAAATAATATTAAGGTTTTTCAGCGAAATAGTCCCGTTTTTTCGGTCGGGCAAGTCTCACCCGGTATTTTGGCAATAAGATTTGGAACAATTACCCTACAGTGTTATTTTTGCACCCCCAACTAAGCCCCCAACGGGTAAAGTTGATCGGATTGCCTGATAGTATAAGGGTAGTACAACTGATTTTGGTTCAGTTAGTCTTGGTTCGAATCCAGGTCAGGCAACCAAATTTAATTCACAACTCATTGATTTTTCAATGAGTTGTTTTTTTTAAACACTTCACTATGGTGTTTTTTCCACCAACCCAATAGTAACTAATACATACGAAGAATCACAGAAATTGTGTTCAAATGTAAAGTTTACTTTACATTTGTATTAAATCAAATACACAACTATGAAATCACTATCCCTATTACCTAATCGTTTTAAGAAAATTGGTTTATTTCTATTCCCAATTGGATTAATAATATGGATTGCAACGCAACTTGATTTATTCAACTTAATTTTAAACCACAAAATGAAAGTGGTTACACTAACCCTATCCTTCTTTAGTTTTCTTTTCGGTTTATACTTCGCAACATTCTCTAAAGAACCAATAGAAGATGAATATATTAACAGTGTAAGATTGAAATCCTTTCAAATCAGTTCCATTTCTCAAATGGTATTCTTCTTAATTTCCTTCTCACTGATGTTTATACTAAACATTGAACCAAATGGAGATGGTGGACTTTCTATTTTTCTTCTATTTTCTATAATCCTATATTGGTTAATGTATCTGGTAATCTTTAACTACACCCTAACCATTAATAAAGGTAAATTAAATGATTAATCACGTAAAAGAGTTCAGAGTGGAATTAGGTAAAACACAACAGGAATTAGGAGATTTATTGAAAGTTTCGAGACAAACTATTTTTTCTATTGAAACTGGAAAATATATCCCTTCGACTCTTCTTTCATTAAAAATTTCTAAAATATTCAACAAATCAGTTGAGGAGATATTTGTTTTAGAGGAAAAGGATTAGATTTTAACAGTAAAATCAATAGTTACATTTTCCCAAAAGAGAAGTAATGTGACGATACAGTTTGACAAAATATTAAAACAGCAAACTTGAATTCAATTTATCACATAAATGGTTTCAATAAAGGTCAGGCAACACCAAAAAATAACCCACTGAAATTCAGTGGGTTATTTTTTTTCCGGGATACAGGCTTCTAGCAGCTAAAAAAATCAGCGTTGGCTCAATCGTATTGTATTAAATTAGTATATTTGATAGAGAGAAATATTTATCTCCATGAAAGAGTTACTTCATAACATTCAAACCCTTGTGGCTAAACACAAAATCAAATTGTTAGCAGCAATTGTCCTGATTTTCATTCTCTCGAATTTCCAGGAGATAAAAAAAGGATTTATAGACGGGTACAATGGAGCAATGCGGAAATAAAACATATTCACAATTCCATTAAATCTTCACATCAACTTCTTCTTCTAATAGTTGTTAAAAAGATGGCAAAGTTTTTGTACTCAACAGTAGTTAATAAAACATTTCAATATGAAGACATCAGTTCTTGTTAGTGCAATGATGCTTATTTTTTTCACCACATCTGCACAAAAACCTGGACCGGCAGAACCATCCTATAGCAGCAAAAAAGGATTCGGAATTTATGCAATCGTTCAGCCGCTGTGGTTCAAACAAACAGCACTTAACCAAAGGTTGACCGCTGCAAACCTGCCGCAATTATCTAAATTTAACTGGCAAATGGGTTTGGGTATCTCCTACCTTTTTAAAACGGGCACCGAAATAGGGTTAGATGTTACTTACTCTTCCAAAACAAATACTTCCGAACTATTTCACATCACTACTGCACCGTTAGTATATGATTTTGTTGTTAGACAAAACATCATTTCAATTGTTGAAGGATTACAGCTATATGCCATGGCAGGTGGAGGTGGATTTGAACAATTTATGACCATTGAGAGACCAACGCCGGTTATTAATCAATTCCAGCAAGCACTTCTCACCAGTAATGTTGCACGTTTTACACTAGCAACAGAAGGGGTTGTGTTTGGTTTGGGACTTAAAATCATAGACGCTGATCGAAAAAAAACAGAAATAACAGACTATGCGGCTTTTGAACTGGGATACAGAATACTATATGGCAAAACCTGGTGGTATAATTATTTCTACGATTTAAATAACGGTCCGGAGGCAGACTTGCGGCAATTTTATATTTCTTTTAAATGGGGTGGGTTCATCAAAGGAATAGTAAAACCAAAAAAAGGCCGCTAAAATTTGTAAAGCTGGATTTGAACGAAAGAGGCCTGCTTTCTGATAGTATCGCCGATTGAATAATCCGGTAGCTTTACTATAAACCAGCCTGCACTCCCGTTTATGTAAGTCCATTCAACCAAAAGTACCCTGATGGTAAACCAACTTCCTACTTGTTCGTAGAAGCTGGAAATATGATTTCTTGAAATCACGGGGCGGGCGGATCGCTAATTACATAATAAACCGATGGCAAAAGTACTTTTCGATACATGTTTGAAATGAAAATAGAAAAGTGTTGCAGAAATGTTGATTTTGTTTAATTTCAGGGCGTTCATTCAACCTGTAATACTTGTATCATGACAGAAATAATTATACCGCTGCTGTCACTCATTGCGCTGGAGGTAATCCTCGGAATCGACAACATCATTTTCATATCAATTCTTGCCGATAAACTACCCGAGCAACAACGGGGTAAACTCCGTTTCTGGGGTATTGGTTTGGCGCTGGTGATTCGACTGGCATTGCTGTCGCTGATTTCCTGGATCCTGAAACTAGATCAGACCCTTTTTACGCTGGGTGATATAGACTTTTCTGGGAAAGGACTCATTCTGATTATCGGAGGTTTATTCCTGATTTATAAAAGTACCAAAGAGATTTACGACAAAACGGAACAGCATAAGGATGGACCCAACGTTCCAAAGGTCCATAGCTTTAATAAATTGTTATCGGAAGTTATTATACTGGACCTAGTATTTTCGATTGACTCGATTATTACAGCAGTAGGGATGGTGAAGGAATTATGGATTATGTACACAGCAGTGATTGTTACCGTGATAATTATGCTGGTAGCAGCTAAGCCCATCAGTGATTTCATTCGGCAGCATCCTTCCTTCAAAATTTTGGCATTGTGCTTTCTTATGATGATTGGCGTAGCCCTGCTGGCGGAAGGTTTGCACTTTGAGATTCCGAAGGGATATATTTACTTCTCCATGGCCTT
>JBIINW010000197.1:0-5069 GCA_044337245.1 Sediminibacterium sp. | reverse complement strand
AGGCATCGGCTTGTAAAACGCCTTGTATCCAACCAGGGCAACCAAAAATAATATCATAGGCCACGCAGGCAGGGTTTTTAATACCCAGTATTTTTTTTGCGCGAGCTGCGAGGGCGGGTACAAGGTCCGACTGACTAGATCCGGTAGGCACATCGCCAAAGTTGTGGGCAAAAATCAGCTGGTCGATGGTTTCGGGATCGATGCCGGCGTTGTTGATTGCGCGTTGGGCCGCCAGGGCGCCGAGTTGGGAGGTGGTGAGATTGTCACTGGCATAGCGCCGTTCTTGAATACCGGTGATCTGTTGAAATTGATCAATAATTTTTTCTGGCGGGGTAGCAATCCTTTGTTGATGTTCATCAAAAAAGGGTTGCTGCAAAAAATGCGCATTGGGTACTTGCTGGGTAGGAATATAACTCCCTATTCCGGTGATAACTGTTTGGGTGGATGGCATACAATCTAATTAGTATTAATAATGGTCTTGTACCTTATTCTCAGCTACTAATAAGATAGCCATTTGTAATTCGGGCATCAACCATATACATAATAAATATACGGACTGGAAGCCCAACCAAATCCAGCACAAAACGGCAAAATGCCGCAAAGCCCAAATTCCTTTATTGATAATCAATTGATTAGGTACTTTTTGGCCCTAAAAATATGCGACATGTCGTAAAACTATATTCATCATATTACAGCTTAATTGTAACTCATTCTTTTCGGAACAGTACACTGTGTATTTCGGGAGGGAGGATTATTATAACCAAAACCTGCTTTTTAAAAAATGAAATCGATTTTTCAACGGATTGACTATTGGCTTCAATCCATTTTTGTGGTAGAAAAGCCAGCTCATATTCATAAATCTATACAACCGGAGGAATTGTTGGCACTTTACCAGCAATATCGGGATGATGAAAAAGGGTTAATACTATCAATTCGAAGCCTATTAGAAGAGCGCTTATCAGGTAAGGTTACAGATAAGGATATCAACTATTGCATTCGATGGGCGAAGGAGCTTGATTTGCAGGATGTGTTGGGTTAGATAGATGGGAGGTACAATTTATCTGTAGGTTAACAAATGCAGTAGATAGACTACCATAACTTTATCACTACTGGGTATATAAAATGGTATCCGCTAAATAATTTCTTATGAGTAGTAAGTATCTTCTTTATTCATTAATAATATTTTTGTCCACGGAATGCACTGGGCAAAATGTAAAACTGGCTGGCAGGGTTGTTAATGACAAAACCAAATTGGCTATTCCTTATGCGAGTGGTTTTTTAGTGCGTCAAAAAAAGTATTTTGATGCCGATGAAAATGGTCAATATTTCATACTGGCTAATCGATTTGATTCTGTAAGCTTTGCTTGTATCGGATTCCAAAGTCGTTTGTTTTCAGTACAAGAACTTATATCGGCAAATCAAATTTCATTACAAGAGTCGGTTAATACATTAGAGGAAGTTGTTGTTCGAAGTGCGGTTGCTGAGCGCATAGGAATTGTAAATGAAAAGCAAACTACTTCTTTCGCAGGCTCAACTGCTAATAACTACTATCAAATAGTTACGCTAATCAAATTTACTGATACCAGTAAAAGGGGTGTAATCAAAAATGTGCTTTTTAAGCAAAAAAAGTTTGATGCAGACAGACCTATGCGGTTGCATATATATGATGTTAATGAGAATGGATATCCGGGTGTTGAGTTGTTGAATAGAGATGTATTAATAAACAAAGACAATTTTAATAAGGGCTATCTTACAATAGATGTGCGCGAACAAAATATTGTAATAAATGGGAAAGCATTTTTTGTAGGCGTTCAGTGGATTTCTCCCGCAAATAAAGAGATACGAAAAAGAGGATTTATCCCTGATACAGGTATAGGGGAAACCACGAAATTGAGTTCAATTTATTCTTATCATAATTTCACGGGAATTCCGGGAGAATGGTTTACGTTTTACGAGCACGGCATAGTGTTATCGTCTGGTGAAGTGGAAAACTGGGGCGGGAAAGATTCAAAAACAATGGGAAACCCCCGAAATATGCTCGCATCGGTTGATGTTATTTTTTTCTGAGACTATCAAAATTAAACAACATGAAATATTTTCTTTACGTTTTTATAATATTATCAGTCACTAAAATCGAAGCGCAACAAGGTAACAAATTATCAATAGAAGCAAGTTACGGATTGCAGGGTAATTTTTTTGTTCGTAGTTATGAAGAACTGGGTAGGCCGGATGGCACTGCTTTTTTAAATAAAAGTTTTATTGGAACAATTGGCGGATTAGAAATGAGTTACCAAGTAACTAAAATGGCCTCGATTAGTATAGGATATGCTCAGAGTACAAATAATAGAAAAATAAATTATATCAATAGTTTGAATGGGGTGGGTGTTTATATAACCGACTTTGAAATAAAACATGAGAATCGCTTTTATCAATTATATTATCAGCGGTCACTTTCTAGAAAAATTAACCATTTTAAATTAGAGTTAGGTTTATACTATCTAAGATCGCAACAACAAGAAATTGGAATTGGTAATAATGTTGCTTTTGAACAACGAAATTTTGCAAATAGCTATTTAGAGGAAGGGTGTAACACAGTACCCATGTATGATCTATAAAATAGTTTTGATGGTAATGAGGCTGTCTAAAAAGTTAAGAGACAGCCTCATTTATTCAAGTTTAGACAGAGGTAGGTTTACAATTATTCGATTCCTTTATGATTCTTTTATTTGTTAGAATTACTCCAATCGATCAGTATAAAGTATGCTATTAACCAAATAATTATGATATTACGAATATTATTTTTGTTTTTTATTACTATCAATCAGGCTTATTCTCAACAAAATAAATACCATTTCATTATACAAAACAAAGCTAATGAACGTTTGCCTTACGCATCTTTATTTTGGTTTAAACCCGCTGGATTTTCTGCCAATGAAGCAGGCGTTATAACTGTAACTGTAGATACTCCAATTGATAGCATTATTGTTTCTACTATAGGATATAAAACATTACATACTACTATTCGAGAACTTCAGAACAAAAATGATTCTTTTGTTATTATCCTTTCTCCACAAGAGTCTTTATTACCATCTGTGAAAGTTTTCTCAACAAAAAATAGTGGGGACTTTGGTATACAAGAAAAACAAACATCATTTATAAGTAATAATTATAGAAATTTAACTGGTGTGGTGAAAGTTAACTATCCAGGAAAAATTTGTAAAATAGAGTCTGTATCTATTTTTATTAGTAAAAAGTCAGCTGAAAATATACCATTTCGAATACGAATATTATCAGTTGCTGAAAATGGTAATCCTGGCGAAGATCTATTACGTGAAAACATAATAATTGACTCTTATAAACTTGGAAATTGGAATACTTTCTCTTTGAATGAGTATAATATTATTGTTGAGTGTCCAATTTTTTTTATAGGAATTGAGTGGTTAAATCAACCTCAAAAAATGTCAACGGGGGCACTTCAGATAGGATTAACTGATAAAATAAGAGAACCGTATAGTTATTTTCAGTTTGCTAATCGAGAATGGAGGCCTCACAAATTTACAAACCAACCTGCAACAGAAAATCTTATGATTAAAACCAAAATTAATTATTAATTATGCGTATAAAAAAAATATCATTTTCGTCTTATTTTTTAGGGATTTTATTACTAACAATTTTCGCGTGTTCAGGTAAATCTAATCAAAAGCAAATTCCTATTGATTCACTTTTAAATCGACTTAATAAAACACCGGATTCTCTTGTTTCCATTGTTTCTATTGATAGGATAGATCGATTTTATCATATCAAAAAGGGAGAGCTCATTAGTGACAGTATTAGCATAAGAAACGTCAATAATAACGATGCAGTTATAGAACAAATAAATTCTTCATGTGAGTGCACTGCCGTAGACTTTAAAAACAAATCTGTAATAAAGAGCATGGATTCTTTGGCAATTAAATTTCATTTAAAATCGGATGGTTTAAACTATGGGTTCAATCATAGAACTATAAATTTACTTGGGAATTTTTATCCTTTTTATAAGAATGTGCATATAACAATTTTTGTAGAATAATGCGAAGTTGCAATCTCCAATTCAATTATTTTCTATGCGTGTAAAAGGTTTTGTGCTACTTTTCTGTCTAACTACTTTGAAGCTTTGTAGTCAAGAAGTCGTTTTGGAGTCTGGGATTTCTTTTTCCAACATGAAATATACTCCACTAGACTATACTGGATATTTAATAAAGACCACATCAGTGAACAACTATATTGCATCTGTAAAATATTTGCATCACTTTAGTAAGAAGTTTTATTGGGAGGCAGGCATAGGATACGAAGGAAAAGGAGCTACGATGACAGAGAAAATTTATCAATCGTATCAGAATGAAAGTAAATATAGTTTACATTATCTTGATTGCTCGTTTAGTTTGATTTATAAACTTAAAAATTTAGGCAGCCAATCAGACTTGGAAGTTGGATTGGGCTCTTATTTTTCTTCATTATTAGCTGGGAAGCAGGTTGGAATCGTAAGTCTTCCATCAGAAGCCATTATTAATAGTGCAATAATTGTTTCAAGGAATAATGAGCTTAACCAAGCATTGCCTGGGGTTTTTTGGCCGTTTGATTTAGGAAGTGTTTTAATTGCTCGTGTAAGAAAAAAGCAATTCCTTTTTTCAACAACATATAGATATGGATTTCGTAATTTATTTACAAGTAATTCGAGCAATAGTGGTAGTTATCATCATAGTGCATTTGCTATTTCAGTAGGGTATATTCTTTTACAAATAAAATAGTGATGTAAACTCCGAGGCGCATAGTCTCTCACCTGCATCGGAAGACAATGCGAGTAAGGGAATGAACTTCTTTCCGTAATCACCAATTATAGCATGATTATGGGGATTATGATCCCCAATTATTATACATTTTTGGGGATTTGGCATTACTATATTAGTAAAAAGTCTTATCCGAAGTGGATGTAGGCCACTTATGTGAATTTCACACCCAACCCCATATTCTTAGTTATTTTCTTCGGAATGGCTCGAGTTTTCGAAAATGTAATCGGTGTTTTTTTACAA
>JBIINW010000041.1:0-17294 GCA_044337245.1 Sediminibacterium sp. | reverse complement strand
GCTGCCATTTTGAGGTTCAACACTGGCAGTAAAGCCAATCTTTACATTGATTGGTGTTGATTTTACCCTATTTCTATTTACCATGTTCAGATTCCTATTTGTAATTTTTTTACTATCTACCCTAGTTAACATTGGGCAAGGGCAGACATGTATAATAGCATTATCTGGGCATATTGAAGAGGCAGAAACTGGTGAAAAATTATCGGCAGCTACCGTTCAAATTAAAGAAATTGGAAAAACAATTTTAACGGATAAAAAGGGAGATTTTCAAATTAAAAATTTGTGTGCAGGAGAATATACTTTACTTATACAGCATGAAGGATGCGAATCAATAGAAAGAAAAGTACTACTAAAAAAAGATTACCATTTTGATATATTTCTTTCCGGATCTCACCAACAACTAGAAGAGGTAACGGTAAGTACACAAAGAGGCATTAGAAATTCTGGGTTTAAAAAGGAATTGTCGGGTAAGGCTATGGAAGAATCAAAAGGACTTTCCCTGGCTGAAGCACTGAGTAAAATAAATGGCGTAACCATGTTACAAACAGGTTCTACCATTTCAAAGCCGGTAATCCATGGCTTACATAGCAATCGGATTCTAACAATTAATAATGGCGTAAGGCAGGAGGGACAACAATGGGGTAACGAACATGCCCCAGAAATAGACCCATTTATTGCTGAAAAGTTAATCGTAATTAAAGGAGTGGATGAATTAAAGTATGGATCAGACGCCATTGGAGGAGTTATTCTGGTTGAGCCTAAACCCTTAAATACCATTCCAAGCAAAAATTTTGAATTCAATTCGGCATACTTTAGCAATAACGGGCAATACGTAGTTTCAGCTGTATATGAGCAACCACTAAAGAAAATTCCAGCACTGCGATTTCGAGTACAGGGAACTTATAAACAAGGTGGCAATGCTACCACCCCCAATTACCGCCTGAATAACACAGGTAGTGAAGAAAAAAATGCATCGTTTACATTAGGATGGAAAAAAAATAACCTGAGCAGCGAACTTTTTTATAGTCATTTCTCTACACAAGTAGGCATCTTTACCGGATCGCACATTGGTAATTTAACCGACCTGCTGAATGCCATAGCCAGCGACAAACCTGCAGACGTTTTTCTGGGCGAAAAAACCTACCAAATAAAAAGACCTTATCAACAAGTAACGCACCACTTGATTAAGTTGAAAACATCCCTGGTAAAAAATGAACATCGATTTAATCTTCAGGTAGCAGGGCAGTTTAATGAACGAGACGAATATGATATTGTTCGGAGTGCCGCCATCACAAAACCGCAAATGTCGTTATCCATTTATACACTTTCTGAAGAATTAACCTGGGAGCACCCGAAAAAAAATAACTTTAGTGGTATTGGCGGTATTGCGTTTCAACAACAAAATAACAGTTATTCCGGCCGCTATTTTATTCCCAACTACCTGGCAGCTTCTCAGGGTATGTATTATATAGAGAAATGGAGAAAACATCAATGGGAAGTACAAGGGGGAATTCGTTTCGATAATAAAGTAATACAAACGAGTCGGTTAAAATTTAATAGCGACACTATCAACTACAATTTTAATTTTACTACACTGGCCTCCTCATTTAATGTTGCCTATACCGCTTCTCCAATATGGCAAATGAATTTAGCAGTGGGTATTTCTAGCCGGGCGCCTCATGTGAACGAATTACTAAGCGATGGTATCCATCATGGCACCGGCACCTATGAAAAAGGTGATATTAGTTTACGCCCAGAAAAATCGGTTCAGGTAAGTGCAGGTATTCGATACCATCACCCCTCTGGGAAGTTGGGAATGGATTTTCTTGTATATGCCAACCGAATAAATGATTTCATTTACCAGCAACCCCAACCCAACAACCCCGTTCTTACTATCAGTGGTGCCTTTCCACTAATTCAATATCAACAAACCAATGCTTCCATTAGGGGATTTGACTGGTCTGCCTGGTTTAAACCTATCGAAAATATAGAGTGGATAAGTAAATATGCTTTTCTGAATGCGAGAAATACATCTATCAATGATTGGCTGATTCTGATGCCCGCAAATCGTTTGAGTAATGAAATTACCTATCGTTTAAAAAATACCGCTAAACTGTCTAACAGCTACGTAAGCTTAGAAGTGATGCATGTAAGCAGGCAAAATAATACACCAGGAGATCAAAATGGGAAACAGGATTATAAAGCAGCACCAGAGGCATACACGCTGATTAACCTGCAAATGAGCAGCACCCTTCAACTAATAAACAAACCGGTAACACTTAGCCTAGGAGCGCGTAATC
The DNA here is from genome assembly GCA_044337245.1 of Sediminibacterium sp. Lineage (GTDB taxonomy): Bacteria > Bacteroidota > Bacteroidia > Chitinophagales > Chitinophagaceae > Sediminibacterium. The sequence goes on along the minus strand of JBIINW010000041.1, from coordinate 14,994 downwards.
TAATGAACACAGTTTATCGCGACTACCTAAATAGTATGCGATATTTTACCGACGAAATGGGACGAAATATCAGCTTCCGTATAAAAATTCAGCTCTAATTTTTTTATTATAAAACAACAAAACTTGAAAAAAATGAAAAAGCCATTACAATCAACCGTACTTGCTCTATTGGTATTATTATTTAGCATCAGTTCTTGTAAAAAAGATGCCCAAGAACCCAACGAAGAAGAAGTAATCACAACCCTTAAGATTAATTTTGTACCTGTAGGAGGAGGAAATACTGTAAGTTTTCAGTATGATGATCCAGACGGCCCCGGAGGAAATGCACCCACAAAGGATGACATTACCTTGGCACCCAATAAAACCTATTCGGTTACGCTGGAATTATTAAATAAAACTACCAATCCGGTAGAAGATATAACCGAAGAAATTGAGGAGGAAGCAGATGCGCATCGGTTTTATTATGAGGTAGCTTCCGGAAGCAATATTACCATTTCAGGATTGGATAATGATCCCAATGGAGTTCCACTGGGTTTAACCAGTACCTGGACTACTTCGGGTGCTACAACTACTGGAAAAGTAAAAATCACCCTACGACACTATCCAGCAACCCCACCCGGCAAGGCTGCAAATGATTTGGTAACTAGTTCAAAGTCTGCTACAGACATAGAAGTAGAGTTCAATTCGAAAATCCAATAAGGTTTAAAAAAATCTTCGAAAAACTTATCGGCAATTCTTTCTATAAAATCAAAATGTGTGCATTCAGCAAACACTGAATGCACACATTTTTATATTCAAGTCGGTTCATCTGTACTGTTAATACAATACGCATACTAATTTTAAATTGAAAACCTCTGTTAATAAACCCCTTGTTACCAATTAAACCCGCTAATAAATATACTTACTGATTGGGTGCTTCCAGGTATTGATTAAACTGGTAGATAAACTTACAAAAGAATTTCTTTTCCTATTTGAATCTTGCCAACGTGTGAAAAAGGCGTAGATAGTTTCGAGTGTTCATTATTAATCTGGAGTAAGGTGACCAAAAAACAACGGGTAAATACATTGACTCACTTATCGCTAGAGAGCAAATGAAATAGCTGCTTGCGTTCTAGTATAAGAGCGGTGATTTTAGATAAAAGCAAAAGTAATGATGCTGCCGTTGCAATAAGACGGAAAATAAGGAAAAAAATCAAGTATCAATTCAAAACTTGTAATGCAATTAAACCTTTCCTACCTTTATACACATATTGGAGAGTTGTAGAATAAAGCGAACCGATAGTAAATACCTTATCGTTTAGTAAATGAAACTATTAATAACATTCAAAATAGTATTAGCCTTATTGACATTGAATGGATTGTTTCAATTTAGAAGTACGCTGGATAAGTCAGAATACCCATCAATAAAAAATAAAGTATACCTACCCAATGAAATAACTGGGGTAAAAATCGGCAACCAAATTTGGATGACGCAGAACCTGAAAGTGGCGCATTTCCGCAATGGCGATTCAGTTCCCTATGCCAAAACAGCAGAAGACTGGGAAAAAGCAGGCAAAGAACAAAAACCCGCTTGGTGTTATTACAACAACGATCCTGCCAACGACAGCAAATATGGAAAATTATACAATTGGTATGCAGTAAATGATTCGCGTGGACTTGCTCCTGCAGGTTGGCATATACCCAGTGATGTAGAATGGAAGCAATTAACGGATTTTATAGGCGGCAATGAAGCAGCAGGCAAAAAATTAAAAAGCATAAGCGGATGGGAACTGAACGGAAATGGAACCAATGAAAGTGGTTTTAACGGATTGCCGGGTGGGTATCGATACGATTATGGATTTTTTAATTATGGAGGCTTATTTGCTGTTTGGTGGGCCTCACCGGTTAATTATACCAGTTTCGCCTGGCTCTACTATCAGGCATATAATTTTGGAAATGCTTTTCGTTATTTCCCTACTAAAGCTTTTGGCTTCTCGGTTCGCTGTGTGAAAAATTAAGCAAGCTCCTATCATTTTTTCTTACCGCTCATAAAACGATTACTAAACCCACTGCTATTAAAAAACTATTGAATCGCCAATACATTCAACTGAACAGTAACGGGGGAAGATAAAATCCAACTCGATTCACCCACGCCAAAATCAAGTCGGTTCAATTGCATTTCACCAATAAAGCGATATCCTGATTTTTCTTTTTTGGCCTGAAAAGGAAAACTAATGGGCTTACTCACTCCCTTGATGGTTAAAATGCCCTGCATACGATATCCCGTTTGATTAGGCAGCGCAGTTATCTGGGTAGATTGAAAACTTATAACCGGAAAAGCTAGCACATCAAAATAATCACTTTTCTTGATATGATTATCCCGCCCTTTGGAGCGCGTATCAATAGTAGTCACATCCACAGTTACTTTACAATACGAAGTGCTGAGTTTAGCTTCATCAAACAAAATAGTTCCCCGCAACCCAGCCAAAGTACCTCCTGTGTTGATTCCCATATTTTTAATCCGGAACTGAATACTAGATTGTTCGGCTACAGGCTGAAGCGTTTGGGCATTAACTGCAATTCCAAAGATTATGAGCACTAAGCTGAATCCAATTGCAAGAATATTTCTCATTAAAATATTACAATAGAACAGAATAAAAGTTCAATTCTCTACCATCACCCTTTATTTGGGCAGTAGCAAGGTTTGAGACGCTTTCACCCCCAGAATATTCTTCTTGGTATAATACGCCGGAAAGTATTGGTCATTTGCCCAGGTTTCAAATAAATTTTTATAAAAAGGATTCTTCGGATCGCCCGACTGCCCCGGTGAATTGATCAGCAAAGTTTTATCCCAGTCTTGGGTATCTACCAATATCCGAAAACTGGCACCACTCATTTGATTATCAGTTCCGCCAGTTGAACCAGGGGTTTGTCCATTCCCCCCTCTGGGCAAAGGTCCTATATTTAGCAGTGGCTTAAGATTGCCATTCACCAAAAGTGCCAGCGGATGTTCCAACTTAATATGTTTGTAGTTGGCTTGTCCATATACCCATCCTTCCCTATTAGCTCCTAATTTCTTTTGTAAATTTTGAACCGCTTTTTTAAAGGCAGATAATAGTAACTCATTTCTGCTTTGCAGCGCATTTTCACCAAAATAGGGGGCCGGATTTTCTAAGCGCTCAATCAGGCTCGTTAATTGAAAGCTCACATAGCCTCGAATGCTTTCCGGAATAAATCGTTGGGTACAGGCGGCGGCGATTTCCTTTTCCCAGGCCACATAAATTCCGGCGGCGATACTGTTTTTATCCAACACATAATTCCAGTTTCTAAAATAGGTAATAACACTTTGCAGGAGGGTATCTGTAATAGGTAGGCTTTGTAAGAGCGGAACCAATTTACTGGCGGGGATAGAGAAATAATCTGTTTGCAAGGCTCCCATGGTTGGTAAATCGATGACGGATTTTTGAGAAAGTACCCGATTAATTCGGTCGCCCCTGAAAGGATCCGCCCAAGTATATCCAATAGCATCCCATCTGTTGTAACTTGCCGGCGTTACGTTTTGATTAGCGGTGGCAAAAAATCCTTGCTCCGGATTTAGCAAATGGGGTCTTTCCTTGATAGGTAAAAATCCATCCCACTCAAAGCGGCCATCACCCGAAACAGGCACATACCCACTGAAATTTTTCCGAACGGGTATAATGCCTACAGCCTGCCATCCAATATTTCCTTTTTTATCGGCCCAAATCATATTTTCACCCGGAATATGGCTATAAGAACAGGCTTCCCGAAAACTCTCCCAATTAGTTGCCTGATCTATTCGAAGCGAAGCCAGATAGGGTGCTCCGCCCGGCTCTAACCAGGCAGCCCGAACAGCAAATGCCTTTCCAGTTGCCGAATCGATATAACAAACAGGACCATGCAGTGTGTAAGCATGTTCCACGATAACGGGCTCACTGTTTTTAACGCGAATGGTATCGCGGATAATTTTCATATCCAACCATTTTCCCTTATGCCAGTATTGATGGAGGTTATTTTTATTCAAATCATACACATATAAATCTTCCCCATCGGTTTCAAAAATGGTGAGACCCCATGCACCGTATTCGTTATGCCCTATAGACACGCCGGGTATTTCGGGCTCTCCAGCTCCAATTACATTCCATCCGGGCGCAACCAGATGAACCATATACCGCAAAGAAGGAACTACAATTTTCCGATGAGGATCATTGGCTAACAAAGGAAAGCCACTGGCAGATTTTTTGCCTGATACAATCCAATTATTACTGCCTTCCATTTCCTGCGCTTGTAAAAACAAATCGGGCTCGGGGAGAATAGTCGAATTCATTACGGCATCATCGTCTTTTTCTCCAATATCCGTTGGCTGAAAAATTAACTCTTTACGATAGGCATTGTAAAGTGCAAGAATATCTTTGTTTAACAGATTAGTTGGAATGGTGCTATCGAGGGTAAGATCTGGTTGCTTTGGATGAAACCACACGATATCTTTCACTTTATCAGCACCCACTTTGGCAACTGCTCGGGCCAGGTTCAGTTCTTGGGTGATATTTCCTAACAATCCCTGGTGGCGGGATATCACAACCGCGGGTGTCCATTCACCGGGTTGAATTTTCAACAAGGAAAACTCAAGGGGTAAGAGGTTGGGATTTTCTTTTACTTGTTTGATATAAGCATTTACGCCTTGCACATAGGCCTGTATGATGGCAACACCCCGTGGATGGTATTTTTCTAGGTCTTTATGCATATCACCCCGATATTGAAATAAGCGGGTGCCCACATCACGTTTCAGTTCGCGGACTCCGAATATTTCGGCAGTAGTACCAGTAGCCTGCCTTCTCCATACTTCAAATTGAAACAGTCGGTCTTTGGCAGCACAATAACCCTGTGCAAAAAACAAATCATGTTCATTTTGCGCATAGATATGATTAATGCCCCATTTATCGCGAATCACTTCAACTTGAGTAATAAGGCCCGCTGTAGTTAATTTTTTTACTTCGCTAGCAGTTGAAGTATGGCTTTGTGCAGATACAAGACAAGCTGAAATCAATTGCAAGGAACATAGCATCAGAGAAATTCTAACAAAACGGTATTGCATGAAGTGGATTTATGGAACATAATATAAGCAAAAATCCTGAAAAAATAAACAAAACCCTATTTCTAAGCATACTTAGTGGCGAAAAATAACTAGCCAACTAAATTTTCGGAACTGAGAAAGCGGCTGCTTTATACCCCCAATTCAAATAAACTTACCACTGCATTATGGTAATGTTGTGGGAGTTTATCCGTGTTAGTCAATTGAAAGAGACCCAGAAACAGGAACCCACAACCCGTATAGTGTTTAATTAATTTTTGATTCTCACCTACCGTATCCATACGAACAAACCGTTTACTATGCTGGGTTGCATACAAGGTAGCCCACGCTACAATTTTTTGTACAAACCCATTCCCTCTATAATCAGGATGGGTAGTTATCCTATGAATATAAACGGCTGGATCTAGGTTTTTTGCTTCCCAAATCAAGGGGTCGGAAAAAGTGGTAGCCCAAATACATACCACCTCCCCATCGATTATCATTTTCCATTGTCGATTCTCTACAATTTCTTGAATAACCATTTCTCTGTCAAATTCCGGCCAATGGCTAATGAATCTTTCTTTTTGATAATCGGTAGCAGACCTATAAAGTGCAAGTATCAACTCCAAATCTTCCGGCAAGCAATTTTGTATCATCTTACATCGCGTATAATAAAGTTCTAATATAGTAACAAATACTGAAAGCTATCTAAGTCATCCTCCTTTTCGAGCATACTGATCAGCGACCAAAAACTAGGATGATTATTTCGCTTTTAAGCTACCACGAAGCAGATGATTGTCAAACGATTTAGAAGTTACCCCTACCCGAATTTAGTGATACGCGTCTCCGGATATTCTAGTATAAGACCAACTACAAAGACAGAAATTAAGTTGCAGTTACGATCAAGATTTTTTCATTAACTTGTCTAAAAATATACTTGCATGCAAAAGATAGCTACTTTCTTGCTCTGCCTATTAATATGGGGAGCGCCATCCCAAGCCCAGAAAAAAAATTTAACTGCCGAAGACTATGGCAAATGGCAAAGTATCGGTGCCAGTGAATTATCTCCAAACGGAAGCTGGATTGCTTATCAAATAACAGTTCAGGAAGATAATGACAGTTTGTTCGTGGTAAACCGTGCCACTAATAAAACATACAAATTGGCATTTGCCAGCAGTCCTGAATTTTCAAGGGACAATCAATGGTTGGCTTATCGAATTGGACTTCCCTTTAAAGAAGCCGAAAAATTAAGAGACCAGAGCAAGCCGATTGAGTACAAAATGGGCTTATTAAATCTTTCGACCGGAAAAATTGAAAGCATTGCCAATGTTACTCGATTTGGATTTTCAGAAAATGGTCGATTTTTAGCGGTTACTGTAGCGCCTCCTAAAGATAATAAAGACAAAGGCAGTGTTCTGCTGGTAAAAAATTTAAGCGATAGTTCAACCAGAACCATTGGCAATGTAACTGAATATGCATTTAATAAAAAAGGCGACTATTTATCCTATATAGTAGAATCGGCTAACGTTGCGGGCAACTCCGTTGAATTATTTAATTTAGATACCTATACGCTAAAAGTAGTAGCCAGTGATACATTGAAATTTTCTAAATTAACCTGGGCTAAAAATGGTGGGGGTTTTAGTTTTTTCAAAACATTTAAAAAAGAGGGATTTGAGGAAGAAAATGCGCAAGTGTATAGCTGTACCAGCTTGAGTAATCCTGCAATCTTGGTATTTGACCCACTTAAAATAACTGGCTTCCCTGCTGGTATGCGGGTGCACAATTTATCTACACTCCGAATGAGTGACGATATGAGTGCCGTATTTTTTGGTGTTCAAACCTGGACGGCTACCCCTAGGAAAGAAGAAAAAAAAACAGGGGATAGTTCAAAAACAAAACAAGATAGCTTACAACTAGAAACAGCTAAAAAATCGATGAGGTCGGATAGTAAATTAGCCGATGTTTGGCATTGGAAAGATGCAGAAATTCAACCTCGGCAAAAAATCACCTACCAGCAAGATAAAAATGCCAACTACTTATCAGTTTGGAATACCGACAAGAATACCTTTTATCAATTAGCTACGGAAGTATTTCCAGACGCGTCACTTACTGGTAATCAAAAATACGCCATCATTGCTACGGATAAAAAATATAAGCCCGCTTTCAAGGAAGACTATGCCGATTTTAATTTAGTAAATACCAAAACAGGTGAAAGCAAATTGTTATTCACCAAACTACAAGATGGATTTTACACTTCGCCACAATCTTCCCCGGATGGAAGATTCTTGCTTTATTTTAAGGATAAAAATTGGTTTACTTATCAAATAGCAACGGAGCAAGAAACTAATATAACTGCTGCTATTAAAACCGATTTTTGGAATACCCGGGATGATCATCCTGCTACCAAACCTCCATTTGGCATTGGGGGTTGGATTAAAGGCGATAAAGAGGTGTTGCTGTACGATGAGTACAATATTTGGGCTGTAGCCCCTGATGGCAGCAATTTTCGGAAAATAACAGATGGAGAAAAAGAAGAGATTGCTTTCAGGGTGTCGAGAGTAGATTTTGAAGAAATTTACTTGGATGATGCTACCCCCTTATATTTTTCTGCCTATGGTGATAAAACTAAAAAGTTTGGTTATTACAAATATGAAAATGGCAAAACCGAAAAACTACTTTTCGAAGACTTACAAGTAAATCGCTTAACAAAATCCCGCAATGCGAATGTGTTTGCTTATGTAAAGCAAGACTATGACCAATCGCCGGAACTATTTATTTCGGATAATTTTAGCAAAGAGCAAAAAGTAGCTAATACAAATGCACAACAGCAAAATTATTATTGGGGTAAGAGTAAGTTGATTGCTTTCACCAATAAGCTAGGCAAAAAAATGCAAGGTGCACTGTACTATCCTGCCAACTACCAGCCGGGCAAGCAATACCCGATGATTGTTTATATGTATGAAATACTATCTAATAATGTACACAATTATGTTGCACCAAGTATTAGAAGGGCATACAATACAACCAATTATACTACCAATGGTTATTTTGTGTTTCAACCAGATATTGTTTATGAAACCAACGACCCGGGAATGAGTGCAGTTAATTGCATTGTGCCAGGTGTAAAAGAAGTTTTAAAAACAGGCATGATTGATGCCAATAAAGTGGGCATAATGGGTCATAGCTGGGGTGCGTATCAAACTTCTTTCTTAATTACCCAAACAGATATTTTTAAAGCTGCCATTGCTGGTGCTCCTCTAACCGATTTAATCAGCATGTCGCTCTCTATTTATTGGAACAGCGGAACACCTGACCAGAAAATTTTTGAAACCAGTCAAGGTAGATTTGATGGACCCTGGTATGAAAGAACAGAAGCGCATATTCGCAACTCTCCTATGTTTAATGCAAGCAAAATTAAAGCCCCTTTATTAGTAACCTTTGGCGATAAAGACGGAGCGGTAGATTGGCACCAGGGAATTGAAATGTATGGTACCATGCGCAGAATGGAAAAACCTTTTGTGATGTTGGTATATGCTGATGAGAATCATAATTTCACGAAGAAAGAAAATCAAATTGATTATCAGAAAAGACAGCGGGAATGGTTTGATCATTATTTATTAGGCAAGCCTGCCGAAAAGTGGATCACAGATGGGGTGAGTTATGTAGACAGAATGAAGGAAAAAGAAAAAGAAACGCCTAAAAACTAATTGGCTAAATGGTTCACTCAGTTTCATCAATATTACATCAATATGATTGTTATGAAAAGAAATGTATGTATTCGAATCTCCATAATTGTACTAGCATTTGTTTTGAGTAATAAAGAGAATATTGCTTAGAAAACTTCCCCCGATTCAAACTCTGTTTTCAAAGGAATGAACTGGCGCAATATTGGACCCAATCGCGGAGGCAGATCATTGGGAATTGCCGGAAGTTCTAAAAGAAAACTAGAATACTATTTTGGTGCAGTGGGTGGTGGTTTTTGGAAAACAATTGATGGAGGCTTGAATTGGAAACTGGAGAGGACAAACCAACGGACAGTGCTTATATATCGTTTGTTGAATTAACTGCCGAGCTTAACTAAGAATTATCGGCCTTAGACAAAATCATTTCTACCCCTGCTATAAAAAAATACCTGCTAAACAAATAAAACCTACATTATTATAATGCATCACTGGGATTAAATATTTCAGTAATGCATTATAATAAAATAAAATCATGGTTTCCTATCTCGATGTAGGGGTTTCCGAATAAAAATTGTTACCAGCTTCAGGAGTAATTGTTGTAAAGTCTGGTAGATGCTGCTTTATAAAATTAGGCGCATCTAATAACCCTATTTAAACGTTACCTTTACAGATTAAGCTAATTAATAAAGAAAATCAAACAATCCCAACTTATCCATGCCATTGAATCCCATCAGAATTGAAGTAATGCAATTTTTAGGTCAAAAAATAGAAAACATCATTGGAGAATTTTTAAAAAACATAGATACCAATTGGCAACCGGCAGATTTTTTACCTGAGAGCAATAACCCAGCATTTACGAAGGAAATTAAAGAAATACAGCAGCAATGTAAGGAATTGCCTTACGATTATATGGCAGTATTAGTGGGTGATATCATAACAGAAGAAGCCCTTCCAACCTATGAAAGCTGGCTAATGGATGTTGAAGGAATCAGCAAATCGGAGCCACAGGGTTGGAGTAAATGGATTAGAATGTGGACAGCAGAAGAGAACAGACATGGAGATTTGTTAAATAAGTATATCTATTTATCTGGCAGGGTAAATATGAAACAAATGGAAATTACTACCCAACATTTGATTGCAGATGGTATGGAAATTGGAACGGCAAGGGATCCTTATAAGAACTTTGTATATACATCTTTTCAAGAGTTAGCTACCAATATATCGCACAGAAGAACAGCTACCATAGCCAAAAAGCACGGCAATGAGCAGTTATCTAAAATTTGTGGGGTGATTGCTGCAGATGAAGCCCGCCATGCAAAAGCCTATAAAAGTTTTGTGAGTCAAATATTTGAAATTGATCCCAGCGAAATGATGTTGGCTTTTGAAAATATGATGCGGAAAAAAATTGTGATGCCTGCCCATTTCATGCGGCAACAAGGCGAAAAAATAGGTACTACCTGGTCTCATTTTAGCGATGCGGCGCAACGGTTAGGGGTATATACAACTATGGATTATACCTTCATATTAGAATCGCTTATAAAAGAATGGAACATTGCCAATATCTGCAATTTAAATAGTGCAGCAGAAAAAGGCAGAGATTATCTAATGTCACTTCCAGAAAGATTTAAAAAAATTGCTGAACGCTCTGGTATTAAAGCGCCGCTAGAATACCAATTCAATTGGATTTTATAAGAGAATAGTTGATTTACAGGTATATTATAAGATTATCCAGAAAACGTTGATCTCTTTAACACGACCCATATTATTTTACTTGACTAGAAAATCATAAGATTAGTTGAAGTTTTTGTAGTTACTGGATGTTGTAATTGATAAAATCTTTCGAGTCGGAACCTTAGCTCTCTATTGAACATTATGAAGCTTTTTTGACACTATTACATTATTCTTATCTCTTACAACTAAATAATAAAGTCCCGTAGGAGAAATCATGTTGTACTTTTTGTTTTTTGAAATTATTTTTTGACAAACTGGAATAATTTTGTCAAAAGTCTCAATCAATTGTCCATCTTTTTTCGAATATAATTGAACTATTAACCCATTTGAAATTTCTGACTCTGAGAGGGTTATTGATGTTCTTTTCAAATCTGTATTATTATTAAGGAAATGATCACTCAGATTTTCAAATTTGGGATTAACAACATGAAGATCAAAAACTACCCCAGTTCGTTCCGAAAAATCTATTGGCGTCTTTGTGGAATCAAGTATTATCATTGGCTCCGATAAAGAATACTTCTTGCCTAAAAAACTATTAATATAACTAGAATAAGAATTTAAAATCGTTTCTTTCACAAATGACTGATTAATTGTCAATGGATCTATAGCAGTCTTGCTCTTTAATAAATATCCTAAGGGGGAAAAAACACCAGGAATCGCAACTTCAGAGCCATGAGAAAAGCCAGTATGCAAAACTATCTTAGCATTTTTATTACTTTCCAATACTGAAACGATTTTTTTTGCCGCAATTTCTTCTCTTTCAGTCATCGAATTACAGGTAGTACAGTCGTATGGTATTATACGAAATCCTATCTTTCGGGCATAACGAATCATGTTTGCATAAGTGGGCTCGTTAGAATAAACCCCATTTCGAATACTAACATCATTATTCACAAAAATTGAATCTTGTATAGTCTCTAAAGCCAAAAAATTATAACCCTGATTGTAGAGAGATTTCAATAAAGAATAGGTTAATATCCTATGTTCAGGGATATAGTGTGCCTCGCCAATTATAATGATGCTGGTATTTTTGGCCAATTTAGTTATATAGCCATTTGCATTAACAAGTTGTAAACTATTTGCAAAAATTGTATCCGCAAGAGTAGACTTAAACTGACTATTTATTTTACGATTATTTGAATAACTTAAATAGGAACTGTCATAAATAGATATTGCACGAGAGTAGTCTCCACAAAAAGATAAAGATTCTCCCAAACGTAAATAAAAGGAAGATACCATATTCGAATCCCAGCCAGCAATTGATAAAGGAGGCTTACTATTTATAATTGTATTTACGAAATTGTATGTACTATCAGCATAATTAATACAATTGATCTTGGACAAAAGCTTGAAATATGACATCTGAATAGAGTCATATCCAGGATCATTCTTTTTTTTAAGCTGCCCATAAGAATTAAGAGCTATAATGCTAAAGCAAATAACAAATAAAATATTAGTACCCAGTCTTATTATTTGAATCATAATAATAGTATTTTGATTCTTTTGGTCCATCTTGAAGATACACGCTACAAGTTATTAAAATATATTAATTACAAATCAATGCAACCAGAAATAAAAATGATACATTTTAAAACCAGCTTTAAAAGGTCAGTTATTATTAGTATTAGAATTACTCAATAATCGAGTTAAGTAATTATCTGATGCTGTAATTAAACTTAATTCACTATTATATCTTTTATTTTTCCAATAATGGCCCATGCGCACAATGATAGTTTGGGTTCTGGGATTTACGTAAAGGAACTGTCCTAAAATTCCTTCAGCATAATACGGAGCCAATTCGTCTTTCACTGAATAGTAGGTAACATCATTATATAAGATTCTTTTGTTGAAAGTCGTTTTTGGTGTAATAGAAATAAAGTTGATAGCAGCTAAAGAATCCTTAAAATAAACGAAAGGGGTTCCAGCCCACCATTGGTTCTTGTAGCCTCCATTCTGTTGCATACTATCCGAGTTGGTACTGTTAGTAATATACTGTTCGCTAATAAGTTGTTTGCCATTATAATTTCCTTTTTGCAAATATAATTTCCCGAGTTTTGCAAAATCCTTTGTAGCGGCATTGATACAGCAAAATGCTCTTACCAATTGATGTTTTTTACTATCAATATTCCAAGTAGCTTCATATTGCATGCCCAATGGATACCAAATTTTCTTTACAAAATAATCTTGCACTTTTTGTTGTGTACTAACTTCAATTATTGCTGCTAAAAGTTGCGTATTCACACTTTTGTAATCAAAATTTCCCGGGGTAGTTTCTATTTTTAGTTTTTTTAATTGATTATTAAGATTTTTAGTAAACCCTAAATGCAATACATCACCAAAAGGATTACTATAATCTTCGCTGTTCTTTATTCCAGAAGCCATATTCATAACATGTTGAATTGTTATGTTTTCGAATCTGTTATCATTCTCCTTTAAAAACCCTAAATAATTTGTTATCGGCTCCTGCAAACTTTTTATGTAGCCATCCTCAATAGCCATTTGCACAAGGGTGCCAACAAAAGATTTAGCCACGGAAAACGATGGAAGCTTTGTGGTTTCAGTAACATCGTCAAAATATTTTTCATATACAATACTATCGTTTTTTATTACTAAAAAAGAATAGGTATTGGTATTGTACAAATTACTGTCTAAAAAAGCAGAGAAAGCTTTTTGTCTATTCAATTTATATGCAAACTCAAAAGGTTTTTCTGATGGCAAAAGAGGCAAACTTTCTAACTTATCTAGGTCTGTTAATCTGAAATTTCTATTTCTATAGGCACGGGATACATAACAAGATTGCAAGAGAAAATAAAATGAAATGATCAATATCAGATTTATCAGCCTAAATTTTGATCTTAAATCGTGCGTCATAAGATTATACTATTGTTTGTAACTTTATCTACCGTAAAACAAAAAAATCTTAATACGCCCTTCCTAAGGTGTCGCATACAGCTTTTAACAAAGACAAGCCATCGGTACGATCCTGTCCTTTCTCCCACATCATAATCCCATTGGCCATCGATTGTGCCAATTTAGCTTTGCGTTTTACAGTAGGCAATCCATTATAATAAATAGTATAATTGCTAAAGCCACCTGCACTTACTACTGCTGAATCTGAAAATGCACTACCCGATCCGTTGGTAATGGTAGTGTAGGTTAATACTGTACCCGTTTGTGTTATACCGCTTGGTCTTCCGTATGCCGGTATTCCCAAAACTGCTTTAGAAGCGGGCATACCTCTTGAACTAATCCAATAATTTAAAGAAGTTTGAGCCAGTGCTAAATCACTATGGTGTTTAAATGGAGCAGTTGTACTAAAATCGTCGTATGCCATGATATTAAAAAAATCAACCGTGTTATTGGTCCATAAACTACTATTAATTGCATCACGAACTGCTCCGGCATATTTTCCGGCAGTTATTGCGGCAGATAAATAATACTTAGCCCCTGTATGGCAGGAATCGCTTAACTCTTTCATAAATGCGGTATAGGTAATATCAGTTCCATCATCAGTTCTAGGAAATTCCCAATCTACATCTACTCCATCTAATCCATAAGCTCTTACTACTTGCATGATTGATTTTACAAAGCCATTTCGTCCACTCGGTGTAGTAGCCATGTTTTTAAAATCGGCTGCCAGGCCAGCAATACTAATGAATATTTTTGCATTATTCGATTTTGCTTTTGAAATAATAGTAGAAAATACAGAAGGATTAGCAACTGTTAATCCGCCTGTTGAAGTAACATTGGCAAATGCATAATTTACTACATTACACATCCGAAATTTCTGATCTGTTACAAGAGAAGGATCGCGATAGCTAGGAAAATATCCAACCACGTAAAATCCAAAAGGGGTTGGAGGACTAATGGTATTTCCACCTGGTGGTGTTACTACAGGTGGAACTGTAGGAGCAGTAATTTGATCTTTTTTACTACAGGCTACTACCAATAGCATAATAGAAGCAATAAGAAAGTATCTAGAATTAAAAAGTCGCTTTTTCATGAGTACAAAATAACCATTATTGTTAAAAAAAAACGATTTGATGGAAATTTTGCTTTATTCCACCTTCATCGTATTGTTTTCTCTATCTGCTATATATGGGGGAGGAATCAACCGAATATGTTCCAATAATTAAGATTCCATCAACAGAATTCTAACAATACTCAAGTACTTTCAATTTTATCTTGTCCGGCTTGAAAATGAAATGCCGCTCTATCGTACCAAAGATCATATTTAACTGGCGGTTCAAAATCAAATATATCGCTGTCTATCCATTTTACATTTACTTTTCATTAATAGTTTGAATTGACAGAGATGCGTTTAAATCAGCCTTACTAACGATTAAAATTTACCAACTTGTTTTTCGTAATTTACTCCAAGATTTAAAATGTTGACTTAGGTAATATTTACAATTTCAGATTGCGGTTTTTCTTACGCCAAGCGGCTTATTGAAATTGTACTGAAAACAAAAAGTGAACCTAAAACACTCGTATGGATGTGAATTTTTTTCT